>CAZRQR010000006.1:0-43721 GCA_964602435.1 uncultured Oxalobacter sp.
CGACAGCCTGAACATAGCAGGAATCCACTTCCTTCAGGGCGTGGAGGATGTCAACATCGAAAAATCCGTTGATTGACCGTTAACAAATAAGTTGCCCGACAGACAGCTGTGAAACCCTCACCCTAGTTCAGGGACCATCCCCTGCCTTTGCCGTTGGCCAGAAAGTCATGATCCTTTACGGCAAACACGCCATAATCATTGCCCAGTGACCTGCCGAAAAAGCCCGGTTCTCCAGGATTTTTCCTGTCATTTCCGGTATCCGCTACCCCAGTGTACCGATTTTTTGACAAATCCGTCATCCACATCAAGATTATTGAACGGAATGTTTCATATTCACGTATACTTTCAGGCGAACAGGCGTTTTTACATACATAGCCGATACGGCAAATTATGATACCCGAACAGCCGTCACGTTTTTCCGGTCGTGTCCGGTTTTACCGTCATCGGATCGGTCCCGTCATGCGTCAGACCGGGAATGCGGCAAACGGAATATCTCCTGTTCACGATGTGCCCGAGAATTGCAATTTCACCCTTTTTACCATAATCGAACCGGACCATGCACGACAGTGTTATCACCTTCATTCAGGACCTTGCCGTCATCATGATTGTGGCCGCGCTGGTCACGGTTGTTTTCCACCGGCTGAAACAGCCCGTCGTGCTGGGCTACATCGTGGTGGGCGTGCTGCTTGGCCCCCACACGCCGCCTTTCGAGCTTATCCGGGATGAACATACGATCAAAGTACTGGCGGAACTGGGGGTCATTTTCCTCATGTTTTCGCTTGGCCTCGAATTTTCTTTCCGCAAGCTGTTGCGGGTAGGAACGACGGCCCTGATTGCGGCTGTCCTCGAAATTGTCGTCATGGTCTGGATCGGCTACCAGATCGGACTCTGGCTGGGCTGGAACAACAATCTGGATGCTCTGTTTCTGGGAGCCATACTGGCCATCTCCTCGACGACCATTATCGTCAAGGCCCTAAATGACCTGAAAATGAAAAACGAACGGTTCGCCCAGCTGATTTTCGGTGTACTGATCGTGGAAGACATTCTGGGTATCGGCCTGATCGCCCTGCTTTCCGGGGTAGCCATTTCCGGCAGTGTCAGCGGTAGCGATGTCTTCCTGACGATTTCGAAACTGACGCTGTTCATGGTCGTCGCCATGCTCATCGGTATTCTGCTCGTTCCCCGCCTGCTGGCCTATATCGGCCAGTTCAGAAGCAATGAAATGCTGCTGGTAACCGTTCTGGGACTCTGCTTCGGCTTCTGCCTGCTCGTCGTCAAGCTCGAATACAGCATGGTTCTCGGCGCGTTCGTCATCGGCGCCATTATGGCCGAAGCGAGGGAACTGCACTGGATCGAACGGCTGATTGAACCGGTACGCGACATGTTCTCCGCCATTTTCTTCGTGGCGGTCGGCCTGCTGCTCGATCCCCGCGTTATGGTGGAATATTCCATACCGATTCTCGTTATCGCGGGAGCCGTCATCATCGGAAAGGTCTTCAGCTGCGCTGTAGGCGCCATGATCGCCGGCAACGACGGACGCACATCACTCCGGATGGGGATGGGCATGTCCCAGATCGGCGAATTCTCGTTCATCATCGCCTCGCTCGGCATGGCCTACAAGGTCACCAGCGATTTCCTGTATCCGATCGCCGTCGCCGTTTCCGCCATCACGACCCTAACGACACCCTATCTTATCCAGGCAGCCGACCCGCTTGCCAGAATCATGGCGAAAATGACGCCACATCCTCTTGGACGCATCGCCGAACTGTACAGGGAATGGCTCAACAATCTGCATCCACAGGGATCCAATGCCATCATCTGGAACATGATCAAGCGCATTCTTGTCCAGATCGGTATCAACATGGCCATCGTCATCGCCATTTTCCTGTGCAGCGCCTATCTCGCTGTCAATCTGGGCAATGAACTTCTGGCTGACTGGATAGGCGATATCGACTGGCGGAAATCCCTGATCTGGGGAACCACACTGATCGTGTCGCTTCCGTTTCTCATCGCCGCCTTCCGCAAGTTCAAGGCGCTCTCCATGATGCTTGCAGAAATGAGCGTCCGTGAAAGCGTGACGGGCCGCCATACCCATCAGGTCCGTCGTATCATCAGCGAAATCCTGCCCCTGCTGTTTCTGACCGGTACCATGCTGTTCCTGTCCGCGCTAAGCGCCAGCATTCTGCCGAAACGGGAATCCCTGATTCTCGTCATCGCATCCATCATCGCCATCGTGTTCGTGCTCAGAAGATGGTTCGTCCGTATCCATTCCCGTTTGCAAATCGCCCTGTACGAAACACTGGATCACGAAGAAGATGCCGATGCGGAAAAAAAGGAAACCCGTCACTGAAACGACCTGCCGGCCTGTTTCCGGTACGTCGCATTCATTCGTATCTTGACACTGCACAAGAATACCGGATATTTGTCCCGATAAAAATTGACTTGTCCATCTCAAACAGGCTAGACTGGTATAATCTTGCATTAAATCCGGTTAAAATGTCGCAATTTTTTCCCATGCCATTGCGACAGAATTTATTTTGCCAATCATGTTCCAAGACGATCTGAAACTTTCTGTCGCCCGAGCAGCCGTCCGTTACGTCCCAGAAGGAAAAATCATCGGTGTTGGCACCGGTTCCACTGCCAATTTTTTCATTGATGAACTTGCCCGGATAAAGGACCGGATCGCCGGAACGGTCGCCTCGTCAAAAGCCACGGAAAAACGGCTCGCCTCGTACGGTATCAGGGTTCTCGATCTCAACGACGTTCATGAAGAAATTCCGGTCTATATCGACGGAGCCGACGAGATTTCCGAAACCGGCGCCATGATCAAGGGTGGTGGTGGTGCACTCACACGCGAAAAAATCATCGCATCGGCATCCGGCCGGTTCATCTGCATCGCCGATGCATCCAAACTGGTCACGACCCTCGGCACATTCCCTCTTCCGGTTGAAGTGATCCCGATGGCACACAGGCTCGTCACCGCAAAACTGGACGCTCTGGGAGGCCATGCCGGACTGCGCATGAAAGACGGCAAACCGTTCGTAACGGATAACGGAAATTTCATTCTGGATATATCCGGACTACACATTACAGATCCCGTGGAGCTGGAAGGAAAAATCAACGATATCGCCGGCGTCGTGACAGTCGGCCTGTTTGCGCAAAACGGTGCGGATATCTGTCTGCTGGGCAGCATAAACGGCGTGAAAACACTGGAATTCGATACATGATTTTGAAACAGAAACCAGTCCGGCTGATCGACGAAGACCATTATTTTTCCTGTTGCGGAAACAAGGCCTCTCGCAGGATATCCGGCGCTGTATTTCGGTAATAAAAACATGACGCACAAATCCCGACTCAAGTTTCTTGTTCTGGCACTGGTTGGCAGTTTTGCCATTTCAACACCGGCATCCGTTTTCGCCAGCGACATCTCCCTCCCGAAATACAGCAAGGATGCACAGCTTGCCGCCTTCCATTCCATAACGAACCTCGACCTTGCGAACGATAGCCGGTTCGAAGACGACCCTCTGACGGAAATCCTTTCCATCAATGAAGTCGATGTTTGGGGAAGAATCCGTTCAGGTTTCGCCATTGCCGATCTGGACAATCCGCTGGTGGAAAACCACATGAACTACTTCGCCAGACGTCCGGACTATTTCCAGAGAACGACGCAACGCGGATCGAAATACCTTTTCCATATCGTCCAGGAACTTGAGAAACGGAACATGCCGACCGAACTGGCACTGCTTCCGTTCATCGAATCCGCCTACAACCCCCATGCCCGCTCAATCGCCAAGGCAGAAGGTTTGTGGCAATTCATTCCAAGTACCGGACGCCATTACGATCTGGCACAAAATGCGTTCAAGGATGAAAGAAGAGATATCATCTCCTCGACCGAAGCCGCCCTGACCTATCTGCAAAGGCTGCACGATATGTTCGGTGACTGGCAGCTTGCACTGGCTTCCTACAATTGGGGAGAAGGATCGGTCATGCGTGCCATCAAGAAAGCCGAACGTGCTGGAAAACCGGTCACCTTCAACAGCATTTCAGCCTACATGCCCGCCGAAACGCGCAATTACGTTCCGAAACTCCAGGCCGTCAAGAACCTGATCACCAATCCACGCAAATACGGCATCGATCTTCCGCCTGTCGAGAACCAGCCCTATTTCGTCACCATCGGCAAGACACGCGATATCGATGTCAAGGTCGCCGCGAAACTGGCCGAAATGTCCCTGGACGATTTCCGCGCCCTGAATCCCCAGTTCGGTCCCTATGTCATTGCCGGCGGCAATGAAGTCAAGATTCTCCTGCCTAGGGAAAACGTCGAGAAATTCCGGAAAAATCTTTTGCATTGGACACAGCCGCTTTCTTCATGGACAGCCTATCAGGTGACAAGCCCGCGTGAAAAAATCGAGGACATCGCGGCCCGCCTCAACATTTCCCCCGACGTGATCCGTCAGGTAAACAATATCCCCTCACGCAGTGTGCTGAAATTCGGTTCGGCCATTCTTGTACCCAAAACAGCCGGATATAACCATGACATCGCTCCCGAACTCGTCGAAAACGCCAAGTTGGCATGGGAAAGAGATTTGCCCGCCACCCGGCTCGTCAGGGTACCGGTCAGACAGCCGACCAAACTCGCTGTCATCGCCAAACGTTACCGCGTCAGTGTCGCCGAACTGAAATCATGGAACCAGATCAAGGGAGACACCGTCGGCAAGGGGACCATCCTCAAAGTTCACATGCCTTACCGTTCTTCCACAGCAGCCACATCACGCGCACGCGGCAAGACGACCCGTGCCGCCAGTCTCAAAACAGGCCGCAACGGTACAAAAACGTCCCGTATAAAAGTCGCGCTGGATGCCGGAAACGCCTTTTCGGCGAAAAAAGGACTGGTCAGATCGGGAAAGAACCGGACAACCGGTACCATTTCACCGAAAAAGGCAAAACCCGTAAAAAATCAGTTATCTGCGCAAAATACAAAGACAAAAAAAACCGTTTCAAAAAACCGGAAAAAAACCTGAATGCCACATTTCGGGAATAAAATAAGCCGAATCGGGTGTAACAGTTGCCGCAATCCGTCTGACGAACTACAATCTTGCCAGACAGATTCCGCCAAACAATCAATTTCAGATATTGTGTTTGACGGGTTTTTTATTACAGGAGCTTTCCGTCGTTCCTGCGACGGCTATCCATTTCATACAGTTTAGTTTTGGAGTCATGCATGGCTTTCTTGCAAGGTAAAAAAATACTCATCACTGGTCTGTTATCGAACCGTTCCATTGCACTCGGCATAGCTGAAGCGTGCAGGCGCGAAGGTGCCGAACTGGCCTTTACTTACGTTGGAGAGCGCTTCAAGGACCGCATTACCGCATTTGCAAAAGAGCTGGGCAGCGACATGGTCTATGAATGCGACGTCGGCAAGGACGAACATATCGAACAGGTTTTTTCCGAAATCGAAAAAGCCTGGGGCCGTCTCGACGGTCTTGTCCATTCCATCGGATTTGCGCCTCGCGAAGCGATTGCAGGAGATTTCTTCGACGGTCTGACCCGCGAGAATTTCAGGATCGCCCACGACATCTCGGCATACAGTTATCCGGCCATAGTCAAGGCTGCACGCCATCTGATGGGCCCCGGTTCCGCTGCACTGGCGCTGACCTACCTCGGTTCCAGCCGCGCCATTCCCTATTACAACACCATGGGACTGGCCAAGGCTTCACTGGAAGCCAGTGTCCGCTACATGGCCGAATCGCTGGGCAAGTACGGTGTACGTGTCAACGCCATTTCTGCCGGTCCGGTCAAGACCATTGCAGCCAGCGGCATCCGAGACTTCAATATCCTGTTGAATTTCGTCGCCAAAAACGCACCGTTGCGCCGTAACGTGACCATTGAGGAAATCGGCAATGCCGCCGCATTCCTCCTGTCGGATCTGGCATCCGGGATTACAGGTGAAATCACCTACGTGGATGGCGGATTCTCCCATGTCATGGGACTGAATACGGACGGTGTCATCGCCCAGAAAGACCATTCCTGACGACAGGCACCGGAACAGGAAAAAATATCCTGCCTGAAAAGCAGGATAGATGGTATGGTTTCTTCTTGGGCAGGAACGAGCTTCCTGCCCGAATACATTCACGGCATTACCAGCCTGTTGCATGGTTTCATGCATGTCATAAAGCCCTTCCGCCTTTTGTGTTTCCAGACACGTTTCCGGCGCAAAGCTTTTTGTGCCGAAATTTTTCTTCAAATTATTTCGCCGCCCCTACAAGGCATTGCTGTTTTCCGCTTTTTCCTACAAGGAAAATCATCATTCTGATTGAGAGAAAAAATGACATTTGAAGCACCGGGACTGCATCCGCTGATCCTGAAGGCATTTGCCAACATCCACTATGACAAACCCACCCCTGTCCAGACAAAAACCATCCCTGCAGCCATCGCGGGAAAAGACCTGCTCGTCTCCTCACAAACCGATTCCGGAAAACCGCCACATTCATGCTCCCAGCACTGCACCGCTTCGCCATGCGGCATTTCCCGGAAAAGTCCGGAAAAACCATGAACCGGTGGTGGCAGTTTTCCGATCTCAGAGGCAAGAGATCCCGCTTCGATGCCACCCATCCCAAAACGCTCGTTCTGACGCCACCCCGTGAACTTGCACAGCAAATCGTCGCATCGTCCGAACAGTACAGTACATATCTGAAACATGTCCGTACGGTCGCCATTCTCGGAGGCATGCCCTATCCCGGACAAATGCGGCTTCTGGCATCCAATCCCGAAATATTGGTCACCACACCGGGCCGTCTAATCGACCATATGCAATCGGGAAAAATCCGTTTCGACCAGTTCGACATCCTCGTTCTGGACGAAGCCGACCGCATGCTTGACATGGGATTTATCGAAGACATTGAAACCATCATCGACGCCACACCGGAAACACGACAAACCATGCTTTTTTCCGCCACACTGGATGGCATTGTCGGCAATATGGCAGCAAAAGTGACCCATAACGCCGAATCAGTCCACATCGCCTCTTCAGCCACCCGGCATGAAAACATCAAACAGATGATTCACTCCGTCGACGACATATGTTTTTACCGCTACAAAACGGGATGCCGGTCTGGTGGCGAATCGTCTAGCCATTGCCGGTTTTTCAACGGCAGCCCTGCACGGCGACATGCTACAGAGCGCACGCAACCGGACACTGGCCAGACTGCGCAGCGGCAAAATCAGGATACTGGTTGCGACCGATGTGGCCGCATGGGGAATTGACATCCCGACAATCACCCATGTCTTCAATTACGATTTGCCGAAATTCCCGGAAGATTACGTTCACCGGATCGGCCATACCGGCCGCGCCGGACGGCATGGGCTGGCCATCTCGCTGGTCAGTCAAAATGACCGCATCCATATCCGGAGAATCGAGCGATTCACCAGACAGGTCATCCCCGTCAATGTCATCGAGGGATTCGAACCGAAAACGACATTCTGCGCCACCCTCTCAGGACGCAAACCTGACTGGAAACACAGTACCGGAAAACATCCCGCCAAAACCTGCCGGCACCATTTCGGCAACCCATCCGCCATACGAAACAGTGAACGGACAAAACGGCCACAATGGAACAGGAAAACGGAAAACAGACACGTTGCCTGAATATATCCAGTAACCGATACCTATCGCAAACCGGTGGACGATACCAGTAGCCCATAAAAAAGCCGCCAAACTGTGTTCCGGCGGCTTTTTGGCGTATTCATTCCCGAAAACACGGCCTGCCCCCGTCAGCGCTTTTTCAGATCTTCCTTGACAATGGCTTTCCATTCCCTTTCCCGCGCATCAATGACCGATTGATCATAAAAAGTCACGTCCGGAGTTTTACGGGCCAGTTCCAGCTGTTCCAGAGCCGCAGAATAGGCTCCCGACAGACTGTATGCCTCCGCCATCGACATATGCATCAAGGCCTTTTTCCCCTGCGCATCATAGACCTTGGCCAGTTGCCGTTGCAAGACCGGATCATCCCGGTACATCTGGGCCTGTTTTCTCAGGAACCCGGTCGCTTCATTGTACTGCCGGGATACATACAGTGCATTGGCGTACTGGTGAGCCAGTGCTCTTGAAGAGGGAAAACGGGCAATCGCCGCACGAGCTTCTTTCACGGCTTCGGCCGTCTGGCCCGAAGTGACCATGAGCTCAATCGTCAGACTGTTCAATGCCAGACTCTGTCTGGCAGCTATTTCACCAACCGTTTTTTTCACCTGCTGCAAATATGACTTCGCCGCAGCAATATCTTTCCGGTGCTGCGCAATCAGGGCCAATCCATAATTTCCAGCAGCCATATACAGCTTACTGCCGCTTTTGATCTGTTCCCCAAACACCTCTGCCGCTGTCCGCAAGGCCGGTTCACTGTCATCCTGGACAATCCGCACTTTCGAACGCATCAGATAAAAATCCAGATCATCGGCATGTTGGCGATACGGTTCGCGCCGGACACGTGCCTCGATATCCGCAATACGTTCGGATGTCAGCGGGTGTGTCCGGAGATACGGAGACGGCGCATCGCTATACGTGCGGGTCGCTGTCTGCATCCGCTGGAAAAAAGAGGTCATCCCGGTCGTATCGAAACCGGCGTTTTTCAAAATCTGGAAACCAACCCGGTCCGCTTCCTTTTCCGCGTCACGTGTGAAATTGATCTGTTTCTGAATGGCATACCCCTGTCCCCCCATCAGGACGGCTCCGGCCGTATCTCCGCCTGCCGATGCGGCGAGAATCGCCAGAGCGGTTGTCGCAATCGGAATCAGAATATCCTGCTTCTGTTGGCTCAGCATTCGGGCTATATGCCGCTGGGAAACGTGCCCGATTTCGTGAGACAGCACGGAAGCCAGTTCCGATTCGCTTTGCGTGGCCAGCAGCAACCCCGTATGCACACCGATAAAACCGCCGGGAAACGCAAACGCGTTCAGTGTCGGATCCCGTACGGCAAAAAACGAGAAATCATTCACCAGTTCCCCCCGTATCCGCGTATCGGAAGAAACCAGCCTGTTGCCCAGATTGCTCAGATATTCCGTCAAAACCGGATCATTGATATAGGCCGGATCGCGTCTGACCTGCGCCATGATCTCACTGCCCAGCTTGTATTCCGCGGCGGGACTCAGCTCACCCCGCGCCGTATCGCCAAGATTGGGAATATCCGACTGCGCAAGTGCAGACGGTACCAGAAAGCAGAAAACGACAACAAGCGGTATTACAAGCCGTTTTAAATATCGATTCATACCATCATCGGCCCAAAAATTGGAAACTCGGTCAAAGTGATATCATACCGGTACTTTGCAAACATTTCATACCATACCCTTTCACCGGCCGCACTCTTTATGCCAAAAAAGAAACCTGTTGAAAACGACAAAAATCAGCTGACCCACTTTGACGGATCGGGCAAGGCACACATGGTTGACGTCGGAGACAAACCGGAAACACATCGTATCGCCATTGCCTGCGGCACCATCCGGATGAAACCGGAAACACTTGCCGTCGTCGTCAACCGCTCGGCCGACAAGGGCGATGTTCTGGGAATCGCCAGAGTCGCCGCCATCATGGGCGCGAAACGGACCTCCGACCTGATCCCGCTGTGCCATCCTGTCGCACTGACCCGGGTAACGGTTGAATTTACCGTTGCCGGCAACAGCATTATCTGCCATGCCAGAACCGAAACCGTCAGCAAGACGGGCGTGGAAATGGAAGCACTTGCCGCCGTCCAGACCGGCCTGCTGACGATCTACGACATGTTGAAAGCCATCGACAGGGGGATGACCATCACCGACATCCGGCTTCTCGAGAAAAGCGGTGGCAAGACAGGCACATGGAAAGCGGAAAACCCGGACTGAACAAATCACCGGCCGCTGCTTTTCGGCATCCACGCCAATACCTGAAAAACGGAATCCGGGCGTTTCCGGACCGATACGGAACACTTTCGGACAACACATGCCATTCAGGAACACAAGACATGTACACCTGTCCAATCAGTGCAACCGCGTTTCCTTTTTGGCGTCCTCAGGCATTTCGGCATGAACCAACTCGCCATTCGTATCGGCAAACAGCGGCGCTCCGCAATCCTCGCAGAACTCCATGGCGAAACGCTCGACAACCGTCTTTTCAAACGAGACGCCCAAATCCCTGAGTATCTGGAATATCTGCAACAGCTGCTTTCCGCCCTTGCGGGAAGATGCTCCCGGATGGCCTTCCAGCTGCGAAGGGAAATTGACCCCTTCCACTTCTTCCGTTCCGTAAACAGGCCAGACAATGCCATAAACGATTTTCTCATTATCACGGCAATAAAAGCTGATCCGGTACTCCTCGACCTGAACGCCATCCAGATCCCTTCCGAATCCGCCGACCACTGCACAGAGATTTTCAGGCTGCGTATCCAGTGCATGAACCAGATAATGAACCGCTGCCTTGATCGTCGACGGCCTGATCCCCTGATCCGCTTTCCGGCAGGTATTGAAAAAACCGCCCGGCAAAAGCAGTTCCAGATTGCATCCCGGCAAAATTTCCGACATGATCGGCATGACCTCATGCTGCCAGAGTCTCAGGCATCCTTCCTTGACCGTTTCGAAACCGGCCGGATCGGGTACGGACTGCCAGCGAAAAAGCGGTTCCCCTTCCTTCGCCATCACGGCAGCAAGCAGATAACGCCCATCCGCCAGAAACGGAACCGTCTCCTGTCTGGATGCCAGCTCGAACCGCGAGCCCTGGATGATCGACTGGGCCAGCCCCTGTGTTACCGCCATGACATCGATATGCGAATAAGGCAACTGATCGACCGCATACAGACTCGGCGCCATGACAAACCGAACATTATCCGCCAGAATCAGGCGCGCGAAACGGCTGGAAACCGCCTCTATCAGTTCGGGCGCCAAAGTACCCGATGCAATGGCAAAACGGGTCCATGCCAGAACAGGAATGGCAACCAGCAGCACATCGTATTTCTCACCGTCCTGCTCGACCACAGCCGACTCGCTCAGTGCTTCGGCCACTTCAAGAAGACAGTTATAAGCCTCCATATCCGCCGTAAACAGATATTCGATGGCATCGTTCAAAACCGCCTGCTTTTTGGCTTGCAACAACCTGAAGACCAGCGCTTCCAGTTTTTTGCGGCAAAACCCGCTTTCCAGGGAACTTGAAGCGTAAAACATCTCCAGAGCAAGCGAAACCAGACGCTGGCTGTCTGTATTAAGCCTAGAGGATCCCGTTTTGGATGAACGTCGCATGGTCAATTAAAAGAGGCAACAAAGCATGTTATTGTAGTGGATTTTCGGAAAGGAGGCACGAAAGGATACTGCACGTCTATCCTTTCAGGACAGAAATCGTGAAAAGGAGAAAGGTGACAATGAAAATCTGGCATCTCCAAGGGGATTCGAACCCCTGTTCCCACCGTGAAAGGGTGGTGTCCTAGGCCTCTAGACGATGGAGACACATTCAATACCGTTTTCTGGTGGAGGTAAGCGGGATCGAACCGCTGACCTCTTGCATGCCATGCAAGCGCTCTCCCAGCTGAGCTATACCCCCGAATGCAGAAAAAGGATTATAGCAGAAATTTTCATTTTTTGATAACTTTCATCCGCAATATTGCGAATATCATACATTCGTTCCTCTTGCGGAGAGACACGATCGCCATAAAACACATCCGACGAACGGAAAACCGACAAAAAGACAGGATTCTGCCGGTTTCACGATACTGTCCGCTTACAGATTTTTCAGGCGCGACAGCACCGTATCTCTCCCGAAAAGACAGACGACAGCATCAATCGACGGTGTATGCAACTGCCCGGTCAGAAGAAGACGCAACGGCATGGCGACCTGCGGCATTTTCATCTTGTTCTGTTTCAACAATCCCTTCATCATCGCCGAAAGCGCCTCGCGCTTCCATTCAATCGTTTCGATATGGGCCGCATACTCTTTCAGGGCCGAGCGGGCAGCATCCGTCAAATACTGTTTCAGCAATTCCGGGTCAGGCTCCGGCTCCATATAAAACATTAGCGATGCATTCGCCAGTTCATTGACCGTATTCACCCGGTCTTTCATCAAGGCAATCACGTCCTGCAAAGCAGGACCGTTTTCCGGTCTCACGCCCATTTTCTCAAGCTGTGGGCGGACAAGCGCTTCCAGCCGTGCATTATCAGCCTCACGGATATAATGATTGTTCAGCCAATTCAGTTTTTCCGTATTGAATTGCGCAGCTGACGATGACAGATGATCAAAATCGAACCAATTGCAAAACTGTTCCATCGAGAAGATCTCATCGTCACCATGACTCCAGCCGAGACGGGCCAGATAATTCAGCATCGCTTCAGGCAGATATCCCGCAGCCGGATATTCCATCACCGAAACGGCACCATGCCGTTTGGACAGCTTTTCACCGTCATCACCCAGAATCATCGGCAAATGGGCATATTCCGGAACAGGTGCATTCAGCGCTTTCAATATATTGATCTGCCGTGGCGTATTGTTGACATGATCGTCACCGCGGATAACATGGGTGATTCCCATATCCCAGTCATCCACCACCACACAGAAATTGTAAGTCGGCGTCCCGTCCGAACGGGCAATGATCAGATCGTCAAGCTGGCTGTTGGAAATCGTGATTTCTCCCTTGACACAGTCATTCCAAGTCACTTCCCCTTCCGTCGGATTTCTGAAACGAACGACCGGATTGACCTCGGCAGGTACCGGCGGCAAGGTTTTTCCCGGCTCCGGACGCCATGTTCCGTCATAACGGGGACTTTCACCCGCTGCCTTCTGACGCTCGCGCATGGCATTCAGTTCATCCGGTGTACAATAACAGTAATAAGCCGTCCCTTCCTTCAGCATCTGGCTGATGACCTCGCGGTAACGGTCCATTCTCTTCATCTGGTAAAAGGGACCTTCATCATGTTCCAGATTCAGCCATTTCATCCCGTCAAGAATGGCCTGCACAGCCTCCGGCGTGGAACGTTCAAGATCGGTATCCTCAATCCGCAAAATGAACTTTCCGCCATGGTGACGGGCATAGGCCCACGAATACAAAGCCGTACGTGCACCGCCCAGATGCAGAAAACCGGTCGGGCTCGGTGCAAAACGAGTTCTTACAGTCATGATGAAAACAAGTTGAATAAATGAAATGCTTATTTTAACGCGTCAGATGCTCCCGTAGCGCAATTGCGCACGTTATTCCGGGGTATTACCCGAAGAATCCGCGCCACAGCAACACCGGCGGTAAAACACGATACCGCATTCATGGCGAAGGCATCCTGTTTTTCGCGGATACAGCCATGCCGCACCCGATACAGAACGCACGGAAAACGCTTGGCACAAACCATTCCTGGCCACGATAACGGCAATGTACCGGAAAAGAAAATGTCCGCATGGCTTGCGCACATGCGGACACCGACAAAGCGGACGGCTCGGGTACTCAGACCGTCACACCATTATCAGACAAACATCTTGGCAGTCTGCAGAAACACCTGATAAACACCCCAGGCCAGCGGAATACCGACGATCAGCCAGCAGATAATCAAGGTACCTGCCGAGGTCGGTTTGGCCGGAGGAACGACGCCGGAAGCCTGTGCGGCCATGACCTTATCTTCCAGTTCCGCCTTGACGGCCTTGACTTCTTCTTCGCTCATATAATACTTGCTGTTGACCGGACGAATCATGATGGCGAAGAAAAATTCGATGACAAGGAACGCTGCCATGATATACAGTGTAACGGAATAAGCCTGCGCCTTGGCAACGCCTGCATTCAGCTGTAAATCGCGGATGATGTTGATCAGCAACGGAGAGAGCAGACCGGCCGTGGACCATGCAGTCAGCAAACGGCCATGAATGGCACCGACGAACTGGGTACCGAACAGATCAGCCAGATAGGCAGGAATCGTTGCAAAGCCACCACCATAGAAGGATATACAGACACAGACTGCGCACAGGAACAGAATCAGGTTCAGGGAAGAAGCCAGGGTCGGGATCGATGCGTACAGAACGGCGCCGACGATGGAATAAATGAAGTAAACCGTCTTGCGACCAAGCTTGTCAGATGCTGTGGACCAGAAAACGCGGCCACCGATGTTGAACAGTGACAGCAAACCGGTAAAGCCGGCGGCGATCATGGCGACCTGGCCTTTCTGTGCATCGGTCAGCTGGTCGAATGGAACACCTGGTAAACCGATCAGGTTACCGGCAAACACTTCCTGAAGCAGTGGCGAAGCCATCGCCAGAACGCCGATACCGGCTGCGATGTTCAGGAAAAGCATGCCCCAGCAGAACCAGAACTGTGGCGTTCTGACAGCCTTGCTGGTGGAAACGTTGAAAGAGGAAGCCTCGATCAGACCGCCGTGACCGTCGTCAACCATGTTGCCGGTATTCTTCGGTACCCAGCCGACCGGTTTGTATCCGGACGGAGCGACCTTGATGGTGAAGCAACCCAGCAGCATCATGACCGTATAGCAGCATGCCATGACGAAGAAAGCCTGCCACAGACCGACAGACGTTTCGGTGGCGAAGAAGCTGATCAGTTTCTGGGCCAGCGGACCGCCAACCATGGCGCCGCCACCGAAACCGCCGACAGCCATACCTGTTGCCATGCCGACACGGTCAGGGAACCATTTGATCAGCGTAGACACCGGCGTAATGTAACCAAGACCCAGACCGATCCCGCCTATAATCGCGGCCAGCCATGCGATCCACAGCTGGTGGGTGACGGTAGCCAGCGACAGCATGAAGAAGAAGAAACAGAAGCAGCAGCAGGAAGCCAGTCCGCATTTGCGTGGACCGACATGTTCCAGCCAGTTACCCAGAATGGCGGTTGTGGTACCGAGCATGAAGAACAGGATACTGAAAATGACCGCACACATGACAACTTTCCAGTCGCATTCCGTGGTAAACAACTGGGCGAAAAGACTCATGTCCGCAGGACATGCCAGAGCTTTGCCGAGACCTTGCTGAACACCGATCAGCCTGGACATTGGCAACCAGAACACAGACATACCGTAGCCCATACCGACGCACAAGTGAATCATCAATGCGGAAGTAGGTACCAGCCAGCGATTGAACCCCTCACCAGCTACGGTATACTCCTTACCGAGCTTCAAAAAAGACATACAATACTCTCCTTACACCCTATGAAAAAAACTGAAAAATATATTCGAGAAAAATAATACCATCGCTACATTCAAGAGGCTATAAGCTATTTTTTGCATATATGCAGCCAATATGCTATGGGTTACAGGCCAGACAGTGTATAATCCGCGGGGTGTATCTAATAAATGCTGTATGTATAAAGTCTCCATAGAACCTCACTGGCGTATCGCCTACGGCAAAAAGCCGTCGATTGACACGGCTATGCTGTTGCGCCTTCTGGATTCCATACAGACCGAAGGGGCTATCCTGCAGGCAGCCAAGGGACTCGGACTGTCTTACCGTCATGCCTGGGGATTGTTGCGTGAAGCCGAATCCATTTTCGGAACGCCCCTGCTTGAAAAACACCGTGGACGCGGTACAACACTGACCCGTTTTGCCACCACGCTGCTTTGGGCGGAAAGACGGATCGCAGCCCGACTGTCCCCTACACTGGAAACACTTTCTTCCGAGCTTGAAACCGAACTGGCCAAAAGCGTTCTCGGAACCAACCAGACCATGCGGCTTTGTGCCAGCCACGGTTTTGCCATTTCCACCCTGATGGAATACATCAACCGCCTTGAATTGCCCATCAAGCTGCGCTATCAGAACAGCATGGAAGCACTTGCCACACTGGCACAGGGAGATTGCGAAATCGCCGGTTTCCATTTGCCGGTCGATGTGTATGAAGACAGCGTCCTGCAACTCTATTTGCGGTTCCTTTCGCGGGAAGAACACTGCCTGATCCATCTGGCCAACCTGAAACAGGGCCTTCTGATCGCCAAGGGAAATCCGAAACGGATTCTGTCCTTCCGTGATCTGGTCCGCGACGATATCCGCTTCGTCAACAGGCAGATCGGTTCGGGCACACGGCAGGTACTGGAAACACTGCTTGCCAAAAACAGAATCGATTCTGCCCGTATCAACGGTTTCGAGACGACCGAGTTCACCCATGCCGCCGTTGCCGCCTACATCGCCAGCAACATGGCCGATGTCGGCTTCGGCGTGGAAACGGCCGCACACCGTTTCGGACTGGATTTCGTACCGCTAGTCGAGGAACGTTATTTCTTTGCCATCGCAAGGGACACCCTAGAGAACAGCACCATGCATGAAATGCTCTCCATCATGCGCAGCAACGAGTTTATCCAGGAAATCAACCAGCTCGGCGGCTATGACGCGTCCGAAACAGGACGCATCCATGCCGTCAGCGACGTTTTCAGACTGGCCGATATCTGACCGTCAGGGCTGAACGGTCACGGGAGGGAACATCCCCGTCATGTCTTTCGGTTTCAGTGCGATTTTCGCCGCGATTCCATAAGCGATATCCCTGAAAATCCTGCTAATCAGTCCGTCCGGCTCTGCTACCACGACCGGCATGCCATTATCGGTCTGCTCACGGACGGAAATGTTCAGCGGAATATTGCCCAGAGAATCCACGCCATACGTTTCGCACATCACCCTGCCGCCATCCTTGCCGAAAATGTGTTCGATCTGGCCGCAATGGGAACAGACATAGGAACTCATGTTCTCGACAATACCCAGAATGTCCACATTCATCTTCTGGAACATCATCAGTCCCTTTCTAGCATCCAGTACGGCCACATCCTGTGGCGTCGTGACCACAACCGCACCTGTCAGCGGCGCTTTCTGCGACAGCGTCATCTGGATATCGCCCGTTCCGGGAGGCATATCGATCAGCAGATAATCGAGATCCTGCCATCTCGTTTGCTGTAACAGCTGCATCAGGGCCTGCGTGATCATCGGCGCACGCCAGGCCAGGGGCTGTGCCGAATCCATCATGAAACCAATGGACATCAACTGCAACCCGTACTGCTCCACCGGATCGAAATGCTGTCCGTCGGACGATTTCGGCTTTTCGGAAATTCCCATCAAGGTCGGCTGCGACGGCCCGTAGATATCGGCATCCAGAATCCCCACACGCGCTCCCTGATCCGCCAATGCCAGCGCGACATTGGCCGTTACCGTCGATTTTCCGACCCCCCCCTTGCCGGACGAGACCGCAATGATATTCTTCACGCCCGGCAACGGTCTGACGCCACGCTGGACAGCATGTGTCAGTATTTTCGTCGAGATATCGACATGGACATTTCCGATACCGTCCACCTTTTTCAGTGCGGACATGACACGATTCCTGATGAAATCATGAAGACTTCTGGCGTGATATCCCAACTCGATGGTCAACGACACGTCATCGCCCCGGATTCCGATATCCCTGACCCATCTGGCGCTGACATAGTCGGTTTTCAGATTGTCATCCATGACCGTTGAAAGCGCCTTGCTGATCGTTTCCGTCGTAATGGACATTTTCTCTCCTTTCTCTGGAAGATGAAGTCTAACGCAAATGCACAAAAGATGCCCGTTTCATCCCGCAGGACTGGTAAAATGGTGCTTTATCGTCAATTTCCACAATTCATCATGTCTCGAAAGCTGTTTGTCACCACTGCACTGCCATACGCCAATGCGCCTTTTCACATCGGACACATCATGGAATACATCCAGGCCGATATCTGGGTCCGTTTCCAGCGAATGCAGCAGGATGAAGGAAAACCGCGCGAAGTCCATTTCGTCGGTGCCGACGACGTGCACGGCGCTCCCATCATGATCGCCGCCGAAAAGGCCGGCAAGACCCCGCAGGAATTCGTGGCCGAAATCGCCGCCGGCCGTGCCGCTCCGCTAAACGGATTTCTGATCAGCTTCGACAACTGGCATTCCACCGACGGTCCGGAAAACCATGAACTTTCCCGCGAAATCTACCGCCGCCTCAAGGCAAAGGGACTGATCGTTTCACGAACCATCGAGCAGTTTTTCGATCCGATCAAGCAAATGTTCCTGCCGGACCGGTACATCAAGGGTGAATGCCCGAAATGCGGCGCAAAAGACCAGTACGGCGACAACTGCGAGGTATGCAGCGGCGTCTATATCCCGACGGAACTGAAAAACCCCTATTCCATCCTGACCGGCGCCACACCGGTCATGAAACGGTCCGAACACTTTTTCTTCAAATTGTCCGATCCGCAATGCACCGCCTTCTTGAAGGAATGGACACTGGGCAATATCGAAGGCCACCCGCGCCTGCAACCCGAAGTCGCCAACAAGGCACGCGAATGGCTTGAAAGCAAGGACGGCGGCGAAAACGCCCTTTCCGACTGGGACATCAGCCGGGATGCGCCATACTTCGGCATCGAAATACCGGACGCACCGGGCAAATACTTTTATGTCTGGCTGGATGCTCCGGTCGGCTATCTCGCCTCGCTGAAAAACTATTTCAACAGGACGGGGGGCGATTACGACGCTTTCATGGCCGATCCCGAAACGGAACAATACCACTTCATCGGCAAGGACATCATCTACTTCCACACTCTTTTCTGGCCCGCCATGCTGCATTTTGCCGACATGCGCATACCTGATAACGTCTTCGTTCACGGCTTCATCACGGTCGGCGGCGAAAAAATGTCCAAATCGCGCGGAACCGGTATCTCTCCGCTGCGCTATCTGGAAATCGGCATGAATCCGGAATGGCTGCGCTACTATCTGGCGGCCAAACTTTCCGACCGTGTCGAAGACATCGACTTCACCGGCGACGATTTCATCGCACGCGTCAACTCCGACCTCGTCGGCAAATACGTCAACATCGCCAGCCGCGCCGCCGGTTTCATCACCAAACGGTTCGGCGGCAAACTGGCTCAAAACTGGACCGCGACAGAAACGCCGGTACTGGAAACACTCCGCGCCGCATCCGGAGAAATCGCCGACCTGTATGAAAAACGCGAATTCGGCAAGGCACTTCGCCAGATCATGCATCTGGCCGATGAAGTGAATGCCTACGTCGATGAACACAAACCATGGGTGCTCGTCAAGGATCCGGCCAGAAGCGAAGAACTGCACCAGGTCTGTACCCGTTTGCTTGAGGCTTTCCGCATCCTGACGATCTATCTGAAACCGGTACTGCCTGCCGTAGCGGAAAAAGTCGAGGCCTTCCTGAACCTCGCTCCGCTCCAGTGGCCGGATGTATCGAAACCGCTGGGCGACGACCATCCCATCAATACGTACGAACACTTGATGCAGCGTGTGGACCAGAAAATGCTGGACGCCCTGTTCGATGCACCCGCACAGCAAACCGTCCAGCCGGAAAAGGAAACCGCTGCAGGCAACGATATCGAACCGCTTGCCGAACAGATCACCATCAATGACTTCGCCAAAGTCGATATGCGTATCGCGAAAATCGTCGACTGCTCCTTGGTCGAGGGGGCAGACAGGTTGCTGAGGCTGTCGGTCGATGTCGGTGAAGGCAGGCTGCGCAACATCTTCGCCGGTATCCGCTCGGCCTACAAACCGGAAGACCTCGCCGGCAAGCTGACGGTCATCGTCGCCAACTTGGCTCCGCGCAAAATGAAATTCGGCATTTCCGAAGGAATGGTCATGGCGGCCTCCGGCAAGGATGACTCGTCAGGCATCTACATTCTCCAGCCGTGGCCGGGCGCCCAACCGGGCATGCGTCTGCGCTGAGGAAAAACGATGAGAATCATCGTCCGAGAAGCTGTTCTCGAAGACGCTCCCCTGATCGCAAACCTGACGAGAAAAGCTTGGGCAGGCAAGTGCCCGCCCACTTCGCATGGACACCGCGAAACATGGGCCAGCGTCAACGAGGATCTGCACGCCGGCGGCGCCTTCATACTGCTTGTCGACGACATTCCGGCCGGATCGCTTCGCTGGACACCGCTGGATGAAGACGAAAATATCTGGAAAATCAGGCGTCTCGGGATCATTCCCGCCTTTTCTGGCCAGAATCTGTCCCAACATCTGATCGAAGCGGTCATACACCATGCCCGGCTCTGCGAAATCACCGAACTTCGTCTTTTCCTGCACCGTTATCTGGAACCGCTGACCAGCCTGTACGAGGCATATGGTTTCGAGCTGGCTCCCGAAATCGAATTTTCCACCCGTGATACACTGGACAGTCCGCCCATCATGATGAGGAAAACGCTGGAATTCTGATATCACGTCCCAAAACAGACAACAGGCACCCAACAAGGACATACGATGATCATTCAACTCAGGCTGGACAGCTGCTACATTTCCGGGCTGGATCGTCTTCTGAAAGAACGGCAAAAACAATATCCCGCACACCGGGACGCCATCCCGCCACAAGCTCAGATGCCACTGCGCAAGCTGCCTCCCGGCAGTATTGCTTTCACACTCCAGAAAACGTCACCGGACAATCCGCCGGAATCTTCCCGCTAGACGACCCGGAACGTCATGCCAGATTCCACAGAAAACAATACATCTTTCTCCGGCACCGGCAAACCCGTGCCGGCAGGCAAAACAGGCCATGGCGATATCATCGCCCGCCTGTACGGCGAGTCCGTTACGGAAATCCCGGACGATCTGTATATTCCGCCGGAAGCGCTGGAAGTCTTTCTGGAAGCATTCGAAGGCCCGCTCGACCTGTTGCTCTACCTCATCCGGCGCCAGAATTTCAATATTCTGGATATCCCCATGGCACAGCTGACATTGCAATATCTGCACTATGTCGACCGTATCCGCACACAGAAACTGGAACTGGCCGCCGAATATCTCCTGATGGCCGCCATGCTGGTGGAAATCAAGTCGCGCCTTCTGCTGCCGAAAGTGAAAACGGAAACGAACGAGGAACCGGAAGACCCGCGTGCCGAACTGGTTCGCCGCCTGCTCGAATACGAACGCATAAAAACGGCCGCGAATTCACTGGACGAACTGCCCAAACTGGGAAACGATTTCTTTCTTCCCCGGGCAACCATACCCAAAAGTACCGTGAAAAAATGGCCAGACGTTTCCGCCGACGAATTGCGGCGTGCTTTCGCCGACATCGTCCGGAGAGCCAAACTGACGGCCAGTCACACCATCGGCAAACAGGAACTGTCCGTCCGAGAACACATGTCCTTGATTCTGCGTCAATTACGCAACACCCGGTTTGTCGAATTTTACGAGCTGTTCGATGAATCGGAAGGCGTTGCCGTGGTCGTCGTCCACTTTCTGGCCCTTCTGGAACTGGCAAAGGAAACGCTCGTCGAAATCACCCAGATCGAAGCCGGAGCCCCGATCTACATAAGGTTGACCCGATACGATGATTGAGCACAGAATACAGTCTTTGCCCTTTTTATTAACCATTATCTTTCTCCAGATTGCCGGCACATCATGAAAGTAGTCACCACCATAGAAGAACTCCGCAACCAGCTGCGCGGACAATTGCGTACCGCCTTTGTTCCAACCATGGGAAATCTCCATGACGGTCATCTGTCGCTGATGCGGCTCGCAAAAAAACACGGCGACCCCGTTGTCGCATCCATTTTCGTCAATCGCCTGCAATTCGGGCCGAACGAGGATTTCGATACCTATCCACGCACCTTCAAGGCCGACGTCGAGAAACTGGAAAAAGAAGGCGTTTACGTGCTTTTCGCACCGACGGAAAAAGACATGTATCCCGTTCCGCAGGAATTCCGCGTCCAGCCACCCCAGGAACTGGCCGACATTCTGGAAGGCAAATTCCGTCCCGGTTTTTTCAACGGCGTCACCACAGTACTGCTCAAACTCTTTTCCTGCGTCAATCCGGCCGTCGCCATTTTCGGCAAGAAAGACTACCAGCAGCTGATGGTCGTCCGCAGCATGACCCAGCAATTCGCCCTGCAGACAAGAATTATCGCTGCTGAAACATGGCGCGCCGATGACGGTCTGGCCCTTTCTTCCCGCAACACCTATCTGACGAAAGAACAGCGCAAGGAAGCGCCCAATCTGTACAAGACCCTGCAAAACATCGCCGACAAGATGCACGGCGGTTATCTCGATATCTACAAACTGGAAAAACACGCGATGGAAGAACTCCGCCAGCGCGGCTGGGTACCCGATTACGTTTCCATCCGCAAACAATCCAACCTGCAACCGCCGACAGCAGGCGAACTAGCCGAAAAGGAACCTCTCGTCGTACTGGCAGCCGCCAAACTGGGCAACACCCGCCTGATCGACAATCTTGAAATCTGACCGTTTTTCCGCAAAACGTCAGTCTCCTCATGAAAAAAGGCAGACCATTCTGCCTTTTTTCATATCCGCCACTTCACCCGTCATCCTGTTTTCGGACTATGGCCGGGCCGCTTGTCTGTTCTTTCTGGCCTCGTCAAACCGGCGGCACATCATTTCGGCACCGTCGATCATCCGGGGACCGGGGCGGTCCAGCCAGTCCGGATTGATACTGAAAAGATTTCTGTAACGGACAGCATCCAGCATGCCGTAACGTTTCCAGCCCAAGAGCCCGTCTTCGCTCCCCATTCCCCGTGTACTGACAATCACTTCCGGATTGGCCGCCAGTACCGCCTCCGTACTGACATGAGGCGCCAGCACCGCCATGTCTGCAAAAACGTTCTTGCCGCCACAGATACCTATCACTTCACTGACGATCTGTTTTCCGTTCAGGGTGAACAGCGGAATATCCGAAACCTGATAAAAAACCCGCAGCAAATCACGGTTCCGGTAACGTCGCTTCAGCCTTTCCAGACGGTCATTCCACTGGCCGGCCACCCGTCTGGCCCGATCTTCATGTCCCGCCAGAATACCGAGACGGATCATATTTCCGGGAATGTCTTCCAGATGACGAGGATTGCTGTAAAACACCGCAATACCGGCCTGCTCCAGTTTTCCGACCTGTTTCGGCGGATTACCGCCACTCCAGACGATGACCAGATCCGGCTTCAGCAACAAAACGCTTTCCAGATCGATTTGCCTGAAATCACCGACAATCGGCAGTGATCCGGCCTGTTCCGGATAATCGCCATGCCGTGTCACACCCACCAGTTTTTCTCCCGCCCCGATAAAGTACACCATCTCCGTCGCATGCGGAGACAGGGAAACGATCCGCTGTGCAGGCTGTGCCAGAGACACGGTTCTTCCCTCATCGTCTGTCACGCTGACCGCCGCGAAAACCCGCGTCACGAAAAAAAGTCCCAGCAAAAGCCATCCGGTCCGCCTACGCATCTTTTCCGCCATTTTCCACTTTCAGAAAGCCATGAAAACGGGCCGGTTACCGTAAACCATCATTTCGACAGGATAATGCATGCAACGCGACAGTTTCTCCGGAACCATCATTTCTTCACAGCTTCCAGCTTCCCATTGCCCGTCTCCATACAACAGCAGGACATGCGTGGCGACTTTCCAGGCCAGATTGAGATCATGCACCACGGCGATAACCGCCCGGTTCCCGTCCTTGCCCGCCCCGGTCACCGTTTTCATCAATGCCGCCTGATGCACCAGATCGAGCGCCGTCACCGGTTCGTCCAGCAACCATAGCGGCGCATCCTGCGCCAGCAGCGCCGCAATCGCCACACGCTGCCGCTCCCCTCCGGACAGTGCCCGGATATCACGGTCTGCGAACTGCAATACATCCATCCGTTCCAGTGCATCGACCGCCGCCTCACAATCTGCGGACGCCTCCCACATCCTGCCCGACAGCCACGGGAAACGGGCCGCCAGTACGGTCTCAAATACCGTGAAACCGAAAGCATCCTGCCGGGACTGGGGCAAATAGGCCCGTTTCCTCGCCAGTTCCCGCAAAGACCAACCGGACAACGCCCGCCCGTCCAGCATGACCTGTCCGCCGTCCGGCAAACGCAAACCCGCCAGCGTTTGCAACAGGGTCGTTTTTCCGGCACCGTTACGGCCATAAACAAACCAGCATTGCCCTGCCCCGACCGTCAACGCCAATTTTTCCACAAGCGGCCTGTCTCCAATCCACAAATCCAGATTGTCGGCGACCAACGTCATCACGCCCGCCCCCGGTACAGCTGAAACAGGAAAACGGGCACACCGATCAGTGAAGTCACGACTCCGACCGGCAACTGGTGAGGCGCCAGCACCGTTCTGGCCATCGTATCGGCCAGTACCAGAAAGAAACCGCCTGTCAGAAAAGCGGCAGGCAACAGGAAACGATGATCCGGCCCCCACATCATCCGGCACGCATGCGGCACAATCAGACCGACAAAGCCGATATTGCCTGCACCGGTCACCGCCATCGCGGTCAGAAGCGCCCCGCCGGCAAACAGCCCTTTTCTGTGCAGCGAAATATCGACACCCAGCGACCGCGCCATATCCGCATGCAACGCCAGCAAGTTGACCGCAGGCGAGAAGTGCCACGCACAGCCGAAAATCGCGGCGACGAGCACGACAAACCCGATAGGGCATGTCGCCCCCGACAGGTCGCCGACCAGCCAGAACACCATTCCCCGCAAATCATGATCCGGCACGACAGTCAGCAGCAAAGTGACGACCGCACTGCATCCGAAAGCCAGAATGACGCCGGTCAGAAGCAAACGTGACGAACCGTCATGAGAAGCGAAATCCCGTCCGGACAGGCCGTACAGAATCAGCGCAATGGCCAATGCGCCGCCGAATGCAACGGCACTGACGGCCCATAACGAAGCCGATATGAAAAGCATCGCGAGCGCACCGACCGACGCACCACCGGAAACTCCGAGTATATAGGGATCTGCCAGTGGATTACGCAAAAGCGCCTGCATCAGGCAACCTGCCAGAGTCAGCGCCGCACCGGTGACAAAAGCGGCGCAAGCCCTCTCCAGACGTATGCCGAGCACGACAGCGGCCAAAGAACCGTTTTTGCCCGACACCAGATCGGCCACTGCCAGAACCAGCTCGTGAACTCCCAGTCCTGCCGAACCGGTCATACATGAAAAGAGAAGACCGGCTATCGACAACAGCACCAGAACCGCCAGCCAGACGACCCTGCGCCTTGCGGACGGCAATACGGACTGACCGGGATAATTCTGTTCCGGCATGGGGAAGCGCCTTCCGAATGAAATCATGAAAACGTCATTTTACATCGTCAGATTCACCCCGACATAGGCCGCACGGTCCATCTGGTTGTAACCATATGCCGTTTCATATTCCTTGTCGAACAGGTTTTCGATACGGGCATACAGCGAAATGTTCTTATTGATATTGTAGCGGGCATTCAGGTTGACGAGAGTGTAAGAACCCAAATCATGTTCCCCATCCGGACGATGACCGGTGTACTGGACATCACCGCCCAGATACCACTGACCGAACGTTTTGGACACATTGAACGTACCGAAGAACTTGGCCCGTCTGTCGAGCTGATCGCCGGTTTCGCGGTTTTTCGGATTCTGCCATGTCATGGTGGAACCGACATCCAGCCCGAACACTTTGGTCTGTGCCGTCAGTTCCGCACCGGTATTCTTGGCACGTCCTACATTGGAATATTCGCCCGTGTAATAACTAGTCTGTACATAATCGATCAAATTGCGGGTATGCCATTCAAACACGCTCAACCGGATCAAATCCTTGCCTTTGGCATACTGGATACCGGCTTCGTAATTGGTCGAATGCTCCGACTCCAGATTTTCGTTTCCGCTATACGGGTCATATTGCTGATACAGATTCGGCGCCAGAAACGAGGTCGAAACACTGGCAAGCAGCTTCCATTCCGGCGTCAGGTCATAGCCATACCCCAGATAACCAGTCGTATCCGAACCGGCATCATCGACATGATCGTAACGGACATTGGCCTGGATATTATGGTCCCCTATCTTGCCAAGCAATCCGGCAAACGCACTGTACCTGTCGCGGCTATGCGATTCATCGTCATTTTTCACTTTCTCTGCGGCGGCATCCAGCCCGGCCGTCATCATCCAGTCAGGCGACAAGGCAACCGAATTGTTCCATTGCAACATGCTGGTTTCGGTCTTCATTGAGGAATGATAATCGCCGCCATATTCATATTCCGTATTGTATTCACGGCGATGTTCCGCTTGCGACAACGTCACGGTCGAGAACCAGTCTTTGGTAATCCGGTTCTTGCTGTAAATCGAACCGATCCACTGTTTCGACTTGCCCCAGTCATCCTGTTCCGTTGTTCCCCAACCACCGCCGTCATACTCGAACTTGGCGTCATACATATACAACTTCACGCCCAGTTCATGATCTTCATTGAGCTCTTGCGAAAGGGAGGCATTGATACTGAGATTGCGGTCATAATCGTCATCGGAATTTTCGCCCGGATAATGTCTCGTATTCATAGCGGAAATCCCGTCGGTCCTGAAGCGGGTCGCCGACAACGCAAAACTCGTTCCACCTTCCGTCTTGCCTGAAACACCGACGCCGATCTTGGTCGTATCATGCGAGCCGTATTCCGCAAACACATTCGCCGCCGGTTTGCCCGTACCTTGCTTGGTAAAAATCTGAATGACACCGCCCATCGCACCGGAACCGTAAATGGCGGAAACATTGCCGCGAACCACTTCGATATGGTCAATCTGGTCAGGCTGCAAATGTTCCAGAATCAGCGGCGTACCGAGTTCGTTACCGTCTTGAATCGGCACACCATCGACGATGACGAGCAACTGTCTGGAATTGACGCCTCTCATGAAAACGGACGTCGTCTGGCCTCTGCCACCTGTTCTTGCAAAATCAACTCCCGCCTCACTCTTCAACAAAGACGGCAAGTCAGCCAGTTTCTTGTTCTGGATGGTTTCGGAAGTGATCACGGTCGTGCTGGGAATGGCGTCTTTCTGCAGCTGTTCGACGCGTGAGGCGGTGACGACAACGGGTTCGAGCGTTTTTTCTCCGATATCGACCGTTTCCTGTGCGAAAGCGCTACCGGCAAGGCAGCCGGCCAGCAGGGAAACGAGCAAAAGTGGTTTGACCGCCAGACAGCGGCGATGATCTGAAACGTGGGAATACATGAGTCTTGTTCCAATAAAAATACTTTGCGCCGACGACCCCGCCGGACTCAAGCCAATCAATACGCTGCGGAAAAAAGAGAAGCAAAAGACGCCAGAAAAGAGTAGAAACGCTGATCCGTCTTCGCGGAATTTCCCCGTCCGCGGCATAACCTGTTCTGTTCCGGCCGGTATCCGGGCTACAGGCTTTTCGATCGCTCGAAACCGTCATCGGACCTTCCCATGCATCATGCACAGTGGCACAAGATGGATGACGGATTCCTTCCGGAATACCTGCTTACCGTTGCGGGGGCAGCACACGTTGGCCATGACAGATGGCTCCGTGTTTCCCGTTTAACCGCACATCAGAAAGATGTGCCGGCACCGTAACGGGGCAGATTGTAAACGAGCCTGCATGCAGGTTTCGAAATATGGTCTTTCCAGACTATCCTTTTTTGAAAAATTGCTCAAAAAACCACACTCATATACAGAATGCAGCCAACCGATCCCGTCATCCGGCGGATACCGGCAGAACCGCGCTTTCACCGACAGGTTAAAATAGCATCATCAAGGAGTTTTCTGACAATGCGATTTTCAAACCTGAAAAGCGGATTCCGCAAACCGGCCGGAGGCCAGACACTGAAATGGATGCTAGGCTGGCACAACGAAAAACGGCCGAAATCACCGTCCACCGGCGTAGTGGTTCCTTACATGCAGAATGACGGACAGGCGCTCCGTCGTTCAGTGGCAGATACGATAACCTGGATCGGACAGGCTTCTTTTCTCATCCAACTGGGCGGAAAAAATCTGCTGATCGACCCGGTACTGTCCCGGTCGCTCGGTTTCATCAGGCGCAATTCACCGCCCGGGCTGGACTGGCCGGCCCTGCCGAAACCCGATGTGGTATTCATCACGCACAACCACCGTGACCATATGGATGCACCGACCCTGAAACGCATCGGGCCGGAACCGGTTTATGTCGTCCCGAAAGGGCTGGGTATCTGGTTCATGAAAAACGGTTTTCCGCGCGTGATCGAAATGGGCTGGTGGCAAAGGGAAGAAATCGGTGGGCTGGACGTCACGTTCGTTCCCGCGGAACACTGGAGCAGGCGCTCACTGACCGACATCAATACAAGCTGGTGGGGGGGCTATGTGATCGCCTGCAATGGCTTGCGCGTCTATCATTCCGGCGATACCGGCTGGTTCGACGGTTTCGCCCAGATCGCCGAACGTTTTCCCGGGATCCATGCCGCCATGCTGCCTGTCGGCGCCTATGCACCCCGCTGGTTCATGCGGGCACAGCATATCGATCCGGAAGAGGCCGTGAAGGCTTTCAGAATACTCGGTGCGAAACAGTTCATCGGCATGCACTGGGGGACTTTCAAGCTCTCCGACGAACCGCTGGACGAACCGATGCACATCCTGCCTGACCTGTGGGAAAAAGAGGGGCTGGAACAGCAACGTCTGGAACCGGGCGTTCTCGGCAAGATCCTGCGGCTCGACAAGCTGGCCTGATTCTCCTGTACGGTACGTTCCGGCATTTCCACCGTATTCCCTGCCGTGCCGTCGCCTTTTCCAGTCCGGACAGATGTTTGCAGACATCCCAGCCCATCTGCCCGATACCTGCCAGCTCAGTCAATCAGTCCACTTTCTTTCGGCATACGCGGGAACCCGTTTTCCCCCAGATACTGCGGAAAGCATATCTGGCTCCCATGATCCCTCCGCAAACACTGACGACCAGTGAAAGCGCTACCCCGATGAAGACCATCTAGGCTGCGGCGGTCACTGCCCTGACCAGCTGTGCCGAAACCACCACAGTCGAACGGCCGATCTGATCCATCGCACAGTTGACCACCGAAACGGCGCGTGGCGATTCGACTCACAGAGAAGTCAGATAAATCTAAGTTGAAGACAAGCTTATTGTTGTGAGTAACCGATTTAAAATATTTGTCCAATCCAAACAGCTCCCACAGCTTTCGGTATGGTGCCAACGAGCATTGATATCGCCCCGAGAGCAAAGATGTTTTTTGAGGCATTACTTTGATTCCGCGACTCAAGTTTGAATAAAAAACTTCACCATAAGCTTGTTTGTCATTTCGTAATCGAATTGCCTCTTGCTCAATTTTTTGCATAGCGTCAGGGTCTTTGGCAAGTAGCGCTTCTTTATTTCCGTAATTTCTCAAAGTTCGAGTGGTGGGTCTTTTTGTAATAGGGTCGCGGAAAATATCAACGATATAAATATATTCTCGTCCCTTGATCTTTTTGATTGTTACGGAGATCGACATACTTGCTCCCTTGATTGATTCTGCATGGCAACAATTACACCATTCTTTTACCTACGTTTCCAGACAAAAATGGTAGTAGCAGATCGGCTTCAAATCCTTGCCAGCAAAGGCAAAACCTCTGATCAGTCCCTTAAAAGTCGGGAAAGAAAATGGCAACCGCCACTGCAACCTCCCTGTCGAAACAACAGAATGCAGGACAGCATGCTTCTCTCTGATGCCTTTACGGAAAAAAGGGGATCGTGACGATCCCCTTTGAACAGTTTCCAGGACTATCCCAGTTGTGCCAGTCTTTCTTTTGCCTTTTGGGCCGCTTCCGTCCCGGGATACTTCCTGACCAGTTCAGAAAGTGTTTTTTTCGCCGAAGCGAGATCGCCCAAACCGATCTGGCAACTCGCCATATTCAGCATGGCATCGGGCGTTACCGGATTTTTCGGATAACGCCGTACCACGGCCGACTGGTTCTTCAGCGCATTTTTATAATCCTTTTGCAGATAATAGGCATTCCCCATCTGGTACTGTGCCCTAGCGATCAGGTGGGATTTCGGAAAGCGTTTCAGAAAATCTGCATAGGCGGCAATGGCATCCTTGTAACTGCCGGACGTAAAAAGTTCTTCCGCACGGCTGAAAGACTGGCCCTCATCGGCTTCAACTGTGACCTCTTCTCCATTGACCACCATTTGCTGGGGTTCCAGTTTTTTCAAACGGGTATCGAGATCCAGATAAAAATCCTTCTGACGGCTTTCCAATGTGGCGACCTGATTGGTCAATACCTCGATCTGGCCACGCAACCGGGCGACTTCCTCACGCAATGCCTCATTCTGGTTCGCCACCGCAAGAAGACTGGCCTTATCGGCCTTTCCCTCTTCGACTTCCTTCATTTTGGCACGCATGTCGAGAATATGCCGGCGCGCCTCGTCATCCTCGAACAGGGCTGCCCCTGCCTCATGGGCAGGAAACCATGCAAGCGTGACAAGAAGCGCCATCAGCAAACGGGAATGTTTTTTCATCATCACTGGTAAACGATATCGGCACGACGATTTTCGGCCCAAGCCGCTTCATTGTTTCCGGTCGCTTTCGGTTTTTCTTTGCCGAACGACACCGCTTCCATCTGGTCATCGGAAACACCCATCAGCGACATGGCCTTGCGAACGGCTTCGGCACGTTTCTGGCCAAGTGCCAGATTGTATTCACTGCCGCCACGATCATCGGTATTGCCCTGGATGATGACCTTGCGGTTCCTGTGGGAATTCAGATAACGCGAATGTGCATCGACGACAGACTGATATTCATCCTTGACGACATAACTGTCGAAATCGAAATAGACGCTGCGCTGTGCCAGCTCGCCTTTCGGATCATTCAGCGGATCGGTGGATACCGCATCGACCATTCCGACCTGACGCGAATCGGCAGAAGAGGACGATCCCGTCCTTTCTTCGATCGGTGCCGTTTCATCCAACTTGACCGATGAACCGCACGCCGTCAATACCAGTGCACCTGCCACAACAACAACCAGTTTCTTCAACTCGAACATATTGATTCCTTTATAATACATTACTTCATGAATGGACCCCATGAGGGTTCACGAACATCAGCCGCTTTCATTGTCAGACGCTGTTTGACGCGTCCGTCAACCGAAACCACTGAAATCACGCCACGGCTACCGGCACCGGTCGCGTACATAATAAACTGACCGTTCGGTGAAAAACTCGGCGATTCATCTCTCGACGTATCCGACAGCCGCTGCTCCTGGCCATTTTCCAGATCCATCAGATACAGCTGGAAACCGCCGTTCCGCCGAGAAATATAAGCTAGCGACTTGCCCTCAGGAGAAACGCGGGGACTGATATTGTAGTTGCCTGTAAAAGTCACGCGCTGCGCATCGCCACCGTTGACACTGGTTCTGTATATTTGCGGACCGCCACTGCGATCGCTGGTGAAATATATCCATTGGCCATCAGCCGAAAACTGCGGTTCCGTATTGATACTGCGGGTATTGGTCAGCTGTTGCAGACCGCCTCCGGTCGCATTGACGGTATAAATCTGCGTATATCCGTTTTTGGACAGTGCAACCGCCAGCCTAGAACCATCCGGCGACCAGGACGGTGCCGAATTGTTCCCCTTGTAATTGGCCACGACGGTTCTCTGGCGGGTCACCAGATTCTGGACATAGACAACCGGCTTCTTCGCTTCGAAGGATACATAGGCAACTCTTGTACCGTCCGGTGACCAAGACGGCGAAATGATCGGTTCGCGCGATCTCAGCGCAACCTGCCTGCCCCCGCCATCGGAATCCGCAATTTCAAGACGGTACTCGTTGCCCGCACGGACGACATAGGCAATCCGCGTGGCGAACACTCCCTTGATTCCCGTCAGTTTTTCATAAATATCATCCGCGATCTTGTGAGCCGTCACACGGGTCATCTGCGCAGGAGCCACCATGGAAAGGGCAGACAGCTGCGAGGATTTACCCAGATCGAAAAGCCTGTAACGGACATCGGTTTTTCCGTCCGCCGTTTGCACGACCGAACCGATAACCAGTGCATCGGCACCGCTGGCCTTCCATTTTTTGTAATCAACGGATGCCGATTCCTGGAGAACCTCATCCGTGGAGACCAGCCTGAACAGCCCTGTTCTTGCCAGATCGGCTCTGATAATATCCGTCACTTTCGGCGAAATGCCGGCTTCATTGGCAAAACCTGCAATCGTGACAGGAATCTGGCTGGCGCCGACACCCGAAATCTGTATATTCAGGTGATCCTGTGCAAAAGCATGGGCAGCGACAAGAAACGACAGACCCAGTGCAAGAAAAGAACAGTATAACGATTTTGTATTCACATTCAACCCTTCGGTTTGTGCGTCAGTGTAAATCCGGATGGTACGCGCCCCGACCGGTCCTTGGGATAAGGCGCGGATTTTTCAATAGCCCTAAATACAGCCTCGTCGAACCCTACGATACCCGACGACCTGCGTTTCCGTATATTACGCAAAGTTCCATCCGGCAGCAATTCGACATCGTACACAACCGGCGGGTTCCCTGTCAGGGAAGACGGTACGCTAAACGATGTATTAGATTTGATTTTTGCCGCCACTTTCTGGATATAGCCTGCATCGGCCTTGCCCGGTCCGGTGGAATAAGGCGAAGTACCGCTGCCGCCACTGCCGGTCGGACCGCTTGTCGCCGTTCCACCACCGCCTGAACCTTTTTCGGTACCGCCACCACTGCCGCCACCAGCAATCCGGCGTGCCTCCTGATCCAACAGCACCTTCGCACGTTTGGCAGCTGCGGCATCCGCTCTCTGTTTTCTTTTCGCCTCCTCCGCTTCTTTTCTCTGGCGTATCTGTTCTTCCTGTTGCTGTTTCAACTCGTCAGCACGCCGTTTCGCATCGGCCTTTTTCTCCTGTTCGGCTTTCTTTCTTTCCTGTTCCAGAGCGATATCCGGGCGTGTATCCCGCACCGGCTCGTGCGCCTGTGCCGCAGGAGCTTTCGGCGGCGATGCATGCCCGGCAGCGGCGACCGGTTGCTCCACCTGTTCGGCCGCAGCCAGTGCAGACCGCTCGCCAGCCGCCAGCGGTGCTGCTTCCCTGACCTTGATATCCCAGACTTCTGCCTCGACCATATCGCCGGTATCGGCCTGCCAGCTGACGCCGATCCACAGGAAAGCCACCAACGCGAAATGAACCGCCAAAGCCAGCAAAAATGCCGGTTTCAGCTTCTTTTCCCTAGGAATGGAGAGCAAACCGTTTTCCATTGCGAAATGCCAATCCCTTTATCGAGTCGCCAGCCCCACCCTTTTGATACCCATCTTTTTCGCATCGGATATTACCTGGATGACCTCGTTATAAATAATGTTCTTGTCCGCCGCAATCAGTACCGGCAAATCCGGATTTTCTGCATGCAAGACCTGCAGATTCTGCATCAGCGCATCCCTGTCAGGCACCGATTCGAAAACATCCCTGCCTTTCCCGGGCCGGTGAATGCCGATTTCCGCCGATACGTCAGGCCGCAGCGAAATCTGGATGTAATCGGAAGGCGGCAATGCCGTCCTCTCTGCCGTAGGCAGATCAACCACACCCGGATTGGTTACAGGTGCCACGACCATGAAAATGACGAGCAGCACCAGCATGACGTCGATATAGGGCACCACGTTGATCTCGGACTTGAACCTGTTTCTCCGTCCGCTTCTCAATGAACCTGAAATCTGTTCGGACATATTTCACCTGTTACGACTGTCTCTGGAGAATATTGGAAAATTCCTCGATAAACGTTTCGAAACAGATAGACAACCGGTCGATGTCATGAGAATAACGGTTATAGGCGACAACGGCCGGAATCGCGGCGAACAGACCAATGGCCGTGGCGATCAGCGCTTCGGCGATCCCCGGAGCGACAGTGGCCAGTGTCGCCTGATGCACATTCGCCAGTCCACGAAACGCATTCATAATCCCCCAAACCGTTCCGAAAAGACCGACATAGGGAGAAACGGAACCGACTGACGCCAGAAACGACAGATGCGACTCCAGACTGTCCATTTCGCGCTGGTAAGCCGCTCTCATCGCACGGCGCGCACCATCAAGCAAAGCGACCGTATCCTGCGCGGAATGACCGGTCATGGTATTTTTTCCCTTGAGATATTCACCCATACCGGCATAGAAAATCCTCTCCAGTGCGCCGGTCTTGTTGTTGCTGCCGGCACGCTGGTACAGGCTTTGCAGATTGCCACCCGACCAGAAAGCATGCTCGAAATTGGCGGTTTCCACTCTGGCATTCTTGATGGCGAACATCTTCTGGAATATGAATGTCCAGCTCATCAGCGACACGACGAGAAGCAAAGCCATAATCAGCTGCACGAGCAGCGAAGCGTTGGCAATCAGCGAAACAAACGATAAATCCTGGGAAACTGTCATTTTTTGGTTTTAATATAGGTTGAAACTGAAGCCGCTTCCATCAAAAACGGCCCTCCCTGCTGGTTCTGTTCCGGCCTGCTTCAATCATGTTTCAGCCCGGCCAGCATTCTCTCAGAAACCGTATCCGGTATCGGTACCGGTCGCATTCTGTCCTTGTCAACACAGACAATTGTCGCCCGTGCCGTCGAAAGCAACGTATCGTCCCGCCAGATGGCCTGTTCGAACTCGAGCGAAGCGCCTTTCATCCACGCCACCCCGGTTGCAACCCGCAACAAATCGTCAAGCACGGCAGGACGCTTGTATTCCACCGATACCTTCTTTACCACAAACAAAATGTTGTACTCTTCTTTCAGGAATTGTTGCCCGATCCCCAGCGAACGGAGCCATTCCGTCCGCGCACGTTCGTAAAATTTCAGATAGTCGCCATAAAACACGACACCACCGGCATCGGTGTTCTCAAAATACACTCTGACGAGCCAAGTGAAAGGAGCGGACATTTGTTTTTCCAGAACTCAAGATGCGAATAAACTAGTACTTAACAGAACAACAATCAAGCGTTATTTGATGATCATTTATCCATCCTGTTCACCGTAAAAAACGCCTGATATCGTCAAACACAGGAATGATCGCCAGAACGATCAGCGCCCCCGCAAGCGGAAAGGTCGCCAGATAACCGATCCACTTGAAACCGAATGCACCGATCGTCCCACCCAGAAAAAACATGACAAGAAGACCGGAAAGCAGATACAGCTTTTCCCTGTTGGCCTTGACATAGGCCTCATCTTCCTTGTCCACTTTCCTGTTCCAGTAAAACAGTTTCCCCAGCTCGATACCGATATCGGTCACAATGCCGGTCATGTGCGTCGTCCGGATGACGGCTTTGGAAATACGGGTAATGATGGCATTCTGCAAACCCATCAGAAAACAGAGCAACATCACCGTTATCGAGACGAAAAGCCCCATATGCCGGTGTAATTTCCCCCCCATGAAACCGAAAAACAAAAGCAGTATCGCCTCGAAAATCAGCGGCAGTGCATATTCACTCTGAAGACGTTTTCCGCGTGCCCAGTTGACCATCACTTCCGTCAGGCCGGCACCGACCATGAAACAGACCATCGCACCAACGCTGGCCAGCACCAGATTGAAATTGCCGATCGCCAACCCGTCAGCCATGCTGGAAACGATCCCGGTCATATGTGAGGTATATTGCTGGACTGCAAGGAACCCGCCGGCATTCATGGCGCCGGCAATAAAAGCCAGCGACAGCCCAAGATGGATATCCGCCTTGACGCTCCGCTGTACTCCAGTCAAATTGCGCAGATAAAAGATCAGCATAGCTTCCGACCCGATACAACGTTAGTACACTACCCGTTCAACCCGTCAAAACACATTCCTCGCAAATCATGCTTTCGGCAACGTCACACCGACCTGCCCCTGATATTTGCCGTTGCGGTCCTTGTACGATGTCTCACATATTTCGTCACTTTCGAAAAACAGGACCTGGGCGCACCCTTCCCAGGCATAGATCTTGGCCGGCAACGGTGTCGTATTGGAAAACTCGAGGGTAACGTAGCCTTCCCATTCCGGTTCAAAAGGCGTCACATTGACGATAATACCGCACCGTGCATATGTCGATTTTCCCAGACAGACCGTCAGCACATTGCGTGGAATACGAAAATACTCAACCGTTCTGGCCAGTGCGAATGAATTGGGCGGAATGATGCAGACATCGCTCTTGACGTCGACAAATGAATCCTCATCGAAATTCTTGGGATCAACGATCGTGCTGTTGATATTGGTGAAAATCTTGAATTCGTCGGCACAGCGGATATCGTAACCATACGAGGAAACACCATAGGAAACGATTTTCCTGTCGTTGACAAAACGGACCTGACCGGGTTCAAACGGTTCGATCATCCCCTTTTCCTCGGCCATGCGCCGGATCCATTTATCAGATTTGATGCTCATGTTGACTGGCAGAATAAAATCCATTGAAACAGCGGAAAGCGTCCTTCGCCTTTGCTGCAAGTTTCACGTATTTTACCCTGCTTTCTTGCGGGAACGCCATCCGGTCACCCCTCTGCTCAAGCCCTTTTGCGCATTTATTTCCACGATCCGTTTTCTGCCGGAAGATCTTTTCGCAAAAACATGAATTCATGAGTGAACGAACGAACACTGCTACAATGTCAAAAGGTGTCCGGAACCGAATCCGCGCCTGTTTCAACCCATATTCCAACCCGGTGACAGACAGCCATGAATCTTTCGAATCATTTTCTGATAGCGATGCCGTCGATGCATGATCCGATCTTCGGTGGCAGTGTGGTCTATCTCTGTGAACACAATGAGCGCGGAGCGCTCGGGGTCGTCATCAACAAACCGATGGACATCACCGTCGGTCATTTGCTGGAGAGGCTGAACATGAAACCGGAAATCCCGTTTCCGATACAGGAACCCGTCATGTTCGGAGGACCGGTGCAGGAAGACCGCGGTTTCGTTCTGCATTCCCCCGATACGGAATTTTCCTCCATGCTGAAGATTTCGGATCAGATCGCCTTCACGACATCACGTGACATTCTGGAAGCCATCGCATCCGGAACAGGGCCGCAGAGGCTTCTCGTCAGCATCGGTTACTCCGGCTGGAGTGCGGGACAACTCGAAGACGAAATCGGCCGCAACGGCTGGCTGACCGTTGCGGCCGATCCGACCATTATTTTTGATTTGCCTATCCATGAGCGATATACTGCGGCTATGCGCCTTCTGGGTTTCGATCCGTCCCGGCTGACGTACGATGCGGGACATGCCTGAATACGGATTGTTTATGTTTCTTTTTACGACCAACATACGACATATATGAACACAGCACCCTCTGTCATTCTCGGTTTCGACTTCGGACTAAAGCGGATCGGCTGTGCCGTCGGAAACGACCTGTCGAAAAGCTCACGGCCACTGAAGATCATCCGTGCCGAAGCGAACGGAACGCGTTTCGCCGAAATCGGCGAACTGATCAGGGAATGGCAGCCGGCAAAACTGGTGGTAGGGCTTCCCGCCCATCCGGACGGAACGGAACATGACATGACAAGGCGTTGCCGGCGCTTTGCCAACCAGCTGCATGGCCGGTTTTCACTGGAAACCATTCTGGTCGATGAACGGTACACATCCTCCGTTCTGAATTTCAAACGTGGCGAAGCGGACGATGCCCATGCCGCCGCCCTCATCTTGCAACAGTATTTCGATGAATCCATCCATAACTGAACTGAATGCGGAAACGCTTTACGCCAGACTCCTGAAACAAATCCGCGAGGCACTGGCAACCGAACCGAAAGTCGCCATTGTCGGCATCCGTTCCGGGGGAGCTTGGATTGCCGAACGGATCGCGTCCGATCTCGGACTGGAAAACCCGCCGGGTTTCATTGACGTATCCTTCTACCGGGACGATTACGCTGAAAAAGGGCTGCCGGCCGAAGTGAAACCGACACAGATCCCGTTCGATGTGACGGGTTCCACCATTTTACTGATCGACGACGTACTCTATACCGGCCGCACAACCCGCGCCGCCATCAACGAACTGTTCGATTACGGCAGGCCGGCACGTATCCTTCTGGCGGCCCTGATCGACCGTGGCGGACGGGAACTGCCCATCGCCGCCGATTTCGTCGCGGCAAACGTCTCTCTGGACAAAAACGAGAAACTGGTTCTGGACCGGACTGAAAACAACTCCTTTTCTCTGACGGTGGAAAATGCCTAATCCTCAATTAAACAGCAACGGCGAGCTTCGGCACTTGCTGGCCTTGCACGGTTTGCCGAAAGAAATCCTGACCTACATTCTGGACACTGCATCCTCGTTTGTCAGTGTCTCGGACAGGGAAGTTAAGAAAGTCCCCTTAATGCGCGGCAAAAGCGTATTCAATCTTTTCTTCGAGAATTCGACCCGTACCCGGACGACTTTCGAAATCGCTGCCAAACGGCTTTCCGCCGATGTCATCAACCTAAATATCGCCTCATCGTCCACCAACAAGGGGGAATCGCTGCTGGACACCGTGGACAATCTGACCGCGATGCACGCCGACATGTTCGTCGTCCGTCACGCCCAGTCCGGCGCGCCGTTTTTGATCGCACAGCATCTGAACGAACACGGGCTGGACCATATTCACGTTGTCAATGCCGGAGACGGCCGCCATGCCCACCCGACCCAGGGGCTTCTGGACATGTACACGATCCGCCATTACAAGAAAGATTTCACCAATCTGAAAGTCGCCATTGTCGGAGACGTGTTGCACAGCCGTGTCGCCCGCTCCGACATTCATGCCCTGAAAACGCTCGGCGTGCCGGAAATCAGGGTCATCGGGCCGACCACGCTTCTGGCTCCCGCCATGAAAGACATGGGCATCCGCATGTTCAACAACATGGATGAGGGTCTGAAAGACGTTGACGTGATCATCATGCTGCGCGTCCAGAACGAACGCATCAACGGTGCATTGCTGCCATCCGCACAGGAATTTTTCAAAAGTTACGGCCTGACACCCGAACGGCTCGCACTGGCCAAACCGGATGCCATCGTCATGCACCCCGGCCCGATGAACCGGGGCGTCGAAATCGATTCTGCGGTGGCCGACGGCAACCAAGCCGTCATTCTGTCACAGGTCACTTACGGCATTGCCGTCAGAATGGCCGTCATGAGCATTCTGGCCGGCAACCAGACGAAACCGGACAGTTTTTGAGGATATATTTGAATGAGACTTCTTATCGAAAACGGACGACTGATCGATCCGGCCAATCACATCAACGGTATCAGAAACATCGCTGTCGCTGATGGAAAAATTGTCGCCATTACCAAAACCAGCATGACTGTCACCGGCTTTACACCGGACAGGACGATAGACGCCAGCGGTCTTGTCATCGCCCCCGGATTCGTCGATCTGGCCGCCCGGTTGCGTGAACCGGGTTACGAACACAAGGCGACACTGGAATCCGAAATGCAGGCAGCGATCGCCGGTGGCGTGACCAGTCTTGTCTGCCCCCCGGACACCGATCCCGTACTGGACGAACCCGGACTGGTCGAAATGCTGAAATACCGCGCCGCCGCCAGAAATCAAGCCCATGTCTATCCGCTCGGCGCCCTGACTGTCGGCCTGAAAGGTGAAAAACTGACTGAAATGGCTGAATTAACCGATGCAGGCTGTATCGGTTTTTCCCATGCCAACGAACCGATACCGGATACCGAAGTTTTGTTGCGCGCGCTGCAATACGCCCATTCCTTCCGTTACTGTTCATGGCTGCGGCCGGAAGATCCGTTCCTGGCCCGAAACGGCATGGCTCATTCAGGCACTGTTGCGGCCGCACTCGGACTGGTCGGCATTCCCGCCATTGCGGAAACCATCAGCCTGCACACGATATTCGAACTGATGCGTGTCACCGGTGCGAGAGTGCATCTGTGCCGCCTGTCAACCGCCAAGGGCATCGAACTGGTCCGGCTGGCGAAAAAGGAAGGACTGCCTGTCACCTGCGACATCGGTATCCATCATGTCCATCTGACAGAAGACGATATCGACTACTTCGACACCAATGCACGCCTGACTCCGCCATTGCGGTCACACGAGGATCGTGACGCCATCACACGGGGATTGCTGGACGGTACCATCGACGCCATCTGTTCGGACCATACCCCCGTGGACGACGACGAAAAGCTGTTGCCGTTCGGTGAAGCCACGCCGGGTGCCACTGGTCTCGAACTGTTCCTGTCTCTTGTCCTGAAATGGGCACAGGAACGCGGAAACGGCAACGACATGCTGGAAAAAGCCATCGCCAAAATCACATCCGACCCAGCAAGGATTCTCCAATTGCCCTGCGGCCGTCTGGATATCGGAAAAAGCGCGGACATCTGCATTTTCGACCCGGCCGCCAGCTGGACAGTCAAAGCCTCTGAACTGGCCAGCCAGGGAAAACACACACCATTTCTCGGAAAAGAAATTCCCGGCCGCGTCCGTTTCACCATGGTCGGTGGACGCATTGCCTTTGAACGATAAAACAGGTCATCATGAAATCGTTTTTCTGCTTTTTCCGCCTGCTGATGCATACACTGGGAGCCTTTTTCTACGGCACCGTAGTCTATCCGTTCATTGACGACACGAAAAAAAACCTTTACGTCCAGAAATGGTCGAAAAAACTGCTGGATATCTGTGGCGTCACCGTGAAAATCGTCAATCCGGAACTGCTGTCGCCCAGATCGCTGATCGTCGCCAATCACGTTTCATGGCTGGACATCTTCCTGATCTATTCCGTCGTATCCGGCCATTTCATCGCCAAGGCAGACATGGCCCACTGGCCCATGGTCGGCTGGCTGTCCCGGAAAACGGGCACACTATTTCTGGAACGCAGCAGCGCACGCAACCTAAAAAGCACGCTGGAAACACTGGTCAGGAACCTGCAGGCCCGGGAACGCTGCATTTTCTTTCCGGAAGGCACGACCGGCAGACAGGGACACATGCTGCCGTTCCACCCCAACCTGTTTGAAGGGGCCATCAACGCCGGACTGCCGATCCAGCCTTTCGCCCTGAAGTACGTCAACAGGAACGGGGAATATGAACCGGCCGTTGACTCCAGCGGGGATATCAGTCTGACACAAAGCATGAAAAACGTTTTCAATTCGGATTACATACTGGCCGAACTGACTGTACTGCCGGCCATCGATACCGCCGGCATGCACCGCAAAACCCTTTCACGCCAAGCGCAGGATGTCATTTCATCCGTTTTGCCGGATAATCGCCCGGTTCAAGAAAACCGGGACAATCCACCTGAAACAGCGTCCGATCGTCAAGACGCACGGCCGTAAGTTTCCCGCCCCAGACACAACCGGTATCCAGGGAAACCAGATTATCCCTCAGCAGAAGACCCAGCGTGGACCAGTGGCCGAATACCACGGTATCATTGCCGGTCTTCCTGCCCGGCACGTCGAACCAGGGCATGTATCCCTGCGGAGCCTCGTCCGTTCCCATCTTGCTGGCAAATTCCATCCGACCATCGGCCGTGCAGAAACGAAGCCTCGTCAGGCCATTGACAATACAGCGCAGGCGAGCTGTCCCGGTCAGACTGTCGTCCCATTTGTCCGGCAGATTGCCGTACATTTCCGCCAGAAAATCCTTCCAGTACGCCCCCCTGAGGATATGTTCGACTTCATGGGCCAGTTCCATCGTTTTGTTCAGATCCCATTGCGGCAATACACCGGCATGAACCATCAAGACACCATCTGCGGTATAAGCCATCGGGCGATGCCGCAGCCATTCGATCAGTGCATCCCTGTCCGGTGCGTCAATAATCGGTTGGAGGGAATCGCCCGGCTTCATTTTCCGGATGCCCGACGCTACCGCCAGAAGATGCAGATCATGATTACCGAGAACCGTTACGGCCCGATCCTCAAGATCCCTGACCAGTCTCAGCGTTTCCAGCGAAGCCGGACCGCGATTGACCAGATCTCCCGCAAAAAGCAGCCTTGCCTCCGGCGTTTCATACCCGATTACTTTCAGCAGTTCGCGCAACTGCGGTTGACATCCCTGAATGTCTCCCAATGCATAAGTCGTCATGATTTTCCAGATTGCCGATACGAAAAGCACCAGTTTAAACGGGAAAGAAAAAACAGCAATACAATCCGGTCAACTTGTCGCCAGTAAGGCACATGACATGCGTGCCTAACCGCCATTTCCGATTCCAGCTTCATCCGGCCGCCTGCACAGGTCTGTCATTGCCGGACCGCCCCATGGGTAAGCTGACTTTTCTCACGACAAATTGCCGTCATCCCGCCCAGCCTCGAGTAAAATGGTGCTTTTGAACCATATATATATTTTCCGACTGAACTCATCATGACGCAGGCTATCGATTCCCAAACCGTTGCACAGTACCTGATCAACCACCCCGAATTTTTCGAGAATCATGCCGACATACTCCCCGAATTGCGCCTGACCAGCCCAGTCATCGGCAAAGCCATTTCCCTGCACGAACGCCAGATCGAAGTCCTGCGTGAGAAATACAGGGTACTTGAACTGCAATTGTCCAGACTGATGCATACGGCACAGGACAATAAAAATCTGGTGGAAAAAATAATCGTCTGGGCTTCCATGCTTCTGGAAAAACAGCGCCACGAAACCGATATGCCACAAATTGTGGTCAATGGACTGAAGTCCGTTTTCACCGTACCGGAAGTGACGCTGAGAGTGTGGAACATCCGTGAAGAATACGCCGGCAGCTGGTTTACACAGCATGTTGATGAAAACATCCGCAATGCCGCCAATCACATGCAACATCCGTATTGCGGAAAAATGCCGGAAAATCAGGATGCCGTCAAATGGCTTGACCGTTTTTCCGAGATACGTTCGGTTGCTCTCGTCCCCCTGAGAAAGGACAGACAAGCCCTTCCATTCGGCCTCATTGCGATGGGCTCGCCGGAAGCAACCCGTTTCCGGAACGACATGGCAACCGATTTTCTGGCGGATATCGGAGAACTGGCCAGCGCAACACTTCACCATCTGACGGTGACCGACTGAAATGGAGGAAAATCGGAACAACAGGCCGGATGACCGTGCTATCGACCGTTATCTGGATATCCTATCCGGACAGCGAAAACTTCCGGACAACACGGTCGTGAACTATCGGCACGACCTGCAACAGCTAAAAAAGCTGGCCGGAGAGACAACGCTGTTTTCCCTTTCGCCTCCGGACATGCGCCGGTTCGTATCGCAACTGCATGCCAGCGGCCTGACTCCGCGCTCGATTGCACGGAAACTGTCGGCATGGCGGGGTTTTTTCCAGTGGCTTGTCGAGGAATCCATCATGGACGTCAATCCGGCAGAAGACATTCATGCCCCCAAAAAAGGCAAACCGCTTCCCAAAGCCCTTTCTGTGGACGATGCGGTCAGACTGGTCTCCACCAGTACCGACAGTGACAGCGCCTCCGCTGTGAAGGCGGCATCCGCGCTGTGCGATCATGCCGTTCTCGAACTGCTGTATTCCAGCGGACTTCGCGTTTCCGAGCTCACAGGCCTAGACATGTACGCTGTCAGGGAGTCCGGTTATACCTCCACCGGCTGGATCGACATGACCGAAAAAGAAGTGACCGTAACCGGCAAGGGCAACAAGACACGTATCGTTCCGGTCGGCGACACCGCTGTCGTCGCCATCAGAAAGTGGCTATCTGTCCGTGCCCGGTTCACACGTCCCGACATGAATCGTGACGACCTTCACGCCCTGTTCATCAATTCGCGCGGACACCGCCTGTCTCCCCGTCTCGTCCAGCTGAGACTGAAAGACCACGCCAGACGTCTGGGGTTGCCCGTCAATGTGCATCCACATGTCCTCCGGCATTCTTTTGCCTCGCACATCCTTCAGTCGTCAGGTGACCTGCGAGCCGTACAGGAAATGCTGGGACACGCCTCCATTACCTCGACACAGGTTTATACTGCACTGGATTTCCAGCATCTGGCCAAAGTTTACGATCTGGCACATCCGAGGGCAAAAGCCGCAAAAAAGGACCATGACTGAAATCGACGGTTTTCCGGTCACATCGCATGATGTTCAAAACTTACACCGGTATTTCCACCATGAAACTATCCAGACCAGACAAATCATACCGTTCTAAATGCAGACAACGCCATCTTTCAGAAAACCGTTACC
>CAZRQR010000007.1:0-35211 GCA_964602435.1 uncultured Oxalobacter sp.
CGTGAAGGCGGCAGAACAGTCGGCGCAGGTGTCGTCTCCAAAATTATTGAATAAGCTTCGGGTTGTAAATTTTCAATGCTGCGAATGGTGATCCATTCGCAGCTCGTTCTTTGGAAAAATATCATGCAAAACCAAAAAATTCGCATTCGTCTCAAGGCATTCGATTACAAACTGATCGATCAATCCGCACAGGAAATCATTGATACCGCCAAGCGTACAGGTGCGGTTGTCAAGGGACCGGTTCCTCTGCCGACACGCATTCAGCGTTTTGATATTCTGCGTTCGCCGCATGTCAACAAAACGTCCCGTGACCAGTTTGAAATCAGAACCCATCAGCGTCTGATGGATATTATTGATCCGACAGACAAAACGGTTGATGCTTTGATGAAACTGGATTTGCCTGCCGGTGTTGATGTTGAAATTAAACTGCAATAATTGCCGGTAATGGCAGGAAGCAGTTGTACAAACGGCGCATGCGAGATATAATGCGCCGCTTAAGCATGGCAAGAGATTGTTTTTGCTCTTGTTTTTGAAAGATGATAAACAGCCCTGCCCAATCGTAGGCAGGAATGGAGATAAAAATGAGCCTAGGCCTTATCGGGCGTAAGGTTGGAATGATGCGTATATTCACGGATGACGGGGATTCTATTCCGGTCACTGTGGTTGACGTGTCAGACAATCGTGTTACGCAAGTCAAGACGACCGAGACAGACGGTTATACTGCTGTTCAGGTCGCATTCGGCAAACGCCGTCCTTCCCGCGTCAATAAAGCTGCAGCTGGACATTATGCCAAGGCAGGTGTCGAGGCGGGTACAGTATTGCGTGAATTCAGAGTGGATGCTGCCAAGGCGGCGGAAATGAAAGCAGGTGATGTCGTGCCTGTCACTCTGTTTGAAGTAGGGCAGAAAATTGACGTTCAGGGTGTTTCGATTGGTAAAGGTTATGCAGGTACCATCAAACGCTACAATTTCGGTTCCGGTCGCGCTACCCATGGCAATTCCCTTTCGCACAATGTTCCCGGTTCTATCGGTATGAATCAGGATCCGGGGCGTGTTTTCCCGGGCAAGAAAATGACAGGGCATATGGGTGATGTCACCAAGACGGTGCAGAATCTGGAAGTCGCCCGTATTGATACTGAACGTAATTTGCTTCTGGTAAAGGGGGCCGTTCCGGGCGCCAAGAATGCACAGGTTGTCGTTCGTCCTGCAGTAAAAACCAAAGTTAGCAAGGGGGCATAACAGATGGAATTGAAGCTCCTAAATGGAAATGATCAGGTGGCTGGTAAAGTTGATGTGCCGGATACCATATTTGGTCGTGAGTACAATGAAGCGCTGATTCACCAGATCGTGGTTGCTTTTCAGGCGAATGCCAGAATGGCAAACCGTCAGCAGAAAAGCCGTGAAACGGTAGCTCATACCACCAAGAAGCCATGGCGCCAGAAAGGTACGGGGCGTGCTCGTGCCGGTATGTCGTCTTCTCCGCTGTGGCGTGGAGGCGGTCGCGCATTTCCGAATACGCCTGATGAGAACTTTTCTCACAAAGTAAACAAAAAAATGTACCGTGCCGGCGTCTGTTCTATTCTGTCGCAGCTGGTTCGTGAGGATCGTTTGACTGTCATTGACGAATTGGCAATCGAAGCGCCGAAAACCAAGATGCTCGCGCAGAAACTGAAAGGATTCGGTTTCGGTTCCGTACTGGTGATTACGGATTCATTCAATGAAAATCTGTATCTGGCATCGCGTAATTTGCCTAATGTATTAGTGGTTGAGCCACACCAGGCAGATCCTGTTTCTTTGGTACATTTCAAAGATGTGCTGATTACCAAGGCAGCTCTGGGCAAGATTGAGGAGATGCTGGCATGAGTGCTGTCATGAAAATTAGTGAAGAACGCCTGATGAAAGTATTGTTGGCGCCGGTTATTTCGGAAAAGGCCACTTTCATCGCTGAAAAGTATGAGCAAGTCATTTTTCGTGTATTGAAAAATGCAACCAAGCCGGAAATCAAGGCAGCGGTTGAAAATTTGTTCAAGGTTGAAGTTGAGTCTGTGCAGGTATTGAATCGTTTGGGCAAGCAGAAGCGTTCACGTCACGGAATGGGGCGCAAAAGCAATCAGAAACTGGCATACGTTTGCCTGAAGCCTGGTCAGGAAATCAATTTTACTGAGGAGGCTAAATAATGGCTCTCGTTAAAGTCAAACCAACTTCTCCCGCCCGTCGGGGAATGGTCAAGCTGGTCAATCCTGATCTTTACAAGGGACGTCCTTTCGCAGGTCTGGTTGAAAAGAAATCCAAAAGCGCCGGCCGTAACAACAATGGTCATATCACGACCCGTCATATTGGCGGAGGTCACAAGCAACATTATCGTATCGTTGATTTCATTCGCAACAAGGATGGAATTGCAGCGAAGGTGGAACGAATTGAATACGATCCAAACCGTACGGCCCATATTGCGCTAGTTTGTTATGCTGATGGTGAACGTCGTTACATCATCGCGCCAAAGGGATTGGCTGTCGGCGACCAGATCATGAATGGTTCGGAAGCGCCGATCAAGGCGGGAAATTGTTTGCCGTTGCGTAATATTCCTGTTGGTACGACCCTGCATTGTGTTGAAATGCTGCCGGGAAAAGGCGCGCAAATGGCACGTACGGCAGGTGCGGCGGTTGTGCTGATGGCGCGTGAAGGTTCGTATGCACAGATTCGTCTCCGTTCCGGCGAAGTCCGCCGTGTGCACATCGAATGTCGTGCAACAATCGGTGAAGTTGGCAATGCGGAACAGAATCTGCGCAAATTGGGTAAGGCAGGTGCAATGCGCTGGCGTGGTGTACGTCCAACCGTGCGTGGTGTTGTCATGAATCCGGTCGATCATCCGCATGGCGGTGGCGAAGGAAGGACATCCGGTGGTCGTCATCCAGTAACGCCTTGGGGTCAGAAGACCAAGGGTCTGAAAACGCGTAGTAACAAGCGTACGACTTCAATGATCGTTTCGCGCCGCAACAAGAAATAAGGGGTAGCATATGACACGTTCGTTGAAAAAAGGGCCTTTCTGCGATGCTCACTTGATTGCCAAGGTTGAAGCGGCGCAGGCTTCCAAGGACAAGCGGCCAATTAAGACATGGTCTCGTCGGTCAACAATTATGCCGGATTTTATCGGGCTGACAATCGCTGTTCACAATGGCAAGCAGCATGTCCCTGTTTATATCTCCGAAAATATGGTTGGTCACAAGTTGGGCGAGTTTGCATTGACCAGAACGTTCAAGGGTCATGCCGCCGATAAAAAAGCTAAGAAATAGGACCAATGATGGAAACAAAAGCTTCTCTTCGTGGTGTGCATTTGTCAGCGCAAAAAGGTCGTCTGATTGCCGATTTGATTCGCGGTAAAAAAGTTGATCAGGCGCTTGATATTCTGTCGTTTACACCAAAAAAAGGTGCACTCATTATTAAGCAGGTTCTGGAATCGGCCATTGCCAATGCCGAACATAATGACGGTGCGGATATTGATGAATTGAAAGTTTCTTCGATTTATGTCGAAAAGGGAACTTTTATGAAACGTTACTCGGCTCGTGCAAAAGGACGGGGTGACCGTATTTCTAAACAAACATGTCACATTTATGTGACTGTCGGTAACTAAGGGGGGCACGATGGGACAAAAAATACATCCAACCGGTTTCCGTCTGGCCGTTGCCCGTAATTGGTCTTCACGCTGGTATGCAGGCAATAACAATTTTGCTGGCATGTTGAACGAGGATCTGAAGGCACGTGCCTATTTGAAGAAAAAACTGAAAAATGCTTCTGTCGGCCAAGTCGTTATTGAACGTCCAGCAAAAAATGCGCGCTTTACCATTTACAGCTCGCGGCCCGGCGTTGTTATCGGCAAAAAGGGTGAAGACATTGAAGTGTTGAAATCCGATCTGTCCAAAATCATGGGCGTTCCGGTGCATGTCAATATCGAGGAAGTCCGTAAGCCGGAAATTCATGCTCAGTTGATTGCCGATTCGATTACGCAGCAGCTGGAAAAACGTATCATGTTCCGCCGTGCGATGAGACGTGCCATGCAGAATGCAATGCGTCTGGGCGCTGTCGGGATCAAGATCATGTCTTCTGGTCGTCTGAATGGTATCGAGATTGCGCGTACCGAATGGTATCGTGAAGGCCGTGTACCGTTGCATACGTTGCGTGCTGATATCGATTACGGCTTTTCCGAAGCACAAACGACTTACGGAATTATTGGTGTGAAAGTCTGGGTCTACAAGGGGGATCGTCTGGAAAATGGCGAAGCTCCAAAACTTGATACGCCTAGCGAAGAAGACAAGAAACGTCGTGGTGCACGCCGTGAAGATGGCCGTCCAGGAAGGCAGCGTGTGAGAAAGTCTGAAGGTGCTGGCGCATCCGAAACTCCTTCTACCGGAGCGAAACGGGTACGTGCCAGAAAACCTGAAAATGCAGCAACAGCGACAGAAAATGCGCCTGTTGAGGCAGCAGGAGAATAATTATGTTGCAACCATCTCGTAGAAAATATAGAAAAGAGCAGAAGGGGCGCAATACCGGTATTTCCCATGAAAGAGGTACCAAGGTATCGTTTGGCGATTTTGGTCTGAAAGCAGTAGGAAGAGGCCGTATAACGGCTCGCCAGATTGAAGCTGCTCGTCGTGCCATGACGCGCCACATCAGAAGAGGTGGCCGTATCTGGATCCGTGTTTTTCCGGACAAGCCGATTTCTGAAAAACCTGCTGAAGTACGTATGGGGAGCGGTAAAGGCAATCCGGAATACTATGTCGCTGAAATCAGACCCGGCAAGGTTCTTTATGAAATGGACGGAGTGGATGAAGCACTTGCTCGTGAAGCGTTCCGTCTGGCTGCTGCCAAATTGCCATTGCCGACGGTATTCGTTGTCCGTCAGCTTGGCCAGTAAGAGGAGTGAATATGAAAGCATCCGAACTGCGTTCCAAGGACCAGGCTGAACTGAAGGCCGAGCTGAACGACCTTCTGAAAGCTCAATTCGGCCTGCGCATGCAACTGGCAACCCAGCAATTGACCAATACTTCCCAGTTGAAGAAGGTGAGAAGGGATATCGCTCGGGTAAAGACTGTCATGAATTCTAAGGGTAAAGCACAATGAACGATCAGGAAAAGTCCACGCTGAAACGTACACTGATTGGCAAGGTTGTATCGGACAAGATGGATAAAACGGTTTCCGTTTTGATCGAACGGCGGATAAAACATCCAATCTACGGCAAGGTTGTCCGCCGTACCAAAAAATATCTTGCGCACGATGAAACCAATCAGGCGAAAATTGGCGATACCGTTGAAATTCAAGAAGGACGTCCAATTTCTAAACACAAATCTTGGGTTCTCACCAAAGTCATCCAGGTTGCACAAATCATATAAAAAGATTGCATTTGTCATTGGATAATGCAATAATTCAAGGCTTCGCATCATTCCGTATTGATAGGCTGATGCGAAGTTCTTATATATCATGCACACCTAATCAGCCGCATTTTTTGCGTCTGGCGGGACCAAGACTGATCGTCGATTGATGACGAATTAAGTTGGGAAAGAGAAATTATGATTCAGACTGAAAGTCGTTTAAAAGTGGCCGACAATACAGGTGCCAGAGAGGTTCTTTGTATCAAGGTGCTTGGCGGTTCCAAGCGTCGTTATGCTCAGATCGGTGACATTATTAGGGTAACGGTCAAGAGTGCTGCTCCACGGGGAAGGGTCAAAAAAGGCGAAATCTACAATGCCGTTGTCGTTCGTACGGCAAAGGGCGTGCGTCGCCAGGACGGTTCGCTGATCAAGTTTGATGAAGGGGCTGCTGTATTGCTTAACAATAAGCTGGAGCCGATTGGGACCCGTATTTTCGGTCCGGTAACTCGTGAGTTGCGTACTGAAAGATTTATGAAAATCGTTTCACTGGCGCCGGAAGTATTGTAAGGTAAGGGGGGGGTATGAACAAGATACGTAAAGGCGATGAAGTGATTGTTCTGGTCGGCAAGGACAAGGGCAAGCGCGGTACGGTTCAGCAATGTATTGAAGATCGCGTTGTTGTTTCCGGTGTGAACGTTGCCAAGAAAACAACCAAGCCGAATCCGATGACGGGCGCTACTGGCGGTATTGTCGATAAGCTGATGCCGATCCATGTTTCCAATGTCGCGCTGTTCAATGCGAAAACGGGAAAGGCTGATCGTGTGGGCTTTAAGGAAGTGGATGGAAAAAAAGTCCGTGTCTTCAAATCGAATGGTGAAGTTGTCGAGGCTAAATAATTATGGCGCGTCTACAGAAATTATATAGGGAAAAAATTGTTGCTGATCTGATGGCAAAATTTTCCTACAAGTCTGCGATGGAGGTTCCGCGCATTACCAAAATCACCCTGAACATGGGCTTGTCGGAAGCGGTTGCTGACAAGAAAGTGATTGATCATGCAACGGACGATTTGGCGAAAATTGCGGGTCAGAAACCGGTTGTGACCAGGGCGCGCAAATCCATTGCTGGATTCAAGATTCGCGAAGGCTATCCTATCGGCTGTATGGTGACTCTGCGCGGGGCAAGAATGTATGAGTTTCTTGACCGGCTGGTTACGATAGCGTTGCCTCGTGTGCGTGATTTTCGTGGTATCAATGGCCGTTCTTTTGATGGTCGTGGGAATTACAATCTCGGTATCAAGGAGCAGATCATATTCCCTGAAATTGAATATGACAAAATTGATGCTTTGCGTGGTTTGAATATCAGCATTACCACGACTGCTAAAACCGATGAGGAGTCCAAAGCACTTCTTTCCGCCTTTAAATTTCCGTTTAGAAATTGAGATAGCCATGGCAAAACTGGCATTAATAAATCGTGAATTGAAACGCGCGGCGCTTGTTAAAAAATATGCAGGCAAACGCGCTGAATTGAAAGCTATTATTGACGACCAAAGCAAAACTGAAGAAGAGCGTTTTGAGGCTCGTCTTAAATTGCAGTCGTTGCCGCGCAATGCGAATCCGACGCGCCAACGCAATCGTTGTGCATTGACGGGAAGGCCGCGTGGCACGTATCGCAAGTTCGGTTTGGGACGTGCCAAATTGAGAGAATTCGCCATGAATGGCGAAATTCCCGGAATCACCAAAGCTAGCTGGTAGCAGGAGGAATTGTTATGAGTATGAGCGATCCTATCGCAGATATGCTGACTCGCATCCGCAATGCGCAGCAAGTTAAGAAAAGTTCTGTTGCTATGCCGTCTTCCAAGGTAAAGGTTGCTATTGCCACCGTGCTGAAAGACGAAGGTTATATTGATTCTTTCGAGGTCAAGGAAGAAGCGGGCAAGGCTCAATTGAATATTGCGTTGAAATATTATGTCGGCCGTCCGGTTATCGAAAGACTGGAAAGGGTTTCCCGTCCGGGTCTTCGCATTTATAAAGGGCGTGATGAATTGCCTAGCGTGATGAATGGCTTGGGTGTGGCGATCGTTTCTACGCCAAAAGGTGTCATGACAGACCGTAAAGCGAGGGCTACGGGTGTTGGTGGCGAAGTTCTTTGCTATGTTGCCTGAGGAGTAAAGCATGTCTAGAGTTGGAAAGATGCCGGTTGTTATTCCTGAAGGCACAACTGCAACAATCGCGAATAATGAAATTACTGTAAAGGGACCTTTAGGTGCAATTAGCAGGGTTCTGAGTGATTTGGTGGTTATCAAGCAGGAAGACAAATCGCTTAAGGTTGAAGCGGCAAACGACAGCCGCGAAGCGGTGGCGATGTGGGGAACTACACGTGCATTGCTGAATAATATGGTGCTTGGTGTTAGCCAGGGGTTTGAAAAACGTCTCAATCTGGTTGGCGTTGGTTTTCGTGCGCAGGCTCAAGGTGACAAACTGAATATGTCTCTTGGTTTTTCCCATCCTGTCGTTCATGTGATGCCTGCGGGTGTCAAATGCGAAACCCCGTCTCAGACCGAGATCGTCATCAAGGGAATTGACAAACATCTGGTTGGGCAAGTTGCGGCTGATGTCCGTGCATATCGCAAACCCGAGCCGTACAAGGGCAAGGGCGTTCGTTATGCAGATGAAGTCGTTAAGATCAAAGAAACTAAGAAGAAGTAATAGGGGCGATTGATGAACAAGAAACAATCACGTTTGCGCCGTGGACGTCAGACTCGAGCCAAAATTGCCGTTCTGAGAGCAACTCGCTTGTCGGTGCATCGTACCAATTTGCATATTTATGCAAACATTATTGGACCGGATGCTCGGATTCTGGCTTCTTCTTCGACATTGGAAGCGGATGTTCGCCAGGAACTGGCAGGAAAAAGTGGTGGCAATGTGGCGGCAGCTTCGCTGGTTGGCAAAAGAGTGGCCGAAAAGGCATTGCAGGCCGGAATTACAGAGGTTGCTTTTGATCGTTCCGGTTTTCGTTATCACGGCCGTGTCAAAGCATTGGCTGAAGCTGCTCGTGAAGCAGGTCTGAAGTTCTAAGGATATAACCATGGCAAAAATGCAACAAAAGACACAGGGAGATCGGCCTGATGACGGATTGCGCGAAAAAATGATCGCGATCAATCGCGTGACCAAAGTCGTCAAGGGCGGTCGTATTATGGGGTTTGCCGCTCTGACGGTTGTCGGCGACGGCGATGGTCGCATCGGTATGGGCAAGGGCAAATCGAAAGAAGTGCCTATCGCTGTCCAAAAGGCAATGGAAGAAGCGCGCCGAAACATGATCAAGGTAACGTTGAAAGATGGTACCTTGCAGCATACGATCATTGGAAAACACGGTGCTTCCAAAGTGATGCTGAATCCGGCGAAACAGGGTACCGGCGTTATTGCCGGCGGTGCCATGCGCGCCATTTTTGATGTGATGGGTGTTACCAACGTTGTGGCCAAGTCTTTCGGTTCGAGCAATCCGTACAATATGGTCAGAGCAACCCTGAATGCGCTGGCTTCGATGAACACTCCTGCCGATGTTGCCGCGAAACGTGGCAAGTCTGTGGAAGAAATTGTTGGATAAGGAATCGATCATGTCTAGTCAAATCACAGTGAAATTGGTCAGAAGTCTGATCGGAACCCGGAAATCACATCGTGATACAGTTCGCGGTCTTGGACTTCGCCGCTTGAATTCCGTATCCACTTTGCAGGATACACCTGCAGTTCGTGGGATGATTAAGAAAGTATCATATCTCGTTCAAGTAGTTGCTTGATAGAGACTGCAAACAGGATAAATTATGAATTTGAATAATTTGCAACCTGCTTTTGGCGCAAAACAGGCAAAGCGTAGAGTTGGACGCGGTATCGGCAGTGGTTTGGGAAAAACTGCCGGACGTGGTCATAAAGGCCAGAAGTCGAGGGCCGGTGGTTTTCACCGAATCGGTTTTGAGGGTGGTCAGATGCCTTTGCAGCGCCGGCTGCCGAAACGTGGTTTCAAGTCGCCATCTGCATTGACACGCGCCGAAGTACGTCTCTCTGATCTTGATAAGCTGGGCGTAGAGGATATTGATTTGCTGGTTCTGAAACAGGCAGGCTTGGTTTCGGGTCTGGTCAGGAACGTCAGAATTATTCTGTCCGGTGAAATCAATCGCAGTGTGAATGTAAACGGGCTTGTCGTAACCAAGGGTGCCAGGGCTGCTATTGAAAGCAAGGGCGGGAAAGTCGCTTAAGTAAACAACATACAGAGGTATCCAGTTGGCAACGTCATCTAATTCAGCAAAAAATGCTACGGCCGGTTTTCCCTGGAAACGATTGCTGTTTTTGCTCGGAGCATTGGTTGTATTCCGTATTGGCGCGCATATTCCTGTCCCTGGTATTGATTCCGAGCAGCTTGCATTGCTGTTCAGACAGAATCAGGGCGGTATTCTGGGCATGTTCAACATGTTTTCGGGTGGAGCGCTTTCGCGGTTTACGGTTTTTGCGCTGGGCATTATGCCGTACATTTCAGCTTCCATTATCATGCAGATGCTCGGGATCGTATCCCCACAAATTGATGCACTGAAAAAGGAAGGTGAAGCAGGCAGACGGAAGATGACGCAGTATACGCGTTATGGAACGCTGGTGCTCGCCGCCTTTCAGGGGCTGGGTATCGCGGTTGCCCTTGAGTCGCAGCCTGGTCTGGTTATCGAGCCGGGATTGGCATTCAGGTTCACGGCTGTTGTGACACTGGTGACCGGTACGATGTTTTTGATGTGGCTCGGTGAGCAGATAACGGAAAGAGGGTTGGGCAACGGTATTTCCATGCTTATCTTCGCCGGTATTGCTGCTGGGTTGCCCAATGCGATTGGCGGGCTGATCGAACTGGTTCGTACCGGTTCGATGAATACACTGACGGCCCTGATCATTTGCGTCATTGTCGCTGTGGTCACTTTCCTGGTGGTATTTATCGAAAGTGGTCAGCGCCGGATCCTGATTAATTATGCCAAGCGCCAGATCGGTAACAAAATATACGGGGGGCAAAGCAGTTTCTTGCCTTTGAAGGTGAATATGGCGGGGGTCATTCCTCCTATTTTCGCATCCTCGATCATTTTGTTTCCGGCGACTATTGTCGGCTGGTTTGCAACCGGGGCTGAAACGGATAATGTTTTTGTCCGTTTCCTGAAGGACTTGTCGGCATCTCTGGCTCCTGGCGAACCGGTGCATGCGATTCTGTATGCTGCGGCAATTATATTTTTCTGTTTTTTCTACACCGCGCTTGTTTTCAACAGCCGCGAAACCGCGGATAACCTGAAAAAAAGCGGAGCTTTTATTCCGGGAATCCGGCCGGGTGAACAAACAGCGAGATATGTCGATAAAATTTTGATGAGATTGACGCTTGCCGGTGCGATTTATGTTACATTAATCTGTTTGCTGCCAGAATTTCTGGTGGCACGCTGGCAGGTTCCGTTTTACTTTGGCGGCACTTCCTTGTTGATTATCGTCGTTGTGACAATGGATTTCATGGCGCAAATCCAGAATTACATTATGTCGCAGCAATATGATTCTCTGTTGAGGAAGGCGAATTTCAAGAGCAACAGTTTACCTCGTTAATATTTCTAAAAGAAATTTGTTTTATGGCTAAAGATGACGTTATCCAGATGCAGGGCGAGATCGTAGATAACCTGCCCAATGCGACTTTTCGCGTAAAACTGGAAAATGGACATATGGTTCTTGGGCACATCTCGGGAAAAATGCGTATGAATTACATCCGTATCCTTCCCGGCGACAAAGTAACGGTCGAGTTGACCCCTTATGATTTGAGTAGGGCTCGTATTGTTTTCAGAACAAAGTAACTGGATTCAGTATATTGTTAAAAAGAGGGAAAAATGAAGGTTCAGGCATCAGTCAAGCGGATTTGCCGCAATTGCAAAATTATCAAGAGAAAGGGCGTGGTTCGTATAATTTGCACTGAAGCACGTCACAAACAAAGACAAGGTTAATTAACGTCAATTTAGGACAGAACGAATGGCACGTATTGCAGGGGTTAATATTCCCAACCATCAACACATTGTCATTGGCCTGACGGCTATTTATGGTATTGGACGTCCGCGTGCACAGGATATCTGTGCCACGGTTGGTGTTGCTCCGACCAAAAAAGTCAAGGATCTGGATGACAGCGAACTTGAAAAACTGCGCGCTGAAATCGACAAGTTCGTTATCGAAGGCGATTTGCGTCGCGAAGTTTCCATGAGCATCAAGCGATTGATGGATCTGGGGTGTTATCGTGGTTTGCGTCATCGTAGAGGGCTGCCTGTCAGGGGACAACGTACCCGCACGAACGCGCGAACCAGAAAAGGTCCACGTAAGGCCGCTCAATCATTGAAGAAATAATACAAACACATGTTGTTTGAACAGTAGACGGATCGAGGAAATTTTATGGCAAAAGCATCGAATAGTGCAGCAGCTCGCGTGCGCAAGAAGGTGAAAAGAAACATTGCAGAAGGTGTTGCACATGTGCATGCTTCTTTCAACAATACCATTATTACCATTACCGATCGCCAGGGCAATGCACTGACATGGGCGACATCTGGCGGCGCCGGTTTCAAGGGTTCACGCAAATCCACTCCTTTTGCTGCACAGGTTGCTGCAGAAGCTGCCGGCAAAGTAGCAATTGAATATGGTATCAAGAATCTGGAAGTCAAGATCAAAGGGCCGGGACCGGGTCGTGAATCCGCTGTTCGTGCCTTGAATGCCTTGGGTATTCGTATTACCCAGATTCAGGACATTACGCCGATTCCGCATAACGGCTGTCGTCCTCCCAAACGTCGTCGTATCTAGTTTTCAAAGTAACGAAGACCACTGTTATACCGGTGAGGGTATGACTTGCGCCTGATTTGAGGCGTCAACTAATCATTGAAAAGGAAATATTGTGGCACGCTATATCGGACCAAAAGCCAAGCTTTCACGTCGTGAAGGCACCGACCTGTTCCTCAAGAGCGCCAGACGGTCTCTTGATTCCAAATGCAAACTGGATGTAAAGCCTGGCCAGCATGGCATGAAGTCAGGTGCACGTACTTCTGATTATGGTAATCAGTTGCGTGAGAAACAGAAAGTCAAACGGATGTACGGAATTCTGGAAAAACAGTTCCGCCGTTACTTTGCTGAAGCTGAACGCAGAAAAGGCAATACTGGTGACAATCTGATGCAGTTGCTCGAATCGCGGCTGGACAATGTGGTTTATCGCATGGGATTCGGCTCGACACGTGCCGAGAGCCGTCAGCTGGTCAGCCATCAGGCCTTGATGGTCAATGGCAAGGTTGTCAATATCCCGTCTTATCTGGTCAAGCCGGAAGATGTCATTACTGTTCGTGAAAAGGCCAAAAAACAAAACCGTATCATCGAATCCCTGTCTTTGGCCGAGCAGATTGGCATTGCCGATTGGGTTTCTGTGGATTCGAAGAAAATGGAAGGCGTATTCAAACGTGTTCCGGATCGTAGCGAGTTTGCAAACGATGTCAACGAATCGCTGATCATCGAATTGTATTCACGTTAATTTCAGCATTAACAGTGCCATCAGCCTTATTGGTGTAACGAGCCAAGGGTATTGAAAAGGACATATTATGCAAAACAATTTTCTGAAACCGCGTATTATCAACGTTGAATCGTTAGGTGGCGGACGTTCCATTGTCGAAATGGAGCCGTTTGAGCGCGGTTATGGACATACACTCGGCAATGCATTGAGACGCGTGCTTCTGTCGTCAATGACAGGGTATGCCCCGACTGAAGTGACGATTGCCGGTGTGGTTCATGAATATTCGACACTGGACGGGGTTCAGGAAGATGTTGTTGATCTTCTTCTGAATCTGAAAGGTGTCGTTTTCAAATTGCACAATCGCGATACGATTACACTGACATTGAAAAAATCCGGTCCGGGTGTTGTCACTGCCGCTGATATTGAATTGCCCCATGATGTCGAGATCATCAATCCTGAACATGTCATTGCCAATCTGGCTGATAATGGCAAGCTTGATATGCAGATCAAGGTTGAAAAGGGGCGTGGGTATGTACCGGGAAATGTAAGAAGGCTTTCCGAAGATACCAATAAAACGATTGGTCGCATTATTCTGGATGCTTCTTTTTCACCGGTTCGGCGCGTTTCCTATTCGGTAGAATCGGCTCGTGTCGAGCAGCGTACCGATCTGGACAAGCTGATCATCAATATTGAAACGAACGGTGTTATTACAGCTGAAGAAGCCATTCGCCAGTCAGCTCGCATTCTGGTTGACCAGCTGAGTGTATTTGCGGCACTGGAAGGAACGGAAACGACATCTGAGACGCTGACACAGGTTCCTGCCGTGGATCCGATTTTGCTGCGTCCGGTTGACGATCTTGAATTGACAGTACGTTCTGCTAACTGTCTGAAAGCTGAAAATATCAATTATATTGGTGATCTTATTCAGCGTAGCGAAAATGAGCTGCTGAAAACACCTAATCTTGGACGCAAGTCATTGAATGAAATCAAGGAAGTCTTGGCTTCTCGCGGTTTGACTTTAGGCATGCGTCTGGATAACTGGCCTCCGGCCGGATTCGAGAAATAATTTTAACAAAACCGGCCCGCAGTCCTGACTGATAGAAGAGCCGGATCAATAAGATTTATAAGGAAAATATCATGCGTCATCGTCATGGTCTGAGAAAACTGAACCGCACTTCTTCCCACCGTCTTGCCATGCTTCGCAATATGACGGTTTCATTGCTCCGTCATGAAGCGATCAAGACAACGTTGCCTAAGGCAAAAGAACTGCGTCGTGTTGTCGAACCCATGATCACTTTGGGCAAGACCAATACGCTTGCCAACAAGCGTCTGGCTTTCAACAGATTGCGTGATCGTGAGATCGTTGTAAAACTGTTCAATGAACTGGGACCCAGATTCGCCAATCGCAATGGTGGATATCTCCGTATTCTGAAGATGGGTTTCCGTGCGGGGGATAATGCACCAATGGCTTATGTCGAACTGATGGACAGACCGCAGGAAGAAAAGACAGAAGCGAAAGCCAAATAAGGATAAGTATCTTGCGTTTGATTGAAAAAAGCCGGAAAGAGAATTTCCGGCTTTTTTGTTGTTATGTGGAAGAATATTGGCTGGCTGTCGTGGAGCCGAATCGTTTTGTATCATGAAAGAATATATGACAGAACAGATCTTCATTTTTTGTACCGTGCCTGATTCTGATACGGCTGTCCGGATCAGTGAGGCGCTGATTGATAGGAAATTGGCCGCCTGTGTCAGTTGGGGAGAAAAAATACAGTCGGTTTACAAATGGAACGGCCGTGTAGAAAAGGCTGAAGAATTGAACTTGACAGTCAAGACAGTAAACGGGAAGTATCGTGATGTTGAAGAACTGATTTTGTCGATTCATCCCTATGACGTTCCGGAAATTATCGCTGTGCCGATTCTGGAGGGATTTGGGCCTTATCTGGAATGGATTAGACAGGAAACGTCATGAAGGAGTAATCCGGAAGCAGGCCGTTACAGCAAAAGAGATAAACTCAGGAACAAACCGGTTGCCAGCGGAATGGAGAAATTGTCATCGAGATGGAGCCGGTTCCTATAGATTTCAGCAAAGGTGGCAACTGTAATACCGATAAGGCCACACGGAAGGAATGGTAATGGCTGATGGTATGCCAGATAAAAGAACAGAAGAACAGCCGCTGAAGATAGCCAGAAAGCGATACTGCCCTCGATACTTTTTGTTCCCCCGTTGATTTTATGCCTGCCGAATTTTCTTCCGACAAGGGCGGCACTTGTGTCTCCGATTAGCATAATGGATAACGCGGTCATTGCTATGATTTTCGGGAAGATGGCCGTAACCATCAAGGCGGCTGCGATAACGTAAGAAGCTCCGCTTAAGTGGAATTTTTCCTGTCTTTCTTTTTCCCGTAATATCCGGTTGAAAAGAGAGCCATAGGTCAGAGTGAAAAGTTTCCATTGGCGATAATTTCCGTATTCAACCAATATAATTGATGCAAGCAAAAAAACAAATAAGGCGATGTTGAACCATTTCGGGAAAAACGCGATGGAAGCGACCATCCATAACGAACTTAAATGAATGGTTTTCCTGAATATTTCGTGACCGTATGAGATTTCCTCGCTCATGTGATGCAAATCCAATCAGGCTTTTTGTCCACCAGTGTGCTGACAGGCTGATGATTCGGGGTTATCCAGGGCTGAAACAACGGATTGTCCGGCAAGGCCCAGAATGAATGATGTCGCCTGTTCTAGTCCCAGACGTTTTGTTGAAGAAAAAAGCTGTGCGGAAAAGGGAAAAGGTTTTCCGTTTTCATCAATATAGCTTTTCAGGATGGTGTTGACCTGTATCAGCGAGTCGGTTGACGCTTTTCTGTTCAGCTTGTCTGCCTTGGTGAGCAAACAGTGAACAGGCTTTCCTGTCACGGCAAACCATTCGAGCAGATCGATGTCCAGTGGCTGGAAAGGATGTCTCGAATCCATGACAAGGACCAGTCCCTTTAGTTGCGGACGTGTTATAAGGTAATCGCTCAGTAGCTTTTGCCAATGGTTTTTGGCAGAACCAGGTACTTGTGCATAACCATATCCCGGCAAATCGACAAGAAACAGTTCGATTTTTTTTTCGTCTGCAAAATCATGTCTGTGCCTGGCCACATGTGTGCCGCCGATGGAGAAAAAGTTGATATGCTGGGTGCGTCCGGGCGTTTTGGAGGCATAGGCAAGATTTTTCTGATTGCACAGGATATTGATGGCAGAAGATTTGCCGGCATTGGATCTTCCTACGAAAGCGATTTCAGGTACGCCCAGTCCGGGCAAATCACGCAGATGATTTGCTGTCTTGAAAAAGCGTGCTTGCCAGAGTTTTGACATTTCTATTTCGGGTCAGAGAAGATATCGGATGTACCAGATCCGGTTCTGAAGGCATGAAATCCGGATTCAGGAAATGACGGTTTCAAGAGCATACAGTTCTTCCGGGTGTTCCCTTTTGCGAATAAGGTGCACTTGCCCGTTATCGACAAGAATTTCGGCTGCCCGTCCGCGGGTATTGTAATTGGATGACATGGACATGCCATATGCGCCGGCACTCATGATAGCGAGAAAGTCATCGGCCTCGATAGACAAATCCCTTTGGCGCGCAAGCCAGTCGCCTGATTCGCAGACAGGACCGACAATATCGTAAGTGGTGGTGGCGGTGTTGCGCTTTCTGACAGGCAGGACAGTATGCCATGCTTCATAAAGCGACGGCCTCATCAGGTCGTTCATGGCTGCATCGACAATGGCGAAATTTTTATTCGGGTTTGTCTTGAGATACTGGACCTGGGTCAGTAACAGTCCGGCGTTTCCTGAAATGGAGCGTCCCGGTTCAAACATCATGGTAATGGACTTGTCTGGATGTCTTGCGTTTTTCCATACGGCTATTTTTTCGAAAATCCTGCTGAGATAATCGGAAATGGCCACAGGTTTTTCATTGTTGTAGGTAATGCCGATGCCGCCGCCGATATCGATATGTTTCAGTTCAATTCCTTTTTGTTCCAGCAGATCAAAAAGATCTGTCAGTTTGTCCAGTGCCTCGAGAAGCGGGGCATCGTCCAATAGCTGGGAACCGATGTGGCAATCGATTCCGGTCACTTCGATATTGTCCATACGGGCCGCTTTCTCGTAGCTGGCAAGAGCTTCCTTAAAGGGAACGCCGAATTTGTTCTCTTTCAGTCCCGTCGAGATATACGGATGGGTTTTGGGATCAACATCGGGATTGACACGGAATGAAATTCTTGCTTTTTTGTCGATTTCAGCGGCAACACGGTTGATGCGGCAGAGTTCCGCAAAAGATTCCACGTTGAAGCAAAGGATATCATGCTCCAGTGCGAGACGTATTTCGCCGGCAGTTTTGCCAACGCCGGAAAATATCACTTTTCCGGGGTCGCCGCCTGCGGCAATCACGCGCAAGAGTTCACCGCCGGAAACGATATCGAAACCAGCGCCCTCACGGCCGAGAATGTTCAATATGGCGAGATTGGAATTCGACTTGACCGAATAACAGACAAGTGAATGAATGTCTGTTGTTTCGAACCGTTTGCATGTATCGGCATATTGCCGGAAATGTTCGATTAGTGCCGCTTTGGAATAGACATAAAGCGGCGTTCCGTATTGAATGGCCAGTTGGTCCAGTGCGATGCCATCGACGGTCAGTACATCGTCTCGGTAAAAAAAGTGTTGAGCAGTTTTCATATTGTTCAGGGTAGTGTCGGCAGACTGCCAGGAAGAATGCCCAGCGTGGCTCTTTCTGAACCTGGTTCATCGGTTTCCGATTCCGGGAAAGACTGGGGTGTTACCGGCATCGGGGTGGTGTCGGACGGCGGTAGTATAAGGGCACCTTTCTGGCCACAGGCTCCCAGACTGGTACACAGAAGAATGGTCAACAGGAAAGAGAGAATCCATCTTCGAAATCGGTAGAATTGCATATGTATGTCCAATTACCTGTAACTGTCTTATTAAACGGATTGAAGTTTAACATGTGATAAAAGCAGGAATAAATGCAAGCGAGCCCTTATCAGGGAAGTCTGTTTTCAGTGGTCAATCGGCGAATATCTCGCTTTTGACATGATTGTTTTCCGATTCGTAGATTCTTTCATAATTTCTTGGCACGACTCCAATGTTTGTGACGATCTTGCTCCGAGGGACATCCGCATAATAGTAATCTCCGTTTTCATAGACGATACCTTCAGGTGGAGATTTTATCTCGACAGGGATGCCGGAAAGTGCTTTTTGCATGTAGCTGATCCAGACAGGAAGGGCAAGTCCGCTGCCTGTTTCTCTGCCACCCATATTACGTGGCTGGTCAAACCCGAGCCACGCCACGGCAACCAAGTTGGGTTGATAACCTGCGAACCATGCATCGACCGAGTCATTTGTCGTTCCTGTTTTTCCAGCCAGATCAGGACGGTTCAGCACATTGGCCCGTGCTGCTGTTCCACCTCTGACAACGTCTTTTAACAGTGAGTCCATAATGAATGCGTTGCGTGCATCAATCACCCTGTTGTTTTCGTCGCCAGCTTTTTCCGGATGTGCCTGCGAAAGAATTTTTCCGTTTGAATCCGCAATATATGAAATGAGGTAAGGCCTGATTCTGTAGCCGCCATTGGCAAAAACCGAGTAGGCCGTTGCCATTTGCAATGGTGTAACGGCTCCCGCTCCCAATGCCAGTGTCAGATAGGGGGGATTTTTATCCGGGTCGAAACCGAATCGAGTAATGAATTCCTGACCGTATTGTACGCCGATCTGGTTCAGTATCTGGATTGAGATCATGTTTTTGGATTTCATCAGGCCGCGTCGCATGGTCATGGGACCTTCATATCTTGAATCAAAATTCTTGGGTGTCCAGTTCTGTCCGCCGGGCTGACCGCTAAATGATATCGGTGCATCATTGATAATGCTTGCCGGAGCCAAGTTCTTGTCAAGTGATGCAGAGAAAATGAAAGGTTTGAAAGAAGAACCCGGTTGTCTCCATGCCTGGGTGACATGATTGAATTTCTTGTGTGTGAAATCGAAACCGCCTATCAGTGATTTGATGGCGCCATCATTCGGATTCAGTGAAACAAAAGCGGCCTCGATCTGGGGCGTCTGAACGATATTCCAGTTCCCCTGCATGTCTTGGGTAATACGGATGATTGCCCCTTTCCGGATCTGTTTGCCGTTGTTGTTGCTGGGATTCAGGCTGGAAGCAACAAAACCCAATCCATTGCCCGTGATGGTGATTTCATTGCCTGAGGATGCAAGAACACGAACCAGGCCGGGAGATGCCTCGAGTACGACAGCGCCCAGAATTCCATCGCTATCCGGATAACGTGCCAGTTCATCTTCGACAGCGTCGGCGATGGCTTCCCGGGCCGCGGGGATTTGCATGTATCCTTCCGGGCCACGATATCCATGACGCCTGTCATAGTCCATGATACCGTGCCAGACGGCCTGATAGGCGGCTTCCTGATCCTTTTGCGTAATGGTCGTGTAAACATTCAGTCCGCGTGTATAGGTTTCATCCTTGTACTGGTCGTATACCATCATGCGAACCATTTCTGCCACATATTGAGCATGGACACTGAATTCGTTTCGACTCGTCTTTATTCTGATTTCCTCATTTCGGGCCTTTTCATATTCCTGATCAGTGATATAACCGAGTTGTTTCATTCTGAGAAGGATATATTGCTGGCGCTGTCTGGCTCGTGTCGGGTTGGTGATCGGATTATTGGCGGAAGGCGCTTTGGGCAGTCCTGCCAGCATGGCCGCTTCAGCCAGAGTAATGTTCTGGAGAGGTTTTCCGAAATAGATCTGTGCGGCGGAGGCGAAGCCGAAAGCACGTTGCCCCAGATAAATCTGGTTCAGATAAATTTCGAAAATCTGATCCTTGGTCAGCGTTTTTTCGATTTTCCAGGCTAACAGAACTTCATACAGTTTTCGTTTGAAAGTCTGCTCGCTCGTCAGAAAGAAATTTCTTGCGACCTGCTGGGTAATGGTCGATGCACCCTGCCTGCTGCTGCTGACCAGATTGTGCAGGGCCGCACGTAAAATACCGATATAGTCCACACCGCCATGCTGGTAAAAACGGTCGTCCTCGATTGCCAGCACCGCTTTTTTCATGATATCCGGAATTTGGTTGATCCTGACAAGACTGCGCCTTTCTTCACCGAATTCACCGATCAGTACATGATCTGCCGTGTAAATACGCAAAGGCATTTTCGGATGGTAGTCCGTAAGTTGATCCATCGGCGGCAGTTTCGGATAAATCAGAGTCATGGCCAGTATGACGACAAGCGCGCAGGCCAAAGCCAGACCTGCGCCAAGAGCTGCGCAACTGATCAGGATGCGGAAAAGCAACTTTTTTCGGGGGGGCGTTCGTGACTGGTCGGAATTCTGATTCTTGTTAAACATGCTATTCAGCAAAAAAACGCGATAAACGCATTATCCTTTAAAGCGGCTATATTAGCACTTAAATATGTAACCAACTGTTTCAGCGTGTGATCCGGGATTGCGCAGAAAAGAATTGCATTCCGAAAAGGAATCGGAAGCGTACATATCTGATATATTCGCTTATACGGTAATGATCTTTATTTCTTATGCAACAAAATATATTTCTCGTCGGTCTGATGGGGTCCGGCAAAACGACAGTCGGGCGTTTGCTGGCAAAACGGCTGGGTTTGAAGTTCGTGGATTCCGATCATGAAATCGAGGCGCGTACTGGTGCAACGATTCCGTGGATTTTTGAAATTGAAGGCGAAGAAAGTTTCAGGCGCCGCGAAGTCGAGGCGATAAGGGATTTGACCGGGCAGGCCGGTGTCGTTCTTGCCACGGGGGGCGGTGCGGTGATTCACCCGGAAAACAGGAAGCATCTCAAGGCAAGAGGTACCGTGATCTATTTGCGTGCCAGCGTAAACAATATTTTGCAGAGAACGATGCATGACAAGAGCCGTCCACTGCTCCAGACGGAAAACAAAAGGAAGAAGCTCGAAGAGTTGGCAAAACAGCGGGAACCCCTTTACAGGGAAGTTGCAGATATTATTGTCGATACCGGAAGGCCGAATGTACATGCCATGGTTCAGTCCATCATGACACAGCTGGTCAATTACCGGAAGGGAAATTCTTCCGGAAAACAGAAGCAGCGTCCGATCAACCGAATGAAAAAAAATAATGCGATTATGGAAAAGGGAAATTCCCACCTTAAGGTCAATCTTGGAGAACGCAGTTATCCGATTGAAATCGGGGACGGACTGCTGAAAGATATCCGGTTGCTCACGAAGTCAATCCGTGGTCACCGCATTGTCATTGTCACCAATACGGTGGTTGCACCGCTTTATCTGGATGATCTGAAGCATTCGCTGAAAAAAGCCGGCAAAGACGTCATGTCGATAATCCTGCCGGACGGGGAAAAAGAGAAAAACTGGGGAAGTCTTATGAAAATTTTCGACTTCCTGATGGAGAACAAATGCGACAGAAAGGCAACACTCGTTGCTCTTGGAGGAGGAGTTATTGGTGATCTGACAGGTTATGCGGCAGCCAGTTTTATGAGAGGTGTGCCTTTTGTCCAGATTCCGACCACATTGCTGGCTGAAGTGGATTCTTCTGTGGGCGGAAAAACGGGAATTAATCATCCGCTGGGCAAAAACATGATTGGTGCTTTTTATCAGCCTGAAGCCGTAATCGCCGATACGGCGACGCTGAATACTTTGCCCGACAGGGAGCTTGTCGCAGGTCTGGCGGAGGTGATCAAGTATGGCGCCATCATCGATCCGGTGTTTTTTGAATGGCTGGAAGGGAATATCGGAAAATTGCTGGTTCGTGATGCAGGTGCGCTGGCTTATGCGATTCGACGATCCTGTGAAATCAAGGCGGATATTGTGCGGCAGGATGAACGTGAAAGTACCGGACTGAGGGCGATTCTCAATTTCGGACATACTTTCGGGCATGCGATTGAGGCAGGACTCGGATACGGGGAATGGCTCCATGGCGAGGCAGTCGGTTGTGGAATGGTTATGGCAGCGGATTTGTCGCGTCGTATGGGGTGGCTCGACAAAAAGTCCTGCGAACGTATTCAGAGACTTGTGGAAAAAGCCGGGTTGCCGGTTGCCGCGCCTGCACTGGGAACGGACCAGTGGGTGGAACTGATGCAAGTGGACAAGAAAAACGTAGGCGGTGAAATCCAGTTTGTATTGCTGAGAAAACTGGGCAAGGCGGTTGTTACCGGAGTACCGCATGAACTGTTGCGTGCCACATTGATCGGTCATATGCCTTCCGACTGATCGGTAGCCGGTCTGAAAGGAGAATGGACAGGTGAGTAATCCGGAAATGGCTGTTTATGGCTGAACCGCAATTGCTTGCTCCGAAGTATCGGTTGATCAATGGCAGTGAATATGAGAAGGCAAGAAAGGTCGCTGACTATATTGCCGGGATGACAGACCGGTATGCCATGCGCCAGTATAGTCTTCTTTTCGAGATAGAGGGCGTCTGAGGCATTATTCCAGATCGGGCTGGACAGATTCGACGGAAATTTTCGCACTGCCGGATGCAAGTTTTACAGAGATCGGTTTGCGTACCGGCAGTTGTGCAGGTGAACGGATGATTTTTCCTTGTGGATCGGTCAGAATGGCATAGCCACGTTCCAGTGTCCGTTCCGGATTGAGCAGCTCGAGTTGTGATGCCAGAGACGAAACGGTTTGCTGGCGACGTTCGAATTGTGCGGCCATTGCTCTGGCCAGTTTGTTTCCGGTGTTTGAGAGCATGTCTTGCCATTGTGCCACGTCCGGTAATTGTGCCCTGATGCGTGTGTTCCAGTGTGCGGTTTCGTAACGTGACTTGACTAGCAGATTGTCGCTGACGCGAGCCAGCCTGGCAGTGGTGGAATGCAGTTTTATCCGTTCACGTTCGATGTAGGCGGATGGACTGATCAGTCTTCTGGCCAATCCGTCTGTTTTTTGCATCGAATTGTTCAGCAACCTTTTCATGGCATATTGCATTTTTTCCGCATGCGAGCCGAGCAGATCTATCCATTCGTCGTAGGCACGCGTGGCTATTTCGGCAGCGCCTGTCGGGGTCGGTGCGCGGAGGTCGGCCACAAAGTCCGCAATCGTGAAATCGGTTTCATGCCCGATTCCTGAAATGACCGGCAGGGAGCAAGCGGCGATGGCGCGAGCGACAGTTTCTTCGTTGAAACTCCATAAATCTTCAATACTGCCTCCGCCGCGGCAGATCAGCAGAATGTCGCATTCCGCACGAAGTGACGCTGTCGATATGGCGTGTGCGATTTTCTCCGCCGATCCCTGTCCCTGAACCGGTGTGGGATACAGGATCAGCCTGACATGAGGAGCGCGTCTGCCAAGGGTTGTCAGTACATCGCGTAATGCGGCCGCTTTCGGGCTCGTGACAATTCCGATCGTTCTGGCGAAAAAAGGAAGAGGACGTTTCCTGCCAATATCAAAAAGGCCTTCTTTTTCCAGTTTCGATTTCAGGTGTAGGAACGCTTCATACAAATTGCCGACCCCTGCATGCCGAATGGCCTCAGCATTCAGTTGGAAATCGCCGCGGGCGGTGTAAAGCGATACAGTCGCCAGGACTTCTACCTTGTCTCCGTTTCTGGGTACAAAATCGGCTAGCAGAGCACGTCCTCTGAACATGACGGCCCGTACCTGTGCTGAATCGTCTTTCAGAGTGAAGTACCAGTGGCCGGAGGCAGCTTTGGTGAAATTCGAAATTTCACCCGATATCCAGAGCAAGGGAAAATTCCGTTCCAGTATTTTAGCTGCCGTGTTGTTCAGTTCTGAGACAGTCAGAATGGCCGGAGATGCGCTCCCGGTAGCGAACAGTGGTGGCGGGAATTTGTTATGGATTTTCACAAGGAACGAATTGAAGTGACTGGTTGGTTTGTGCAAAAAGAACATTGCGGCATTTGCAATGTTCGTGCCCTTATGATGGAAACAAGGTTTCCACAGATTTGTTCACAGACTTGTCCACAGGCCGTTCATATATTCAGGATGCCTGAACGGCCAATGGGTTGTGCCGGTGAAATTCTTTTATTTGTCCTTTTCCGGCTTGATGGACCAGACAGGATAAAATTTTTCCACGGCAGGACCGGCAGTGTCCATACAGTGACACTGATCCAGATGAAACGGTCTTTCTCCCGCCTTCTGGAATGCCGCTTTTGCACGGGCTTCTTCTTCGCCGAAAACAAAAACTTGCATGGCGACAGACGGTACGGCTTCGGCCAGTTCGTTCATATGTGTACACCCGTTGATTCCCTTGAATCGGTCGTGCAATTCATGGCGGAAATGATGCAGAATGTTCAATCCGATGAGTTGCTTGTATCGTGAATGAATGTTTTCGCAATATCCTTCGAACGGGACATCATTGAATGCAACATGAGCGTCGACAACGGTGCCTTGAGCATTGATTGTCAGCCGTAACTTCAGGTTGTGCACAGGTCGTTTGGCCGGAATGACGAATGAAGTCAGCAATAAGTCATGGGTCTTGACATCCGTAAAATAAGCGTCGATATCCCATAACTCGTCATTTCTGTAGAAAAACTGGACCTGAATTGTTCTGGTGTGTTTCAGAACACGGGGAGAAGTGGGCGGTGGAAGTGACATAAATGCTTGTAAGAAATCGAAGACAGCTCACCGCTACGGCAAAACAGAGGTCAACATTTTTGTCATCAAACGACCGTTCGCAGTACGGCGCTGCTCGTATTATATCCGAAAAACGCAGTTGGTTTAAAGGATAGGACGGAAGTTAAATTTTGATTATTATCGGCAAACAGTACGTTTTTTTGTTAAAATTACTGTTAATATATACAGCAAAGTGGTTTTGATCTTAGTGGGCTGTTTAAACTGAAAGAATTTTATGAACGATAATAAAGCTGCATCCAGTCAGGAAAAAAACAAGGCGTTGGCTGTCGCTCTTGCACAGATTGAAAAGCAATTCGGGAAGGGATCCATCATGCGAATGGCTCCCGGGGTTGTCGTTGAGGAAATTCCCGCTGTATCGACGGGATCTCTTGGGCTGGATATCGCACTGGGCGTCGGCGGTCTTCCGCGGGGACGGGTTATCGAAATCTACGGTCCCGAATCTTCCGGCAAAACCACGCTGACATTGCAGGTGATTGCAGAGATGCAGAAACTGGGCGGAACGTGCGCATTTATTGATGCGGAGCATGCGCTGGATGTCGGTTATGCCCAGAAACTGGGTGTTCATTTGCCGGACTTGCTGATATCGCAGCCGGATACAGGAGAGCAGGCGCTTGAAATTACGGATGCGCTGGTTCGTTCCGGCGGTGTTGACCTGATCGTGATCGATTCGGTCGCCGCCTTGACTCCGAAAGCTGAAATTGAAGGGGACATGGGGGATGCACTGCCCGGATTGCAGGCCCGATTGATGTCGCAGGCGCTGCGTAAATTGACCGGCAGCATCAATAAAAACAATACGACAGTCATATTCATCAACCAGATCCGCATGAAGATCGGGGTCATGTTCGGCAATCCTGAAACGACGACGGGCGGAAATGCGCTGAAATTCTATTCTTCCGTCCGTCTGGACATTCGCCGCACCGGGTCCATCAAGTCCGGTGATGAGGTAATCGGCAGCGAGACCCGCGTCAAGGTTGTCAAGAACAAGACGGCACCTCCGTTCAAGGAAGCCTATTTTGATATTCTGTATGGAGAAGGAACTTCCCGCGAAGGAGAGATCCTTGATCTGGGGGCGGAAGCCAAGATTATCGAAAAGGCCGGTTCCTGGTACAGCTATAATGGAGAAAGGATCGGGCAGGGAAAAGACAATGCCCGTAATTATCTGCGAGCGCATCCGAAACTGGCACGTGAGATAGAAAACAAGGTCCGGGTATCCTACGGTATCAGGGAATTGCCTCCTGTCGGGGATGATGTCCCGAAAACGGAAAATTCCGGTGAGTAATACATGATTCCTGCAGAATCCGGCTTCCGGAGCGAGTGACTGATGTCATGAAACAGAAGATGACGTTGAAAGCGCGTGCGTTGCGTTATTTGTCCATTCGCGAATACAGTGTCAGGGAACTGGTACGGAAGCTATCCCCATTTGCAAGCGGCGAGGAAGATCTTGGCGCATTGATAGAATGGTTACAGGAGAAGGGATTTCTTTCCGAATCACGTTTTGCGGATGCCTATGTCAGACGGCAGTCTGTGCGTTATGGAAATGCGCGTATTCTCCGGGAGTTGCGAAATCTCGGAATTTCCGATGCCATATTGCGTGATGCTGAATCGGAAATGCGGGAAGACGAATTTGCTCGCGCATGGCAGGTGTGGTTGAAAAAATTCGGCCGCAAACCTTCCGACGTCAGGGAACAAGCCAGACAGATCCGTTTTTTGCAGCAACGGGGCTTTTCGGGCGATATTATCAGCCAGGTGATGAGAGGCGAACCGTTGCCTGACTGAGTTTGCGGATTCGTTTGCATTTAAAGGCGGTTTTTTTTGCGTGAATGTACATAAATCAGGTATAGCGCTAGCAATCCGAAGATAATCATAGGCAGGGACAGCATCTGTCCGGCAGAAATGGTGAGGCCTGCGAAAGAGACTTCATAATCCGGTGTCCGGAAATATTCCGTGAAAAACCGTGCCGACCCATACAGGAACGCATACATGGCGCTGACGGCGCCAAGAGGACGTTCCTTTCTTGCATATATCCAGAGAATAATGAACATCAGTACACCGTCGACAAGTGCTTGGTATAACGGTGACGGGTGTCTTGGAAGCATGTCGACATTCGGCCAGATCATGGCCCATGGCAATGACGGATCCGCCATTCTACCGGGGAGTTCGGCATTGATGAAATTGCCTATCCGTCCGGCAGCATAGCCGAGCGGTATCAGCGGTGCGATCAGGTCAAGTGTTGTCACAACATTGCGGCGATTTTTTCTGCACCATATCCAGATCGCGATGATCACGCCGATGAATCCTCCGTGATAGGACATGCCACCGTGCCAGACGGCAAATATTTGCATCGGATGTGAAAAAAAGTAGACAGGATGGTAGAAAAACACTTCTCCAAGACGGCCTCCGATAATGACTCCCAATACACCATAGAAAAGCATGTCGTCAAGGTTTTTGGCAGTCCAGCCCTCTCGTATGATATGGGGCTGTCTCAGTCGTATTCTTCCCAGCATGATAAAAAGGACGAATGCCAGCAAATACATGAGACCGTACCAGTGAACGGCTAGCGGGCCGATAGAGAAGGCGACAGGATCGGGTAAGGGATGTACTAACATAACGGGAATATGGCAGTTGAAACTGCCGGATTTTTTCTGAAAAATGTGAATTTTGTCACATGTTGGCATCTCTGAGACGTTTATTTGCAAATAAGACTAGGTTTTGCCTTTTTGGTCATGGCCGTCATCAAGAAGGATGTTTCCTTTCTGATTTCATGTCAAAATACTCCGTTATTGCAAAACAGATTGGAGATTTACAAATGCCTCGATATCGTTCCTGGACTTCGACTCATGGAAGGAATATGGCGGGTGCGCGGGCCTTGTGGCGTGCAACCGGTGTGAAAGATGGCGATTTCGACAAACCGATTATCGCTGTTGTCAATTCGTTTACCCAATTTGTGCCGGGTCATGTGCATCTGAAAGATCTCGGCCAGCTGGTGGCACGCGAAATCGAGGTGTCAGGCGGTATTGCCAAGGAATTCAATACGATTGCGGTCGACGACGGTATTGCCATGGGACATGGCGGGATGCTGTATTCCCTTCCATCGCGGGAACTGATTGCCGATTCGGTCGAATATATGGTCAATGCGCATTGTGCCGATGCGATGGTTTGTATTTCCAACTGCGACAAAATTACCCCTGGAATGCTGATGGCTTCGCTGAGGCTGAATATTCCGACTGTCTTTGTTTCCGGCGGCCCGATGGAAGCGGGCAAGCTGACGGGCGTTGTTCCCGGACAAAAAGTCGTCAAGGTGGATCTGATTGATGCCATGATTCAGGCGGGCAATCCCAATAACAGTGACGAACTGGTCATGGATTATGAAAGGTCAGCCTGTCCGACATGTGGCTCCTGTTCGGGAATGTTTACGGCCAATTCGATGAACTGCCTGATGGAGGCGCTCGGTATGGCGCTTCCCGGAAACGGTACGCTTCTGGCCACGCATGCCGATCGCAGGGAATTGTTCCTGAAAGCAGGGCGTACGATTGTCGATATCACCAGACGCTATTATGAGCAGGACGACGATTCCGTGTTGCCGAGAAGTATCGTGACCAAGCAGGCACTGGAGAATGCCATGGCACTGGATGTGGCGATGGGAGGGTCGACCAATACCGTTCTGCATTTGCTGGCGGCGGCTAATGAAGGAGATGTCCCATTTGTGATGGCGGATATCGATCAGGTTTCGCGTCATGTTCCCTGTCTTTGCAAGGTATCGCCGGCAACACACGATTTTTATGTTGAAGATGTGCATCGTGCCGGCGGTATTCTGGGAATTATGGCGGAACTGAATCGTGCAGGTCTGATCAATCCGGATACCCGGACGGTTTATGGCACGACGCTGGGGGATGCGATTCGCCAGTATGATGTCATGACGACCCGGGATGAGGGTGTGCGCACTTTGTACAAGGCTGCACCGGGTGGAGTAAGGACGCAGGAAGCGTTTTCGCAGAACGCGCGTCATGCCGAGCTGGATCTGGATCGGGTTTCAGGGTGTATTCGCGACAAGGCTCACGCCTATACACAGGACGGCGGTCTTGCCGTGCTGTATGGCAATATTGCCGAAAATGGCTGTATTGTAAAAACGGCGGGTGTCGATGCCAGCATCATGCAATTTACAGGGAAAGCACGTATTTTCGAAAGTCAGGAAGATACCGTCGAAGCGATTCTTGGTGACCGGATCTATCCCGGTGATGTGATTATCGTCCGGTATGAAGGGCCCAAGGGCGGACCAGGCATGCAGGAAATGCTTTATCCGACTTCCTATATCAAATCGAAGGGATTGGGTACTTCATGCGCCTTGTTTACGGACGGACGTTTCTCGGGTGGTTCATCCGGTCTGGTGATCGGGCATGCTTCGCCTGAAGCGGCATCGGGTGGCGCAATCGGGTTGATTGAGGAAGGCGATGAAATCGAAATCGATATTTCGGCCCGCCGTATCCATCTGAAAGTGTCTGATGATGTATTGAAACAGCGTCGCGAGAAAATGGAAGCAAAAGGTCCCGATGCATGGAAACCGGTCAATCGTGCACGCAAGGTTTCCAGGGCATTGCAGATGTACGCTGCCATGGCGACTTCTGCCGATCGTGGGGCAGTGAGGGATATTTCCAGATAAGACCGCATGGTGCATAAAAAAGTCCCTGCTAATGCAGGGATTTTTTTGTTTGCAGGGCTTTATTTCCTGAAGCATGGTCGTGGTTTTATACGGCATGTTCTATAATCCTGCCTATTCAACAGGATTTTATTATGAATGAACAGTCTTCTATAAAAAACGATGTGTGGTCCGGCCGCTTTTCGGAACCGGTCGATGAACTGGTCCAGCGTTATACGGCATCGGTGACGTTTGATAAACGGCTTGCGGAATTCGATATTCAGGGATCGCTGGCGCATGCCGAAATGCTGTGTGCGCAAAAAATTCTGAGTGAACAGGATTATGCGGATATCCAGCGCGGATTGTCGCAGATTTGTGACGAGATAAAATCCGGCAGGTTTGATTGGCAAATCGGTCTGGAAGATGTCCATATGAATATAGAGCGGCGTTTGACCGATCTGATTGGCGATGCCGGAAAGCGTCTGCATACCGGTCGTTCGAGAAATGACCAGGTAGCGACGGATATCCGTTTGTATCTTCGTTCGGCAATTGATGATATCGATCATTTGTTGCGTCGTTTGTGCAGTGCGCTGATCGATGTCGCCGAGCGGCATTACAGTACGATTCTTCCCGGTTTTACGCACATGCAAGTTGCACAGCCGGTTACTTTCGGCCATCATTTGCTGGCGTATGCAGAAATGTTTTACCGGGATATTGAGCGTTTGCATGACTGTCGCAAACGGGTGAACCGTTTGCCGTTGGGGGCCGCTGCGCTTGCCGGAACAACGTTTCCGATAGATCGTGAACGTGTGGCCAGGACGCTGGGTTTTGAGGATGTATGCCGCAATTCACTGGATGCGGTGTCGGACAGGGATTTTGCCATTGAATTCTGTGCCGCTTCCGCTTTGATCATGACCCATGTTTCACGGTTGTCTGAAGAACTGATTGTCTGGATGAGCCCAAGAGTCGGTTTTATCGATCTGGCGGATCGTTTCTGTACAGGATCGTCCATTATGCCGCAGAAGAAGAATCCGGATGTTCCGGAACTGGCTCGCGGAAAGACAGGGCGGGTGAATGGTCATCTGGTCGGATTGCTGACTTTGATGAAAGGTCAGCCGCTGGCCTACAACAAGGATAATCAGGAAGACAAGGAACCGTTGTTCGATACGGTGGATACGGTAACCGATACATTGCGTATTTTCGCCGATATGATCGGTGCAATGACGGTAAAGCCGGATACCATGCGGCAAGCTGCATTGCAGGGATATGCAACGGCGACAGATCTGGCCGATTATCTGGTCAAAAAGGGATTGCCGTTTAGGGATGCGCATGAGGCGGTTGCAAGGGCAGTGCGGTTTTGCGTGGAAAAAGGATGTGATTTGAGCGATCTGACACTGGAGCAAATGAGAATTTTTTCCGATCTCATTGAACCGGATGTATTGAGGATCCTGACGCTCGAAGGGTCCGTCGGCGCACGCAATCATATTGGCGGAACAGCACCTGATCAGGTGAAAAGCGCCATTGCCGGGCTGAAAAAACGGCTTGAATGATTCGTACCGGAGAGCCGGACGAGAAATGGTTCCGTTCTTTTTCCGTATATGAAAACGTAAATGTTTGGAGGCCACAGTGTTTTATATTGTTCAGGCAGCAGGATGGCCTATCTGGTTATTGCTGGTCGCTTCGGTAATTGCTTTGGCGCTGATTATCGAACGGCTCTGGCATCTCAGGCGAAAAAAGATCCTGCCATCAGGCCTTCTTGAGCAGGCTATCAGGGATTATCGGAACGGGCGTGTTGACAGCGCTACGATTGACCGGCTTGAAAAAAACTCGCCGCTGGGCATCATTCTGGCGACAGGGTTGCAGCATTCCGATGTGTCGAGAGATGACATGAAAGAGGCGATGGAAGATGCCGGGCGCACAGTTGCATTGCAACTGGAACGTTTTCTGACGACTATCGGAACCATTGCCACGCTGGCACCATTGATGGGACTGTTCGGGACGGTTGTCGGCATGATCGAGATTTTTGGCGCCCAGAACGCGGCCGGCACGAATCCGGCGCAACTGGCTCATGGTATTTCGGTCGCGCTATACAATACAGGGTTCGGTTTGTTGATTGCCATGCCAACACTGATTTTTTACCGGCATTTCAGGGCGCTGGTCGACAGTTTCCTGATCGAAATGGAAAGACAGTCGGCCAGGCTGGTGGATGCAATCTGTTCTTCACGCCGGACCTGACTGGAGGGAAGGCATCATGAATTTCCGGAAAGGCAAAGTGCATGAGGAACCAGAAATCAATCTGATTCCTTTTATTGATGTTTTGCTGGTTATCCTGATTTTTTTGATGGTTTCGACGACTTACAGCAAATATTCCGAGTTGCAGATCACGTTGCCGACAGCAACGGCGGAAAATGTTCCGGAACGGATGCAGGAACTGGTCGTGACAGTTGACGCGTCCGGAAAAATCGCGCTGGACAATGAATCCATCCGTTATGAAAATCCGGAACAGCTGGCCTCTGAAATGCGGAAGCGGGTCAAGATGCAGAGTGATGGAAAGGGTCCTGTCGTCATAGTATCTGCCGATGGGGAGGCCCGTCACCAGAATATTGTCAATGTGCTTGAAGCGGCCAGACTGGCCGGTCTGGACAGGCTGACATTCGCAACGGTAAAACCTGAGTGACGTGGTGTGTTGCGGAAGCAGTTCTGGCAAGGAGAATCGTTGAAAATTTCCAGGATCAACCATTCGAATTTCTGGATGAACGTTTGGATGCGACGTGGTTTTGTCGCACGCCTGTTGTGGCCGTTATCGCTTCTTTTCCGGGTGATCGTGACTGTCCGCCGTTATGGTTACCGGAAAAAATGGCTGAAATCGGTTCGTTTGCCGGTACCGGTCATTGTCGTGGGAAATATTTTTGTCGGAGGTACCGGAAAGACGCCGATGGTGATCTGGCTTGTGGAATCGTTGCGGAAAGCAGGTTTCCATCCCGGGGTCATTTCAAGAGGATATGGTGCGTCTAACAAGCGTCCGGTGGAGGTATCCCCCCGGTCGAAGACATCTGAAACAGGTGATGAACCTTTGCTGATCGTACAGAAGACACGTTGTCCGTTGGTGGTTTGCAGAAACAGGGTGGAAGCAGGTCGGTTCCTGCTTGAGAGGCATGCCGAGGTCGATATTGTCATATCGGATGACGGAATGCAGCATTATGCCTTGCAAAGAGATATTGAAATAATGTTGTTTGACAGTCGTGGCGGAGGAAACCAGTGGATGCTGCCGGCCGGACCTTTGCGGGAACCGCTGTCACGGAAGGGCGATTTTACGGTTATCAATGGCAGAAACTATCCATCGCCGGGCAATCCGATTTACGTACCTGATTTGCATCTGATACAACTAAAAACCGAAATTGCGGAGCAATTGAAAGACCGAAGTCATTCGGTCAGGCTGGATAAGATGAAAGGCAGAATCGTGGCTGCCGCGGGTATTGGCAATCCGTCGCGTTTTTTTGCTTCTTTGCGTGCTTGCGGTCTTGCATTTTCGGAAATGCCCTTGCCGGATCATTTCAGTTTTTCACCCAATCCTTTCAGGCAAGTCGATGCGGATATAATTCTTGTGACTGAAAAGGATGCCGTAAAGTGTTCCCAAATTGATGAATTGGCAAACGATGAGCGGCTTTGGGTGGTTCAAGCGACGATCGGAATGGATAATGATGAACTGGAGCGGAAGATCGTGGAGAGATGTCGTGGATGCAAAATTGCTTGAGATACTGGTATGTCCCCTGTGCAAAGGGCCACTGAAATATGACAGGGGCAGGCAGGAACTGGTTTGTCGCGGGGATGGGCTGGCCTATCCGATCAGGGATGGCATTCCCGTTATGTGGATTGATCAGGCGAAATCGCTGGATCACTATCCTGAAGAAGATCGATAAATTTCTTGTTGACAGAGAGTCGCTGAATGACGTCTTTTTATGTTGTTATACCGGCAAGACTTGCCTCGACACGTTTGCCAGGCAAGCCACTGGCGGATATTGCAGGCAAGCCGATGATTGTCAGGGTCGCCGAGCAGGCGCGGTTATCCGGAGCGGACGATGTGATTGTTGCGACGGATCATGAATCCATTGTGAATGTCTGTTCGGATTTCGGTGTCAGGGCGGTGCTGACAAGAGAAGATCATGTTTCAGGAACCGACCGTATTGCGGAAGTTTCACTGAAAATGGATTGGTCGTCATCCGCAACCGTGGTCAATGTCCAGGGAGATGAACCGCTTATCGATCCGGATCTGGTGGTTTCCACCGCAGCACTCGTATCGAGGGATGTACCCATGGCAACCGCGGCACACGAGCTGGAACAGCCGGAGGATATATTCAATCCCAATTACGTCAAGGTCGTTCTTGACCGTTTCAATCGGGCGCTTTATTTCTCGAGGGCCCCCATTCCCTGGTACAGGGATGGTTATGCCAAAATAAAGAGAACGTTCCCTTCACTTTTCACGGCCTTGCGTCATGTCGGGCTTTATGCCTTTCGCAATGATTTTCTGAAAAAGTATTCATCATTGTCGGTTTCACCTATTGAACAGATCGAATCCCTAGAGCAGCTGCGTGTTCTCTGGCATGGCTATCCCATAGCAGTGCATGTCACTGAAAAGATACCGGAGGCAGGCGTCGATACAGCTGAGGATCTTGAGCGGGTTCGCCGTTTTTTCAATTGCAACAAACAGGATTGACAATGGTCGAAATTGTTTGAATTACAGGGTAGAATCGAAAGTTTGAAAAGGGCAGGCATCGTTGGTCAATGTCGTGGCGCAAAACGGTAAGGTTTGCGATGCCGTCACTTTTTTACATTTTCATTTTCTGGGAATTTTGCAATGCGTCTTATTTTGTTAGGAGCTCCGGGGGCGGGGAAGGGTACTCAGGCTGCTTTCATTCGTGAGCAGTATGGTATTCCGCAGATTTCGACCGGCGATATGTTGCGTGCCGCGGTCGCTGCAGGTACGCCGCTTGGCCTGGAAGCCAAAAAGGTGATGGAGTCCGGTGGCCTAGTATCGGATGAACTGATCATTAATCTGGTGAAAGACCGGCTGAAACAGCCGGATTGCCAGAAAGGATATCTTTTTGATGGTTTCCCGCGTACAATCGGTCAGGCCGAGGCGATGAAGGAAGCGGGTATTGCAATCGATTATGTGGTTGAAATCGATGTGCCTGATGAAATTATTGTCTCACGTATGAGCGGAAGGCGGGTTCATCCAGGGTCCGGACGGACGTATCATGTGGAATTCTATCCACCGAAGGTGGAAGGAAAAGATGATCTGACCGGAGAGAATTTGATCATCCGTGACGATGACAGGGAAGAAACCGTCAAGAAAAGACTGGCGGTATATCACGATCAGACAGAAATTCTGGTGGATTATTATGGCAAATGGGCTGCTTCGGGCGAGCTAGGTGCACCGCAATACCGGAAACTGAACGGCGTGGGTTCGATTGAGGCGATTCGCGCAGGAATTCTGGATGCCCTGAAAAACTGAAATGGTGGCGTGGGCAAACCGCATGCTTTGCCAGATTGAAGTCCGGTGGATGGTTCTTTCATGAGAAACATGTCTTGACTGCAGGTTTTCCCTGCAATTCCGGGAATGAGCATTTCAGGAATTGAACTGTGTTATGCCGGAATATCGTAGTTTATCTGACCCGAGCATACCGATTTCCGGTATGCTCGGGTTTGTTTGTGTGCCCGGCATGGCACTTAATCTAACGGGTGCAAGTCCCGAGGGAGGTCAGTAGCGACAAGCCCATAGCTAACGGCAAGTGTGTCCATTGCGATGAGGAATCTGAAAGAAGCCCGAGGCAAACCTTTGATCCGACGAACAGAAACTTCGTCAGGCATAAGCGAGCGGATAAGGCTGCAAAACAAGCTGAAGTCCCAAAGTTACACGGAGCTTGCAATGTAAAACCGTTTTACGAAGCACTTTGGAACCGGGACTTCTGCAAGAGTAGCAGAAAAAAAGAAAAGGGAGGCCGAAGCCTCCCTGCCTGGTGATGTCC
>CAZRQR010000008.1:0-4867 GCA_964602435.1 uncultured Oxalobacter sp.
AAACAAACATGGAAACGGAAAAATTTCCGTTTCCATGTTTGCTGACTGATATCAGAATGTCCGTATCAGGTTACCGTTTTCACGACGCAACTCCACTTTTCCATTCGAAAGTTTCACCTGAATGTCTTGGCCACTCCAATTGGCATCTACGGCATTGTTGGAAACGATCGAACGAACAAGAGATCCATTGCTGCCCCGGAGTTCCACCTTCTTACCCTACGGACAACGGAATGAATTTGTCCTTTTGCAACCATGCTCCGCCATCGTTGAACCGCTCGTCGCACATCCGGCGAATGTTTTGCCCACACTCCAGAATATCGTCATAGCTGGTCAGACCATACGCCCCGCCAAAGAACGGCCCGACAACCAGCAGCGTTGCTTGTTTATTCGCACCGTTGTCTAGCCAGCGGTACTGGAATTCCATCTCCGTTGCGCTTCCCTTGAAAGCGAATCTACCGCTTTCCGCATTTTTGTCTGCCTCGTCCGTCCACATACGGAAAAAATAGTTCGCTTCGTTTTTCCCGCCGCAATAGATGACCGCCGGATGGTATTGCCGACGCAAGGAGCAAAACGCTTTTTGCCGCAATCCAGCGCACCATTCCCGATATGCATTAAAGTCCGGTATTCCTGTCCATTCTGCAAAACTCAATATCCGACCATCGACTTTCAGTACCTTGTCATTCGTCCAGCTTTCCCACGCGATTGTACGGTTGCGCATGGATACAGGAAAAGCATTCAATCCCAGCCCGTAGCGACCTTTCGAGAAAAAACCATATTCATCCATCCACGTATACGGATCAACTTTTTTGCCGAAGTCACCATCAATTATTGCTTTCAAAAGTGCTACCTGAATCCGATAAAACGCACTTCCGCCAGGACGTCCTATGCCATCTTCATCAAAATCACCTTTTATCCATGCTTTCATGGTCTCCGGCTCAATGGGAAAAATATCGTTTTCCGACCAAAAATTAGGTTCTTTTGGCTCTTCCGGACTGTAGCCGACCCCCCATTCCAACCCACACACCCAGATCGGGCTTTCCGGATTACCACCATTATTTCCGTAAAGTGAACTCGCCGCAGCCTCGAAATTTTCAGGAATTTTATGCATTTTTACTCTCCTTAAAAAAACATCATCTGTATATTTCCCGAACATTATCACGACAGTTACGACATCCTGTGTCGTATACAATCGAAAGATAACGTAAAAAATATAGGTATTCATTTTCATGTATAACGGGAAATCAATCAACCTAAAAAGTCGAACTCAACTCGATAGATACTTCATACCGCGATTCGAATACCTAACCATTCAACATGAATGGGAGGTTTCTATGCGGGAAAAAAGGGAAAAAGCCATCGCTCAGGCAGTCGGAAAAGCAATCGCGAAAAAACGAATAGAAAAAGGATTGACGCAGGAAAACGTGGCAGAGAAACTGAATATCGGCTATGAAGCCGTTTCACGAATCGAACGCGGAATAGTCACCCCAAATATCGTCAGATTGGTCGAGTTGGCCGAAATTTTCGATTGCGAGATGGACGAACTGTTGATGAATGCTGCATTGAGACCAGCAGATCACGCCCGACATCTTCAGGAGTTGTTCGAGCCGTTATCCGAACAGGACAGGGTACTTCTGATGAACATCGTGACCAGTCTTGCGGAAAGACTGCGCAAAGACGGCAGCAAAAATTGATAACCTACTGCCTGAAACAGACAAAAAAGGACCCGGATCCTTTTTCTCCCGGGTCCCCTTGTTGAGGTGAATTTCTTTTAGATAACACCTTGAGCCAGCATGGCATCTGCCACCTTGACAAAACCAGCGATGTTCGCGCCGCTGATATAACTGACCGATCCGTCAGCACGAGTACCGTATTTGACACATGCATTGTGAATGTTTTTCATGATTTCGTTCAAATGCCGATCCACTTCTTCGCGTGTCCAGGACAAACGGATGGAGTTCTGCGACATTTCCAGACCCGAAGTCGCGACACCTCCGGCATTGCTTGCCTTACCCGGAGCGTACAGAATACGCGCGTCTTCGAACAGTTTGGCGGCTTCGATGGTTGAAGGCATGTTGGCGCCTTCCGCAACACAGATCACACCGTTCTTGATCAGTGTCTTGGCATCGTTTTCGTCCAGTTCGTTCTGTGTCGCACATGGGAGTGCAACATCGACAGGAACATTCCACGGTCTTGCATTCGGAATGAACTGTGCGCCCACTTCTGCGGCATATTCACTGCAACGACCATATTTGACGTTCTTGATTTCCATCAGTTTGGCCAGTTTTTCTGGAGTAAAGCCTGCTTCATCGACAACCGTACCGCCCGAATCGGAAACGGTGACGACCTTGGCACCAAGCTGCATAGCTTTTTCAGCGGCATATTGTGCGACATTGCCGGAACCCGAAATGGAAACGCGCATGTTCTTGAGATTCTTGCCGACCCGTTTCAGCATTTCCTCAACGAAATACACGGTGCCGTAACCGGTTGCTTCCGGACGGATCAGGGAACCGCCGAATGAGAGGCCCTTGCCGGTGAAAACACAATCCGTGCGATTGGCCAGTTTTTTGTACATGCCGACCATGAAACCGACTTCACGGCCACCCACACCGATATCGCCCGCAGGAACGTCCGTATCGGCTCCGACATGTCTGAACAGTTCGGAAACGAATGCCTGGCAGAAACGCATGATTTCATTGTCACTCTTGCCTTTCGGATCGAAATCGGAACCACCCTTGCCCGCTCCCATCGGCAAAGTCGTCAATGCATTCTTGAACGTCTGTTCAAATGCCAAGAATTTCAGGATGGAAAGATTGACGGATGGATGGAAGCGCAAGCCGCCCTTGTATGGGCCGATCATCGAACTGTGCTGGATGCGATAACCGCGATTGACCTGTACTTCACCCTTGTCATCCACCCAAGATACGCGGAACTGGATGATGCGTTCCGGTTCAACCAGACGGCGCAACAGATTCTGATCGGCATACTTCGGATTTTTTTCGATGAAAGGCCACAGGCTTTCCATGACTTCCGTAACCGCCTGAAGGAACTCGGGCTGGTTGGGATCGCGCTGTTTAACGCCTTCCAAAAACTCTTCAAGACTTTGTTTCATTGAAACGTCCAATCAAAAAATAAAATATCAAACCATGCACAGACAAAAACCATCCTGCCTTTTTCCGGTGACCGGAAATGGCAAAAACGCCCCATGCCAGTGCGTTTTCCCCATCAAAAGGCGTTTATAACCTATTATGGTGCATTCATTATTGCAAGATAATTCCCGCAAGTAAATGCGCGATGAAACAGAATCGTTCCGTTACGGCGATTTTTTCCGTTTTTCATCATGCCCTTGTCCTGCATGCACACGACAAGCCGCTCCGTGCACGTCATCTCTTGTCATGACATCTTCCGGTTTGATACAGGGCATTAAATTTTTCCAAAGAATGCGCAAGTTGATACAATGTGTTTTTTGTCACTACTGTTTTTACCATGATCGACATTCAGCTCCTTCGCAAGGATATTGACGCTGTCGCAACCAGACTCAAAACACGCAACTTCGAACTTGACGTCGCCACTTTCAACACGCTCGAAACACAGCGCCGCCAGCTTCAGACCCAGACCGAAGAAATGCAGGCACGGCGAAACGCGCTTTCCAAACAGATCGGCATTCTGAAAAGCAAAAAAGAAGATGCATCCGCTGTAATGGCTGAAGTAGGCGGCATCGGAGACAAACTGAAAGCCAACGAAACGGCCTTGTCCGAATTGCAGGCGAAACTGTCCGAGTTCATGCTCGCCATTCCGAATCTTCCCAACGAATCGGTTCCCGTCGGTGCTGACGAATCGGCCAATGTCGAAGTCCGGCGTGTCGGTACTCCAAGAAAATTCGATTTCGAGGTGAAAGATCATGTCGATATCGGTGTGCCGCTCGGACTGGATTTCGAAACGGCGACAAAACTGACCGGTGCGCGGTTTTGTGTCATGCGCGGACACATGGCGCGTCTGCACCGTGCGCTTGCCCAGTTCATGCTGGATATCCAGACAATGGAACACGGTTACACCGAATGTTATACCCCCTATATGGTCAATGCAGACAGCCTTTACGGAACAGGCCAGCTCCCCAAATTCACGGAGGATCTGTTCGCTGCCAAAAAGGGAGGACAAGACGGTGAAAGCGAAAACCTTTACCTGATCCCGACAGCGGAAGTCACCTTGACCAATACCGTACGTGGCGACATCCTGCCGGCAGACCGCCTGCCGATCAAACTGACGGCGCATACTCCCTGCTTCCGTTCCGAAGCCGGCAGTTATGGACGTGACACCCGGGGCATGATCAGGCAGCACCAGTTCGACAAGGTCGAAATGGTGCAGATCGTCCATCCCGACAAGTCATACGAAACACTGGAAGAAATGGTCAAGAATGCAGGGCGTGTCCTTGAAAAACTGGGTTTGCCCTATCGGGTCATTTCGCTTTCCACCGGCGATATGGGATTCTCGGCTGCGAAAACCTACGATCTGGAAGTCTGGCTTCCGGCACAGAATACCTATCGCGAAATTTCCTCCGTCTCAAATTGCGAAGCCTTTCAGGCACGACGCATGCAGGCAAGATTCAGAAACGAAAAGGGACGCCCCGAACTGGTCCACACATTGAACGGCTCCGGTCTGGCTGTCGGCCGCACACTGGTCGCTCTTCTGGAGAACTTCCAGCAAGCTGACGGCAGTGTCACTATCCCGACGGCATTGCAACCCTACATGGGAGGACTGACACGCCTGACGCCACCGGGCACATCAAAAAACTGACCGTTTTCTGTTTCTGTTCAAGACAAAAGCCTGTTCCGTTATGGAACAGGCTTTTGTCTCATTTACGTGCTGCCTG
>CAZRQR010000008.1:4967-33018 GCA_964602435.1 uncultured Oxalobacter sp.
GTCTGGACGACCAGAATGGACTGTAACGGTTGACATTCTCCCCCGCCTTCAGGCGGGGGAGAATGTCAATGCACCAATACGGGCAAGAACCCCTGCCAAAGGAAACACAACGGGCCGAAAAGGCGTTCAGAAACCATCGGACCTTTTGGATTCGACCCGATGTCCCGAAGCGGCAGAATGACCATGGAATGTACGTGGCCAGCAGAATGGCTGGCGACTGCCAGCCATTGAAACAATATCGGAAAGACAAACGTCTTTCCGATAAATTCACCGCATGTCGTTCCAGTCACCCGTCTTGTCATGCTCCTAGAAAAAGGCCGGACAAAAAACGGGGCAAAAGAAGAAGTTCAATATCCTACAGCCAAACCATCTCCACGCGGATCGGTTGCGCTGTAACGGAGATTGGTTTCAGGATCGATCATGATCGCACCGGCATGTCCCATCGTATCGGTATAGTCGTCAACTTTGGCAACCGGATGACCACGTCTCTTCATTTCGTCAAGCGTTTCCTGGGAAATACGGCTCTCCATCTTCAGATCGTTGGAAGCTGCACCCCATGTTCTGCCATGCAGCCAGCGCGGTGCGGCAACGGCATCCTGCGGGAACATACCGAAATCAACCACTCTGGTAGCGATGGCAGCCTGAGTCTGCGGCTGGCCTTCACCACCCATCGTGCCATAAACGAGGAACGGTTTCTTGTCCTTCAGTAACATGGCGGCATTCAGCGTATGGAAAGTCCGTTTGCCCGGTTCGATATGGTTGATATGCGCCGGATCCAGCGAGAAGAAGCTGCCACGGTTTTGCAGAAGCACACCGGTACCTTCAGGAACAATGCCAGAACCGAAATCATGATAGATACTCTGGATCAGCGAAACGGCATTCCCATCCTTGTCAACGACCCCGATCCAGACGGTATCACCCTTCGGATCCAGCGGTTTGACCGTAGCGGCAGCCTTGCTCATGCTGATGCGTGCAGCCTGATCCTTGCCATGCTGTTTGGACAACAGATAATCCAGCGGAATCTTGGAGAACTTGGGATCCGTCAGATATTTGTCACGGTCTGCGAACGCCTGTTTGGTCGCTTCGACCATGACATGATAATAATCCGTCGTGCCTTCACCCAGTTTCCTGACGTCGATATTGTTCAGGATATTCAGTATTTCAAGGGAAGCCATGCCCTGGGTATTGGGCGGCAGATTGTAAGCCGTATATCCCCTGTAGTTGACAGACAACGGTTCAACCCAGTCAGCCGTATGCTTGGCGAAATCGTTCAAAGTCAGAACACCGCCATGTTTTTGCAGATCGGCGACGATCTTTTTCGCAATGGAACCACGATAGAACTCATTGGCTCCTTTTTCGGCAATCAGCTTGTATGTGTTTGCCAGCTGTGGCAGCTTCATGATTTCACCGACTTTATAGGGTGAACCGTCCGGTTTCAGATAAGTCTGCTTGAAACCCGAGAACCGCTGAAGATTGCGGAATTCCGAATCTGTCGGATCGACATTGATTTCCTGCCAGCGTGCCAGCGATGCCGTGACCGGGAAACCTTCTCGTGAATAAAGAATCGCACTGTCAAACAGGTCTTTCCATGGCAGACCTGCGTTGCTCATATTGGCACGTGCGTACTTGTGGGCGGCATCCCATCCAGAAACCGTACCCGGAACGGTATTGGCAGCCAGATAGCCCCGTGACGGGATCTTGTCAAATCCCTTTTTCTTGTAGAAGTCAATAGTCGCCAGTTCACCGGCCCGTCCACTGGCATTCAGCGCCTTGACTTCTTTTGTCTTGGCATTGTAGATGAGCCAGAAATTGTCTCCGCCCAGTGTCGTCATCTGGGGATAAACGACGTTCATGGTCGAAGCGACGGCAATCGCTGCATCAACGGCATTTCCGCCTTTCTGCAACACTTCCAGCCCCGCGACCGAAGCCAGATAATTGGGAGAAGTGACGGCACCGTATTTGGTAATGGGATTGATGCAGCGTGACGGGGTATCGCAATACTTGCCCGGAGATTTTTCCGCCGTTACGGTTTCGGCGGCCATTAGCAGAGATAATGCCATAGCTGAGAAAACAAAACCTTTCAATTGTTTCATTGCTGCTCCTTAAAGAATAAAGAAAACTCCTATCTGCTGACGCATTTTCCATGCCAGTTTTCAACCGTACATGAAAACACAAAAACACACCGTGCCCGCAGACCATAAATCCCCCTATCCTCGAGATAATTTTAACTTGGGGTAATATTTCCTCAAAACATTATTTTGCAAATATCGTCTCTTTATGCAAACGTCCGGCTTGCCGTAACTTTCTTTCACTTTTATGATTCGCTTGCAGTATGAAAAATGATTTATGGACGTTCCATATGGTCTTGCTGGTCCATTCCTTTTTCACTGCATGCAGAAAACACGGCTGACAACCGGACCATTTCCGAAAAACATTCATGTTGAAATCAATCTGTATCTATTGCGGTTCATCGACGGGAACCTCAAAAACATATGCCGACGCCATGCGCCAGCTTGCCCGTAACATGATCAATGAAAACATCTCCCTAGTTTACGGCGGCGGCAAAGTGGGCCTGATGGGCATCGTGGCTGACGAAATGATCCGTCTCGGCGGCGAAGTCACCGGCATCATTCCAAAAGACCTGATGGAAAAGGAACTGGCTCACGAAGCGCTGACACGTCTTTACATCGTAAAGGATATGCATGAACGCAAGGCCATGATGGCCGATCTGGCCGACGGTTTCATCGCGGCCCCTGGCGGAATCGGCACGATAGAGGAACTGTTCGAGACATCGGCATGGTCACAGCTGGGACTGCACGATAAACCGATCGGAATCTATAATGTCAACAGCTACTATGACTGCCTGATCGAACTGATCAGCCATTTTACAAAAGAAGGATTTGTCCGTGAAAAATTTTCCGAGTCGCTGATCATCGAAAACGACCCGGCGGAATTGCTGGGCCGCCTGAGAATGGCAGCAGCACCGAAAGAAAAACCGGTCAAGCCATCCGGCCGTTTCCTTATCTAGCAAGCACTCTCATGGCCTGTTCAAGATCCGCAATCAGATCCTGCGGATCTTCCAGTCCGATATAAAAACGGATCAGTTGATGCCCCTTTTGCGTCCAGTCACGACGATCGTGACAGATGCGGTAGGGCACGGAAAGACTGTGCGTTCCACCCCAGCTGAATCCCAGTTTGAACAGCTCCAGCGCTTCAAGAAATCGGTCGGTTTGCGCTTCGGTATAACGCTCGTCGAACAGAACGGAAAACAGACCGCTGGCCCCTGTAAAATCCCGCTTGTAAATATCATGCCCCGGGCAATCGTCGAAAGCGGGGTGCAATATTCTACTGATCTCAGGACGCTTTTTCAGCCAGTCTGCGACGATCATGGCCGATTCACCGCTTTTCCCGAAACGGACTTTCATGGAAGGCAGGCTGCGCAATACCAGATAGGCATCGTCCGCCCCGACCCCCATTCCCAGTCGCATGTGCGCCATGCTGATTTTGCGGAACAATTCGTCATCCCGGGTAATGACCGCACCCATCAACAGATCGGACGCACCTCCCTGATACTTGGTTGCCGCCTGAACCACGACGTCGGCACCATGCCCGAACGCATCGAACACCAGACCGGCTGACCAGGTATTGTCCAGAACGACCAGCGCACCCCTCGCATGAGCAGCCTGACTGATGGCCGGAATATCAGGCACTTCCATCGTGACAGAACCCGGCGTTTCGGTCCAGACGAGCCGTGTATTGTCCTTCAGCAATTCCGCAATACCGGCTCCGATCATCGGATCATAATAACGGACGCTGACACCGAAATCCCTAGACAGCCAGTTTCCCAGCTCACGGTTCGGGTTATAGATATTCTCCGGAATCAGTACATCGTCTCCGCTTTTCAAAAAGGCAAAATCGACAATGGCAATCGCCGCGAGTCCGCTGGGCGCCAGAACGGCATGTTTCCCGCCCTCGATCCCAGCTAACTGTGCTTCCAGCATAAACGTGGTCGGTGTGCCATGCAATCCATACGTATAGGAATCCCGTCCAACCCATTCACGGGAACGCAAGGCTTTCACGCTGTCGAATATCACTGTGGAGGCACGGTATGTCGGTTCCGGAAAAGCTTGGAATCCTTCCGGAGCGACGTATTCACTGTGGTTGATCCGGGTTTCTTTCGATACGGGTCTGTTCATGCCTGTTCCCCTGTTTTTTCAAATGGTTTTGCACTGATTTTTCCAAACGGAGGCAACATTTCGCCCCACAGATCATGCGCATCCGCTTTCCGGACAAGCACATCGACAAATTCACCGGGCATCAGCTTGCGCCGCATCCCTTTCGGCTTGCGGATATACACGACACCATCAATTTCCGGTGCATCCGCAGATGAACGGCCGATCGCGCCGCCTCTCACTGTTTCATCAACCAGCACCCGGACCGTTTTTCCGATTTTCTCCTGCAAACGCTCATGTGAAATTTTCTCCTGCAACTGCATCAGGCGTGCCCGTCGTTCCTCACGGACTTCTTCCGGCACTGCTCCCGGCAATTCGTTGGCCTTCGCCCCCTCGACAGGGGAATAGGGAAAACATCCCAGCCTGTCGATACGCGCTTCTTTCAAGAAATCCTGCAAATACCCGAATTCCTGTTCCGTTTCCCCAGGAAATCCGGTAATAAAAGTCGAACGGATTGTGATGTCCGGACACATCTTCCTCCATGCTGCAATACGCTCGAGATGCCTTTCGCCACTGGCGGGCCGTTTCATGCGTTTCAATACATCAGGATGGGCATGCTGGAAAGGGACATCCAGATACGGCAGGACACCGCCTTCATTCATGATCGGAATCAGATCGTCAATATGCGGATAAGGGTAAATGTAATGCAGCCGTACCCAGCCGCCATATTGTCGTGCCAGACGTCCCAGCTGCTCGGTCAGTTGCGTCACATGTGTTCTGACCGGCCTGCCTCCCCAGAACCCCGTCCTGAACCTGATGTCGAGACCGTATGCTCCAGTATCCTGCGAAATCACCAGAAGTTCCTTCACACCGGACTGAAACAGCAGCTCCGCCTCATCCAGCACCTTGCCGACCGGATAAGACACCAGATCACCCCGCAGATCCGGAATGATGCAGAAAGTACAGTGATGGCTGCAACCTTCCGAGATTTTCAGATAGGCATAGTGTCGTGGCGTCAGCTTGATCCCCTGTGGCGGAACAAGATCGACAAACGGCTCATGCGGTCGCGGCAAATGACGATGGACAGCATCCACCACTTCCTGCACGGAATCCGGCCCTGTCACTTCCAGTACCTTCGGCAGGACACGCCTGACGACCCCTTCCCCACGGATATCCTTTTTGGCGCCGAGACACCCCGTGACAATCACTTTTCCATTTTCTTCAAGTGCCTCTGCAATGGCCTCGAGCGATTCCCTTTCCGCCGCATTGATGAAACCGCATGTATTGACGATCACCAGACCGGCATCTTCATAGGTTTCCACCGTTTCATAACCTTCTGCCCGCAACCGCGTCAGAATCCTTTCCGAATCGACCAGTGCCTTGGGGCACCCCAGCGAAACAAACCCGATCGTTCTCCGTTTATCCATTTTCACTCACCGATCCGTCACAAATTACACATACTCACCGTCCTGCGGAACTTCCGGTACCGCCGAAATGAAATGACCGTTTATAACTCTTTCCAGCATTCATGAAAAAATGTCATGCCCCGTCTACCATCTACGAAACTGTCCAGATACCCGTCGCCATTCTTCCAGTTGCCCCGTCCCTGCGGTAGGAATAAAAACGCGCCGTATCGGATACAGTACAGTCATTGCCACCATAAATCCGTGTAATGCCCACCCTATTCAAGGTTTGTCTTGCCAGCCCATAAATATCAGCCAGATATTTTCCTTTCCTCGCCGCCTCCGGTCTGAAGGCTTCAGCCATCCGTCTGTCTTTGTCCACAAACGCCTTCCTGACATCCATACCGACTTCGAATGCGCCGGGACCGATCGCGGGTCCGAGCCAAGCCATGATTTCCGAGCCATCCATCTTCCGGATAGCCGCGACAGTATTTTCCAACACACCGGCTGCCAGGCCACGCCAGCCTGCATGGACAGCCGCCACGACCGCACCATCAGAAGTGCACAGCAGAACCGGCAGACAATCCGCTGTCATGACCACACAGACAACGTTTTTCCTGCAGGTGAATGAAGCATCCGCGTCGGGCACTCCGGTGCACATTGCGGCATCGACGACAGCGGTACCATGCACCTGATTGAGCCATACCGGTTCCGATGGAAGCATTTTTCTCAGAAGCGCCCTGTTTTGCCGCACCGTTGCAGGATTGTCTCCAACATGCAGTCCGAAATTCAGCCCACCAGCCCCCGACGCATCGCCATGATAGGGCGACAGGCTGAAACCGCCACTCCGCAAGGTCGAGAACGCCTTCACACAATCGGGAGCGGGCCATTCAGGAATAATCGGATTCATACCACTGTTCTTTCTCGGGAATCATCGATCCGCCCAGCAGGATCTTCATATCGTCAGGCAAGGGCGCCATCCATTCACAGGGATTGCCGGTCGATGGATGTTCCAGTCCCAGTCTGAAAGCATGCAGTGCCTGCCGGTGAAAAACGGATGCCAGATGAGGCTTGCCGTAAAGCGGATCGCCCACCAGAGGATGACCGGCAAATTGCATGTGCACCCTGATCTGATGTGTCCGTCCGGTTTCCAGCCGGCATTTTACCAGACTGACAGGACCGCCACTGCACATGCCCGTTTCAAGACGCCTGTAATGGGTAACGGCCGTTTTTCCCGAAGCTGTCGGCAAAACAGCCATTTTGACCCGGTCCCTCGGATGCCGTCCCACAGGCTGATCAATGGTACCGGACTCCTGCGTCTCACCCCATACCAGTGCAAGATATTCCCGCCTCACCGTTCTCGCCTGCAGCTGCCTGACAAGACACGTTTGTGCCTCAAGCGTTCTCGCCACCACCATCAGCCCGCTTGTTTCCTTGTCGAGCCTGTGTACAATTCCCGCTCTGGGAATGGACATGTTTTGCGGATAATCATGCAAAATGCCGTTCAGAAGCGTTCCGGACCAGTTGCCTGCTGCAGGATGCACGACCAGACCGGCCGGTTTGTTGATAACGACAATCTCGTCATCTTCAAACATGACGGGAAAATCAACCGGTTCCGGCGTAAATGCAAGTTCTTCCCCGGCAAGTTGCGGCAGCACTGCAATTTCCTCATCGCCTGTCATCACCTGTTTGGCCGGCACCGTTTTTCCATTCACCATCACATGACCGTTTTCTATCCAGCGCTGGATACGGCTGCGTGAATATTGCGCAAGATGTCTTGCCACGATCTTGTCCAGCCGCTCTCCACCTTCTTCCGGGGACAAAACGAACCGAACCGGTTCCTGTTCTGTTAATATCTCTCCTTCGTCCGTCTCGGTACGGTTCATAAGCGGGCTGTCCGGGTTTTCAGTCACATTGAGTCCTATCGGCTATAATTCTGACATTAAACGTTTTCTGGCCAATCTGCCGTCGGCAAATATTATGCAAAAGAATTTGTTAAAGCTTCTCGCCCTTCTTCTACTCACCGCATCGCTGACTGCCTGCGGCCTGTTTCCCGAAAAAATAGATGAAACGGCATCCTGGCCTGCAGGCAAATTGTATCGCGAAGCGAAGGAAGAAATGCGGGCCGGCAATTATGAAAAGGCGATCGAATATTACGAAAAGCTTGAATCCCGCTATCCTTTCGGCGTTTTCGCACAACAGGCCCAGATCGACATCGCTTATGCCTACTATCGTGACAACGAACCGGCACAGGCACTGGCAGCCGTAGAACGTTTCATCAAACTGCATCCCAACCATCCGAACATCGACTACATGTATTACCTGCGCGGGCTGATCAATTTCAACGACCGCGTCGGGCTGCTGAATTTCGCTTTCCGCCAGGATCTCTCCGAACGCGACCCCAAAGCCGCACAGGACGCGTTCGACTCCTTCAAACTTCTGGTGACCCGTTATCCGAACAGCATCTATTCGAAAGACGCCATATACCGCATGAAATATCTGGTCACGATGCTGGCGAAATATGAAGTGCACGTAGCGAAATATTATTATCGTCGTGGCGCCTACCTGGCAGCGGCAAACCGTGCACAGCGCGCCATCAGCAATTATCCTGATTCCTTCGTTGTGGAGGAAGCCCTGTACATTCTGGCTGAATCATACAAGAAACTCGGTCTTTACGACCTGAGTGACGATACAAACCGGATTTTCAAACAGAACTATCCGGACAGTAAGATTCCTTACGGCGGAGGCGACGCCAAGGACAATCCATGGTGGCAATTCTGGTAATATTTCCCGTACAAACTGTTTCACAAAAAACATTTCCAAATGACTCAAATCGCACAGCCCGTTGCAGGCAGCTCGCTCTTTACTGTTACCGCCCCGTCCGGTGCTGGAAAATCGTCCCTTCTCGCCGCATTGATACGCCAGGATCCCTCGCTGCGTCTTTCCATATCACATACGACCCGTCCGCTACGCCCTGGAGAGGAAAACGGACGCGAATACCATTTCACGACAGTCAGCGATTTCAGAAAACGTCTTGAACAGGGTGAATTCCTGGAACATGCCATTGTGTATGGCAATTACTACGGGACATCGAAACTGTCGGTCATGAACCAGTTGAACGAGGGACATGACACCCTGCTGGAAATCGACTGGCAGGGAGCGCTGCAGATCCGCAAACTCTTTCCCGAAACCGTCAGTATTTTCATCTTGCCGCCATCCATCTCCGCGCTGGAAGAACGACTGCACAAACGGGGACAGGACGCTCCGGAAATCATAAAACAACGGATGGAAGCTGCCGGAGAAGAGATCAGGCATGCATCCGAATCAGATTATGTTATCATCAACCATGACTTTGATCTGGCATTGACCCAACTGGCAGCAATCGTTGAAACTGCGCGATGCAGAATGACCAGGCAGGCAATCCGAAACAGTGAATTGTTTGCACAATTCGGCATCCGGTGCTGTACCGGTTTGTAAAATGAAATCCGGATCGTATTTGTAGTTTGGCAGGATAGAAAATGGCCCGTATTACTATTGAAGATTGTTTGAAAGAAATTCCGAACCGCTTTGAACTGACTCTCTGTGCGACCTATCGCGCCCGTCAGTTGCTGCAGGGACACACTCCGAAAGTCGATGCCAAGGACAAAATGACGGTATTGGCATTGCGGGAAATTGCGGCAGGAAAAGTTGGTCTGGAAATGCTGAAAAAAGTACCGAGCTGAGCGTTGGCTCAATGATCGGACATATTTGCCTGCGATATTGCCAAGCAATTGTCGTTATACCACATAGCGGATACGCACATGACCACAACGCCATCTGAAAGCCACCTAGATCACAAGATCAATCTCAGTTATTCCTCTTGGCCTGTTAATCAGATTGACAGTACCGGTCTCATAGTATCCCCCCCGAAGCCTGAAATAGTCACCTTTTCACATCTGTCAAAAAAACTGGAAAGCTACATTTCTCCGGGCGAGATGAAGCAGATACGGAACGCTTTCCGTTTTGCGGATGAAAAACATCTGGGACAGTTCCGGAAATCAGGGGAACCCTATATTTCCCACCCCTTGGCTGTCGCGGAAATCTGTGCCGACTGGAAACTGGATGCACAGGCGATCATGGCTGCACTGTTGCATGACGTAGTCGAAGATCAGGGCGTCAAACAGGAAGAACTGATCGAACGGTTCGGCGCCCCGGTTGCGGCAATGGTCAACGGTCTGTCAAAACTGGAAAAACTCCAGTTCAAGACTTACGTCGACGCGCAGGGCGAGAATTTCCGGAAAATGTTGCTGGCAATGGCTCGCGATGTCCGGGTCATTCTGGTCAAACTGGCAGACCGCCTGCACAATATACGGACACTGGACGTCATGTCCCTGTCCAAACGTCACCGGATCGCGCTCGAGACAATGGAAGTGTACGTTCCGATCGCCTACCGTCTTGGTATCAACAAGCTCTTCCGCGAATTGCAGGATCTGTCGTTTTACAATCTGTACCCTTTTCGCCACGGAACCCTTTTAAAAGCCGTAAGAGCCTCGCGAAGCGACCGCCGTTCCCTGATTGAAACAGTACATTCGGCAGTCAGCAATGCCCTGAAAGAAAACGGCATACACGCCGAAATCTATGGTCGTGAAAAAACCCTGTACAGCATATACCGTACCATGCGCAGCCAGAATCTTCCCTTTTCGCAAATACGGGATATCTACGGCTTCCGGATTGTCGTTGACAGCATTCCGCAATGCTACATGGCTATGGGTATCCTGCATGCGTTATACAAGCCCATTCCGGGCAAGGTACAGGATTTCATCGCCATACCGAAACTGAACAATTACCAGTCGCTCCACACAACCGTGATCGGCTCGTATGGCGATCCGGTCGAGTTCCTGATCAGGACGCAGGAAATGCATCATGTCGCCGAAACGGGTATTGCTGCACACTGGCTGTATAAGACAGGAAACGAATCCCTGACCGACCTTCAGAAAAACAGTCTCGGCTGGCTTCAGTCCCTGCTCGACATCCAACAGCAAACGGGTAATTCCACCGAATTTATCGAACATATCAAAGTCGATCTGTTCAAGGACTCCGTTTATGTTTTTACGCCAAAATCCAAAATCATCGCTTTGCCACGTACCGCAACCGCACTGGATTTCGCCTACAACATCCACTCCGATGTCGGTGACCATACGGCTTCGGTCAAGATCAACAACAGTGTCGTGCCATTGAGAACGGAATTGCAAAACGGTGACATCGTTGAAATCATTACCTCACCCGATGCACACCCGACACCGTCCTGGCTTGAATTCGTCAAGACCGGAAAGGCCCGTTCGCGCATCAGAAGTTATCTGCGTTCGGTCAATCAGGCGGACTCCATTAAACTCGGCCAGCAACTTCTGCGACAATCACTGAAATCAATCCATCTGGATGAAACAGGAATCCCCCAGCCTGTCATCGACAGACTGCTGTACGAAACAGGCTCCAAAACCCTTGACGATATCTACATCGATATCGGTACCGGGAAACGGCTTGCCGTATTAGTCGCCCGCCGGATAGCGGGACTGTTCGAGGAAATCGGCCACAAAACGGGAACCGTTATCGAAGAGGAACCGCAAAAAATCGAACCGGTCATTATTTATGGCAGTGAGGGAATCAATGTCCAGCTGGCGACATGCTGCCTGCCGATTCCGGGAGATACCATCATCGGCGAGCTCAACAAGACTCATGGGCTCATGGTGCACAACGCGGAATGTCCGCAGGCCAAGAAACTGGTCGCCAAAGAACCGGAAAAATGGATCAACGTTGACTGGGGCGAGGATCTGAACCGCAGCTTCGACTGTTACCTGCGTTTGCTGGTTGTCGAGGAAAAAGGCATACTGGCCCGCGTAACGGCGGAAATCAGCGGATCGGATGCCAATATCACGGCTGTCGAAATGGAAACACAGGGAGAATTCAATCTGCTGAAATTCACCGTACAGGTTGAAGACCGGGAGCATCTGGCCCGTCTGATCCGCCGGGTCCGCCATGTCCCCGGCGTCAGGAAAGTCGGCCGAGACCGTATCTGATACGATCCTCTTCCTCAGTTCAGCGTCACCTTGGCAAATTTGCGTTTGCCGACCTGCACGACAAATGTACCGGCATTCAGTTTCAATCCCCTGTCACTGACGGGAGCGCTGTCCACCCTGACACCACCCTGATCGACCATCCTCAAGGCTTCCGAGGAAGAAGCACACAATCCTGCCTGCTTCAACACCTGTCCGATACCCAATGGCGCACCATTCAATGTCACGGATGGGATATCGTCCGGAATCCCTCCACGTGAACGCGCGACGAAATCCTCCAGCGCCGCATCGGCATCCGCTTTCGAGTGGAAACGGGTCACGATTTCCTGACAAAATTCCACCTTGACATCACGCGGATTGCGTCCGTTTCTGACTTCTTCCTTCAGGCGTTCGATGTCATGAACCGACCTGAACGACAGCAAATCGTAGTAACGCCACATCATTTCATCGGAAATACTCATCAATTTGCCGAACATGACATTTCCCGGCTCGGTGATTCCGACATAATTGCCTTTGGATTTCGACATTTTCTCGACACCGTCCAGCCCTTCCAGCAATGGCATGGTCAGAATACATTGCGGTTCCTGCCCATACTGGCGCTGAAGCTCGCGTCCGACAAGCAGATTGAATTTCTGGTCCGTTCCCCCCAGTTCCAGATCGGACTGCAACGCCACTGAATCGTACCCCTGCATCAACGGATACAGCAACTCGTGAACGGAAATCGGATAGCCGTTCCTGAACCGCTTGGCAAAATCATCGCGCTCCATGATCCGTGCCAGCGTATATTGCGAAGCCAGCTGGATCATTCCTCTTGCGCCGAGACCGTCGCTCCACTCGGAGTTGTAACGGATTTCCGTCTTCTCAGGATCGAGAACGAGACTGGCCTGCGAAAAATAGGTCATGGCATTTTCCTTGACCTGCTCACGTGTCAGCGGCGGCCGCGTGACATTCCTGCCGCTTGGATCACCGATCATGGAAGTGAAATCGCCGATCAGAAAAATAACGACATGGCCCAGATCCTGCAATTGACGCATCTTGTTCAACACAACCGTATGGCCCAGATGGAGATCCGGTGCAGTAGGATCCAGCCCCAACTTGATCCTGAGCGGTTTTCCGTTTTTTTCGGAACGTGCAAGTTTCTGGGCAAACTCGGATTCGATCAGCAGCTCGTCACAACCGCGCAGCGTGATCGCCATCGCTTCCTTGACCGAATCGGACAAGGGCAATTCTTCAACAGGCGCTGACTGGGAATTTTTTTCGTTCATTTGACTTTTTACGACTGATTGTATTGATATAATGTGTGCTTTGAGCAATTTTGCCACAGGCCAATAACAAGAAAAGCATCCTGCGCAAAAAAAGTCAATTCTAACTGATTGCAGCAACAAGAGGAATTCAATGCGATTCATTGACCGGGCGAAACGGGTCTTACTGGGAACGTCACGAAAAACACGGATTGTTTCACTTGTTTCTCTCTGTTTCGCCTTCGTCGCATTCGGCGCCGCCGCCGTTGCGCCCGGCGATCCTCCCGATACCCGCCAGATCGCTTTCCGCATCATCGAGGAAGAAATCCGGCTTCCGTCGCTCGATACGCAAATTGAAAAAATCCGGCAGGAAAAACAATTCTATACACGCGAAGACAAGGTCCGTCCTGGAGATACTCTTGGCACGCTTCTGACAAGACTGGGCATCCATGACAGAAACGCCGCGGACTTCATCAAGACCCATGAAAAATCCCGGATTTTCCTGCAATTGAAAACCGGACAGACAATCCATGCGCAAACCGATGACCAAGGCCAGCTTTACATGCTGGCCACCCGACTGAATGATTCCGGCGATATCCAGACAAATATGGTTGTCCGCCGGACAGATTCCGGTTTCGATATCTCGGAAGAAAACAGCAAAATGGAACGGATCGTCGAAATGCGTTCAGGAACCATTCAATCGTCACTTTTCGCTGCAACCGATGCTGCGGGCGTTCCTGATCCCGTCACCCGCAAATTCATTGAAATGTTCTCTACCGATATCGATTTCAATTCGGACCTGAGACGGGGCGACCGTTTCAATATCGTCTACGAAACATACTGGCAAAATGGCAAATTCCTCAAGAATGGTAATATTCTTGCTGCCGAATTCACCAATAACGGCACACCTTATCAGTCCATATGGTTCGAACGCACGCCCGGCAAAGGCGGATACTACGATTTCCACGGAAAATCCCAAAAGAAAGCCTTTCTGAAATCGCCACTTGAATTCATCCGTGTCTCTTCCGGATTCGCCATCCGTGTCCATCCGGTGACAGGAAAAGTCAGACAGCACAAGGGCATCGATTTCGCTGCACCGACAGGAACACCGATCCGTGCGGCTGCTGACGGCGTCATCAGTTTTTCCGGATGGCAAAACGGGTACGGTAACTTCGTCACTATCAAACACTGGGGAGCCTATTCGACGGCATATGGGCACATGAGCCGGATCGCCCCCGGAATGACACGTGGCAAGAAAGTCAGCCAAGGTGATGTGATCGGGTTCGTCGGCGCAACCGGTATCAGTACCGGCCCTCACCTGCATTATGAATTCCGGGTCAACAACGTCCAGCAGAATCCTTCACAGGTGGACATGCCGAATGTACACCCGCTGACTGCCCACGAAATGGTTCGTTTCAGGGCCAATCTGGCTGAAATGAAACACCGCATCGCCCTGATGGATCCGGCTTCGGGACATCAGCAGCTTGCCTATAACAACCCGTAAACGGTCCACTGGAAAAGACAGCGACCATGGCACTATTCATCGGCCTGATGTCCGGCACAAGCCTTGACGGCGTGGACGGTGTGCTGGCATCTTTTCCGGATCATTACGCAGGTGGCAAACTGGAGATTCTTTCCGCCGCCAGCATACCTTTCGATCTCTCTTTCCGGAAACGGCTCATGGCGCTTCAGTCTCCGGGGGAAAACGAAATCGAAAGGGAAGCACTGGCCGCAAACAGACTGGCGATGCTCTATGCCGAAAACGTCAACGAACTGGTCAGGAAAAGCGGTATTTCCCACAACGAAATACAGGCTATCGGCGTACACGGACAAACCATCCGGCATCGTCCCGATCTCGGTTTCACGCGGCAAACCAACAATCCGGCCCTGCTTGCCGAACTGACCGGAATCGATGTCATCGCCGATTTCCGGAGTCGCGATATCGCGGCCGGCGGTCAGGGTGCCCCACTCGTACCGGCCTTTCATCTGGCCGTTTTCGGTGACAATACAGTACCCCGTGCCGTCATCAATATCGGCGGCATAGCCAATATCAGCATACTGCGACCAGACGGCTCGGTTTCGGGTTTCGATACTGGTCCCGGAAACATGCTTCTTGACGCATGGATACAATCCAAGAGAAACCAGCCGTACGACATGGATGGTGCATGGGGAAAAAGCGGACAGTATTCGGACAAACTGCTGAAAATCATGCTGGCCGAACCGTTCTTCTGCAAATTGCCGCCCAAGAGTACCGGCCGCGACCTTTTCAATCTGGAATGGTTACGTGAAAAACTGTTTCAGGCTTTCATGTCCGAGCCACCGGATCCTGCAGACATCCAGGCGACATTGACCATGCTAACGGCGACATCAATCGCCGAAGCATTGCAAGATCATGCACCTGAAATCCGGCAAGCCTATGTATGTGGCGGTGGCGCAAAGAACCGCTTTCTGATGGCCCTGCTGAACCAGAAGCTGCACGAAAAAAACATTTCCGCAGAACTGTCGACAAGCGACCTGTTGGGAATCGATCCCATGCATGTCGAATCGTTAGCGTTTGCATGGCTGGCTTACAGGTTCATCGCCCATGAATCCGGAAATCTGCCCCAGGTTACCGGTGCAAGAGGCGCTCGCGTGCTAGGAGCGCTGTATCCCGCATGAAATATCCTGACTGCAACAATACAGCGCCCGTCATGACGACAGCCACCGGCGAAAAGGACCGTCCTGCTCCGGATTCGCACCTTGCCACTTGACATCCTCCACTTTCTTCAGGGCGTGGAGGATGTCAAAATACCCGTTCAAATTCCCGTTTAATACAAATCGCAAGGAACACACCGATGATTTCCCTCTTGCAACGAGTCAGCCAAGCTAGTGTCACCGTCAACGAAGAAGAAATCGGCCGAATCGGAAAAGGATTGCTGGTATTGTTATGCGCCGAACGGGACGATACCGAAAAAGAGGCGGATCAGCTGCTGGAACGTATACTGAATTACCGTATTTTTTCAGACGGAAACGGTAAAATGAACCTGTCTGTCACCGCAACAGGCGGAGAACTGCTGATCGTTCCGCAATTCACCTTGGCGGCGGATACAAAATCCGGAACACGCCCTTCATTCTCGCCGGCGGCGCCTCCGGATATCGGGAAAAGACTGTTCGACTATTTCGTCTGCCAGGCGAGAAAACGGCTGCCCCATATCCAGACAGGCGAATTCGGCGCCGATATGCAGGTCGCCCTGATCAACGACGGCCCGGTCACGTTCTGGCTGGATACATCCAGCCGGAAAACCACAGGCCGGCAAGCCTGAAACAGATGTTAAAACCGCCTGTATCTGGCACAATAACCATATTGTTTCCACCCACTTTTTCAGGAGATGTCATGAAACTCTGGAGCGATTCCTTCAAGGATGGGGCGAAAATCCCAACCCCCTTTGCCTTTTGCAAAATCGACAATGCCGCACACGTGGCCATGTCAGACAACAGAAATCCCCATCTTGCCTGGAGTGGCCTGCCTGAAAATACCCGTTCGCTCGTTCTGATCTGTCACGATTACGATGTGCCATCCAAGGGAGACGATGTCAATCAGGAAGGCAAAACCGTCCCGGCCGATCTGCCGAGGGTCGATTTTTATCACTGGGTACTTGTCGATCTGCCGGCCAGCGTCCATTCCATTTCCGAAGGTGAATTTTCCAGTGGTATTACCGCCAGAGGCAAGAGTGGTCCTGAAGCATTGCACGGTTCGAAACAGGGCATCAATGACTACACGGCATGGTTCGCCGGCGACAAGGATATGGAAGGCGATTACTATGGCTACGATGGTCCATGTCCTCCCTGGAACGATGCCATCCCGCATCATTACGTTTTCACTCTCTATGCACTCGATATTGAAAAACTGCCACTCACCGGCCGTTTCACCGGTCAGGACGTTCTTGCCGCCATGAAAGGACATGTTCTGGATCAGGCAAGCATCACCGGTGTCTATTCCCTGAACCCGGAAATCGAGAAATCGCTTTGAGCCGGAACGTGAGACAGCCGACCGATATCCTGATCATCCGGCACGGGCAAACGGCATGGAACAAACAGAAACGATTGCAGGGGCACAGTGACATCCCCCTGAACGAAAACGGCCGTTTGCAGGCCGTCACGCTGGCGGACACCCTGCGTGACGAGCCGCTGGACGTCATTTTCTCAAGCGATCTGCAAAGGGCATACCAGACGGCGCATGAAATCTCCAGACAACATGGCCTGCCGGTTCACAGGGATCGTTCCTTCAGGGAACGCTGCTACGGCATTTGCGAGGGCATGATGGACAGCGAAATCAGGGAAGCCTATCCTGAATCCTACAAAGCTTGGTATGCCGCCGATCCCGACCACTTTTTTCCGGATGGCGAACGTAAAACAGAAAGTCACCGGCAATTTCACCATCGTGTCCTGAATGCCATCCGCGAGGTTGCCATCCGCCATTCCGGAAAAAAAATAGCGATCGTAACCCATTTCGGAGTCATCGAAACCGCTTACCGCGTAGCCAGGAACATTCCTTTGGGAACCCGCTGCGAAATGCCCGTCCTGAACACCAGCATCAACCGTTTCCGCTGGACCGACGGTACACTTGAACTGTTGCAATGGGGAGAGGCATCCCATCTGGAAGAAGGCATGAACACCACTATCGATTATTACAAACATTACTGAATCACCGGTCGGTCCGTTTTCGCGCATTCCGGAAAATACTGACTTTCGCTTCATTGTCCATCATGCAAATCGGCCCCTATATTCTTCCAAACAATCTTGTCGTTGCTCCGATGGCCGGCATTACAGACCGCCCATTCCGCCAGCTGTGCAAGAAACTCGGCGCGGGCTACGCCATATCCGAAATGGCTGCCGCCAACCCACTGCTGCGCAATACGGCAAAAAGCCGGAAGCGCATCATGCATGGCGGTGAAAAAGAACCACGCGCAGTCCAGATCGTCGGTTCCGATCCGGCCATCATGGCAGATGCCGCCCGTTACAATGTCGATCAGGGCGCCCAGATCATCGACATCAACATGGGATGTCCGGCCAGAAAAGTATGCAACAACTGGTGCGGCTCGGCACTCTTGCGGGATGAACATCTGGTCGGCACGATTCTGGATACCGTAACCCGCGCGGTGAATGTCCCCGTCACCCTGAAATTCCGCACCGGCTGGGACCGTACCCATATCAATGCGCCATCCATCGCCAAAATCGCGGAATCGGCCGGCATAGCCATGCTGACACTGCACGGCAGGACACGCGCCGACGGCTATCGTGGAGAAGCGGAATACGATACCATTGCCGAAGTAAAATCGCTTGTCTCTATCCCGGTCGTGGCCAACGGCGACATCGATTCGCCCCAAAAGGCCAAAGCCGTTCTCGACAAAACAGGTGCCGATGCGGTCATGATCGGCCGTGCGGCGCAGGGCAGACCCTGGATATTCCGTGAAATCGGACATTTTCTCGAACACGGCACCCTTCTGCCTTCTCCGGCAATCAGCGAAATATGGCGGATCTTGCAGGAGCATCTGGAAGATCATTACCGTTTCTACGGTGAAACCATCGGCGTTCGCAATGCCCGAAAACATATCGGCTGGTATGCCAGAAACCTGCCTGACGGGGAAAAGCTGAGGCAAAAAACCAACACCGCCAACACGTGTGAAGAGCAGATTAACGAAATCAATCGTTTTTTTACATTTCTACTTGAGCACGGCGAGAGGTTACAATACTAATTTAAAACCGGATTGATTGGCCGGCTGGCAAAGCCGCCATTGGAAACACGATATGAGCAAAGAGCATATTCAGGAAGTTATTCTGCAAAGCCTGCAGGAATATTTCAACGATCTTGACGGGCAAAAGCCGACGGATATCTACAACATGATCATGCATACGGTGGAAAAACCGGTTCTTGTTGCCGTCATGACTCATGCAAGAAACAACCAGTCGCATGCTGCCGAAATGCTGGGTATCAACCGGAACACCCTCCGGAAAAAACTGCTCGAACACAATCTTCTGTAACCGGTTCTTCCATTTTTTGTTTATTCAAATTCTTTCATCATGACTCAATTCGCTCTGATATCCGTCTCTGACAAAACAGGCATCGTCGAGTTCGCCAGAGAACTGTCCGCCATGAATATCACCATCCTTTCTACCGGCGGAACGGCGGAATTGCTTCAGAAAAACGGTATCTCCGTCACTGAAGTCGCTGATTACACCGGATTTCCGGAAATGCTGGATGGCCGTGTGAAAACCCTGCATCCGAAAATTCATGGCGGCATTCTGGCCAGACGCGACACTCCGGCCCATCTGAACGCCATACAGGAACATGGCATTCATACCATCGACATGGTTGTCGTCAATCTGTACCCGTTCCTGCAGACTGTTGCAAAAGAAAACTGCACACTGGAAGACGCCATTGAAAACATCGACATCGGCGGTCCCGCCATGCTCCGTTCCGCCGCCAAGAATTACCGGGACGTCGCTGTCGTTTGCGATCCGGCAGATTACAACGGAATCATCGCCGAGATGAAAAAGAACAACGGCTCGCTTTCTGTTGATACACGTTTCGAGCTATCCAAGAAAACTTTCGCGCATACCGCACAGTATGACGGTGCGATCGCCAATTACATGTCGAGCCTGAAAGCGGACAAAAAACACGAAAACCGCCGGATCTATCCGGAAATCCTGAACCTGCAGTTCGAAAAGGTACAGGATATGCGTTACGGCGAAAATCCTCACCAGTCCGCTGCATTCTACCGGGAAAAAAACATCGCGCCGGGAACACTGGCCAGTTACCTGCAACTGCAAGGCAAGGAACTTTCCTATAACAATATCAGTGATGCGGATGCCGCCTGGGAGTGCGTCAAGAATTTCGATGAACCGGCATGCGTCATCATCAAACACGCGAATCCCTGCGGTGTTGCCACAGGCAAAGACCTGCTGGAAGCCTATCAGAAAGCGTTGCAGACCGATCCCGAAGCAGCATTCGGCGGCATTATCGCATTCAACGGAGAACTCGATGGCCGCACTTCGAAAGAAGTGTCCAAACTGTTTGTCGAGGTGCTGATCGCCCCGTCCTTCACGGAAGAAGCCAGAAACATATTCAACAGCAAGAAAAACCTGCGTCTCCTGCAAATCGCACTGGGCAGAAATGCCAATGCCTTCGACCTCAAACGGGTTGGCGGCGGCCTGCTCGTCCAGTCACCGGACATCGTCGATGTCATTGCAACCGACCTGAAAGTGGTCACGAAAAAACAGCCGACACCACAACAAATGCAGGATATGCTTTTCGCCTCCAAGGTCGTCAAGTTTGTCAAATCCAATGCGATCGTTTTTTGCGGAAACGGAATGGCGCTCGGTATCGGCGCTGGCCAGATGAGCCGTGTCGATGCCGCCCGGACAGCCACCATGAAAGCGGCCAATGCCGGCTTGTCCCTTCAGGGATCGGTCGTGGCATCCGACGCTTTCATTCCGTTCAGGGACGGTCTGGATATCGTGGCCAATGCCGGCGCCACGGCCGTTATCCAGCCCGGAGGTTCCGTGCGCGACCCTGAAGTGATCGCTGCCGCGGATGAACACGGCATCGCGATGGTCTTTACATCCATCCGCCATTTTCGTCACTGACCCAAAAAGGGATTTTCATGGCGGAGACACCCTGCATTGTCCGGTAAAGGTCTGGCCATGAAAATCCTCGGCATCGATCCCGGACTCAGAACGACAGGTTTCGGAGTCATTCACAAAAAAGGCCACACCTTGAGCTACATTGCATCCGGAACCGTCAGAACACCGCCGGAAGCGGGATTGCCTTCACGCCTGAAAACTATTTTCGATGGCGTCAGCGAAATCATTGCAACCTATCAGCCGGACTGCGCCGCCATCGAAAAGGTTTTCGTGAATATCAATCCGCAGTCGACCCTGTTGCTGGGACAGGCACGCGGCGCTGCCATCAGCGCCCTTGTCGCTTCCGAACTGGCTGTTTACGAGTTCACGGCACTGCAAATCAAGCAGGCGATAGTCGGACATGGCAAGGCCCAGAAAAAACAGGTTCAGGAAATGGTGCAACGCCTGCTGTCGCTCCCCGGAATCCCGGGAAGCGATGCGGCGGACGCGCTCGGAGTCGCCATTTGCCATGCGCACGGATTCGATGCCATCCGTACGCTGGAAAAAGCTGCCGTATTGGACAACAGGAACACTTTCCGCATTAGACGGGGCAGACTTATCCGGTAAACATACCATTCACCACATTGTAGGGTCAACACAACATGATCGGTCGCATACACGGGACTTTGCTGCAGAAAAACCCGCCACAGCTTCTGGTGGACTGCCAGGGCATCGGCTATGAAATCGACGTGCCGATGAGCACGTTCTACAATCTTCCGTCCATCGGCGAAAAAGTCACCCTTTTTACCCATCTTGCCATCCGTGAAGATGCACATATCCTTTACGGATTCGGCAGTCTGGATGAAAGAGCGCTTTTCAGACAACTGATCAGGATTACCGGAATCGGAGCACGAATCGCACTTGCCCTTCTGTCAGGACTGTCCGTAACGGAAATGGCACAGGCCGTCGCCTTGCAAGATACTTCCCGTCTGACAAAAATTCCCGGTATCGGCAAAAAGACGGCTGAACGACTTTTGCTGGAACTGAAAGGAAAGCTGGATTCCAGCGCATTATCCGCTGTTTCGGCAACGATCCCCAACGACACCCTGTCCGATATCCAGAACGCACTTCTGGCACTGGGTTACTCTGAAAAGGAAACGCTTGCGGCCATCAGGCAGATACCCGGAGACTGTAGTAACGTATCGGACGGGATTAAAATGGCACTGAAAGCCCTGTCCAAAGGCTAACTCCAGAAAACGGAAACGGGTTCAACATGAGCATTCAAACCGACGACTTCAGCGAAAAAAGAATTATCGATGCCGCTCCGGCGTCTCCCAATGAAGAAGCCATCGAAAGGGCGTTACGTCCGAAATATCTGAACGAATACGTCGGTCAACATAAAACCCGTGAACAGCTGGAAATATTCATTGCGGCAGCCAAAAAACGCAACGAAGCGCTGGATCATACCCTGTTGTTCGGTCCACCGGGACTGGGTAAAACCACACTGGCCCACATCATTGCCCGTGAAATGGGGGTCAATCTCCGCCAGACTTCCGGACCCGTTCTGGAACGTGCGGGAGACCTGGCCGCCATTCTGACCAATCTGGAAGCCAACGATGTCCTTTTCATTGACGAAATCCACCGGATGTCACCAGTTGTCGAGGAAATTCTTTATCCCGCGCTTGAAGACTACCAGATCGACATCCTGATCGGCGAAGGTCCTGCCGCCCGTTCGGTCAAACTGGACTTGCAGCCTTTTACCCTGATCGGCGCGACAACCCGTGCCGGCATGCTGACCAATCCGTTGAGAGACCGGTTCGGTGTCGTGGCCCGGCTCGAATTTTACGATATCGACGATCTGACCCGCATCGTCACCCGCAGCGCCATGCTTCTCAAAGCGCCGATCGTTGAAGATGGAGCACGGGAAATCGCCCGCCGCGCACGGGGAACCCCCCGTATTGCCAACCGCCTGCTCCGCCGGGTACGGGACTATGCCGAAGTGAAAGGAACAGGCGAAATCACACGTGAAATGGCAGATGCCGCACTGAGAATGTTGGACGTCGATCCGGTCGGCTTCGATCTGATGGATCGCAAACTGCTGGAAGCCGTTCTTTTCAAATTCAGCGGCGGTCCTGTCGGGATCGCCAACCTGGCCGCAGCGATCGGAGAAGAAATCGACACGATCGAAGACGTTCTGGAGCCCTATCTGATACAGCAGGGATATTTGCAAAGAACCCCGCGGGGACGTATCGCCACGACAGCGACCTACCGGCACTTCGGCATCGTCGCCCCCTCCTCCAACCCGACCGGCAACTTGTGGGATGACAGTGAAAAATGATATCGAAAAAAAAGCGCCCGTTGATGTTGCCGTCGGTATCCTCATGAAAGAAAACGGGGATGTCCTGCTGGCACAGAGGCCGTCTGGAAAACCCTATGAAGGCTACTGGGAATTTCCGGGGGGCAAGGTCGAAACCGATGAAACGGTTGAAGAAGCATTAAAGCGCGAATTCATGGAAGAACTGGGAATAACGGTTCTGAATACGGATCCTTGGTGCTGCGTCGAGCATGTTTATCCCCATGCCCATGTCCGCCTGCATTTTTTCATCAGCCGCCAATGGAAAGGGATTCCGCAAAGCCGCGAAGGCCAGTCATTCAGCTGGCAAGGTTCCATTCACGTCGAACCGCTTTTGCCCGCCACGATTCCCTTGATCCGGTGGCTGGATGCACTGCGCTACCCACACCGTATAGTCCATCCATGACAAAATGGTATGAACTGGCTGTTTCGATGATAGAATGCCGGTCTTTGCATCTCAGGAAAACACATGATTCTTGAACTCGTCGATATTCTGATACAGCCCGGCAAACAAGCTGAATTCGATAAGGCCATATTACACGGCATCACTGAGCACATTGCCAAAGCAAAAGGATTCATCGGATACCAGATCAATAAATGTATTGAATCACCGGAACGCTATGTCCTGATGAACTACTGGCAAACATTGGAAAATCACACTGTCGATTTCCGTGAATCGCCTGCTTTCCTCCAGTGGCGCGGTGTTGTCGGTCCGTTCTTCGCTCGCCCGCCAATCGTCGAGCATTTTACGATTTTAGAGACAAAAATACCTGAAAACAGGCTTTTGAGTTGCCCTGAAAAGGCAAATCAGCGATAATGCACAGGCGTCGCCGGGATGGCGAAATTGGTAGACGCAGCAGACTCAAAATCTGCCGGTGGAAACACCGTGCCGGTTCGATTCCGGCTCCCGGCACCAACAGCCAGTTCAAAGCAATCCAATACAGTATAAAAACCCGTGTAAAACCAAGTGTTTACGCGGGTTTTCTGTTTTATGCGGTCTAATGCGGTATTGCCGAAGCTGACATTTTTGGGTAGGTTTTAGGGTAGATATTTCACCTACCTATTTTTTCATCTACCCACCTACTACCCATATGGCAAAACTGATCGTTCCACTTACCCCCAAACAGATCGATAACACAAAACCGAGGGAAAAGAAATACGCACTCTTTGACGGTGGCGGGTTGTATATCGAGATTGCACCGACCGGTTCGAAACTCTGGCGCATGAAGGCCAAACTGAATGGCAAGGCCATGCAACTGTCATTTGGTAAAAACCGTTTTGCCCTATGACCGAGCGCACCCCGAAACATGCCGGAAATGCGGAAAAAAATAGAAGGGGGGGTGTCAAACAGGTTAAGCGGCAATCCTGGGAACAATCCGGTTTAACGTATCATGTAATTGCTCCCGACAGGTTTTCAGATCGTAATCATCCTGTAAACCTAGCCAAAATTCCGCACTTGTCCCGAAATATCGAGCCAGTCTCAAAGCAGTATCGGCTGTAATCCCCCGCTTTTCCCGGACAATATCATTAATGCGGGGAGCCGGAACATGCAAATCAATCGCCAGACCATTCGCGGACAAATTCAACGGCTTCAAAAATTCTTCCCTCAGGATTTCGCCCGGATGAACGGGCCGCATGCCATTGATAACCTTATCCATATACCTCTCCCATTCAGTGATAATCCACAATAGCCACATCAAACGCATGGCCCCTTCAAACCGGAAACACAGCCGCCATTGGCCGTTAATCCGGATGCTGTACTGCCCCTTCCTGTCTCCCTTGAGCGCCTCAAGACGGTTATTCGGGGGAATACGCAAATCATCAAGGCAGACGGCCCTGTGAAGCATCTGTAGCTTGCGCTCTGCTACTGTACGAATATTCACAAATCGCGGAACAGAACGCCCAGCAAAAAGCGCTTGCGTATCAGCACATGAAAATGATTGAATCATGGTGCAATAATATAACGAATAACGTTAAACGCAAAGCGTTATATCATTATCAGAAGGCAAAACCCGCTTGACAGGATCTATACAGCCGGGCTAACCTGAATGCACTACTTAACTAAGCGGTTTTCCGCGCCGTCATACTCGCGGATATTTTTTTGCCTGTGCGTTTCATGCGTGCGGGTTTTTCCAGTTCTATACTGGTGTCTGTCACCGGACATAATAAACAGGATCTTTCCTCTACAAACACCTCGCTCCATGTCAATCTTGGTTGACCCCTCATATCCTTTATATTTGAGGATATCCATATGTTTTTCCTAAATAAATAAAAAAGCCGGGAGAGCGAATCTCCCGACTTTTTGTTTCCCGACATCCGTCGGATTTTCGAAAAACCTCACTGATCCGGTCTTACGAACAGCAGGAACATTTGAATTGTTCCTTCGCTCTCTGACGCCATGTCTGCAGCAACGGATCCGTATAGCCAGACGGCTGCGACAGCCCTCTGAACACCAGATCACAAGCGGCCCTGAACCCCGGAGAATAGGTGAAATCATCTGTCATTTTACGGTATGTCGGATCACCGGCATTCTGATGGTCCACCACAGCGGCCATTCTTTTCAGGGTATTCATGACCTGAGGCATCGTGGCAACGCCATGACGCAACCAGTTGGCGATATGCTGACTGGAAATACGGAGTGTCGCACGATCTTCCATCAGGGCAATATCACTGATATCAGGCACTTTCGAGCAACCGATTCCCTGATTGACCCAGCGGACGACATAACCCAGAATACCCTGCGCGTTATTATCGAGTTCCTGCTGGATTTCTTCCGGAGACCAGTCCGGCTTGTCGGTAACAGGAATCGTCAGCAGATCGTCCAGAACATCCACAAACGGCTGTTTTTCCATGGCTGCCTGCGTTTCCTCGATATTGACCTGATGATAGTGCAACGAATGCAAAACAGCCGCTGTCGGAGACGGAACCCAGGCGGTATTGGCACCGGCCCTCAGATGATCCCCTTTCTGCGCAATCATGTCAGCCATCAGATCCGGAGCGGCCCACATGCCTTTTCCGATCTGCGCCTTGCCTCTCATGCCGCATTCCAGTCCCACCTGGACATTGTTGACTTCATAGGCATTGATCCACGACGTTTTTTTCATGTCTTTCTTGCGGATCATCGGACCTGCTTCCATGGAGGTATGGATTTCATCGCCAGTCCGGTCAAGGAAGCCGGTATTGATGAACGCCAGACGATGAGGTACTTCAGCAATACACGCTTTCAGATTGGCACTGGTACGGCGTTCCTCGTCCATAATACCCAGCTTGACTGTATTGGGTTCCAATCCGAGCAACGCCTCAACCCTGTTGAACAGTTCGTTCGTGAAGGCGGTTTCCTTGGGACCATGCAGCTTCGGCTTGACCACGTAAATGGAGCCGCGACGGGAACTGATCCTGTTTTGCAGATCGCGCTTGACGATCAGCGTTGTGATGACGGCATCCATGATACCTTCGAAAATATCGTTTTCGTCACGATCCAGAATAGCAGGATTCTGCATCAGAAGACCAACATTGCGGACAAAAATCAGACTGCGCCCCGGCAACGTGAATTTTTCACCGGAAGCGGGAGACAGATATTCACGATCCTTGTTCATCCGACGGACGAAAGTCGTTCCGTTCTTGGTTACGTTTTCTTCCAAGTCGCCTTTCAGAACGCCGAGCAGATTCCGGTAAACAAGCACCTTGTCATCGGCATCCACAGCCGCCACGGCATCTTCGCAATCCAGAATGGTCGTCGTGGCCGCTTCCATGATGATGTCGCGGATACCGGCAGGATCACCTGCACAAACCGGATCGTTCTTGTCGAAAAGCAGATCGAAATGAAGCTGATTCTGCTTGAACAGCAGGGACGCAGGATTTTCCGGATCGCCGTTATACCCCGCAAGCCACCCGGGCTGTTTCAGCGATGTTTCATTACCGTTCTTCAATACAACAGCAAGCTGTCCATTCTTGAGATAATAACGGACGGCATCATGATGCGACCCGGCGGCCAGCGGGATGAATTCATCCAGCATTGAACGTGCATAGGCAATGACTTTCTGGCCTCTTATGGCGTTATAGGGGCCACTCTTACCGGCGCCGTCTTCCTCACTGATGGCATCCGAACCATACAGGGCATCATAAAGGCTGGCCCACCTTGCATTGACGGCATTCAGGACATACCGTGCATTCGTCAGCGGAACGACCAGCTGGGGCCCTCCCTGTACGGAGACTTCCTCGTCAATATTTTCAGGATCGATTTTGACATTTTCCGGCACCGGAACCAGATAACCGATGTCGCTCAGGAACTGCTTGTAGGCGGCCATATCCCTGACAGGGCCGGGATTCATACGATGCCAGCAATCCAGTTCTTCCTGAAGGCTTTCCCGCTCCGCCAGCAAAGCGCGGTTTTTCGGGCTCATTTCATCGACAATCGCATCGAAACCGCGCCAAAAACTGTCGCTGTCAATTCCTGTACCGGGTAACGCTTCCTCTTCAATAAAACGGTATAGATTTTCAGCGACCTGAAGACGATAACATTTTTTACGCTCTGTCATATAACGTTTCTCTTATGTACTAATCTGTGCGTGTTGACAACTTTGTTATACCATTGCCTGCCATACCGGTTAGCCGGCAAGCAATGGCGAGAATGATTCTCATTCTTTTAGGCGCAATAGCAGGGCCGGACTTTTATCGCCACCCTGTCCGTGCAAACATATCATGCGTTGTCAGATACAATTGATCAGTTTGCCCGTTTGTAACGCGTATTCTTGTGTGAACACGACTTGTGCGCATGGAGAAGGGTCGCTTCTTTTTTTCACGAATATATATGTTAGCAATAAAGTCCGACAATAACATACTATTTTTTACGTGACAGCCCGCTTAATGCATACAAAAAAGTTTTTTGGTGCATTTCTTTCATATTCCGGACACTTTTCTTCCGGACAGATCCGCACGGTTTCGGAATCAGCTGCATCGAAAAACCGCACGAAAGAACGATTGGGCAGTATGCGCGATACGGCCAATGTACCGCAAATGCCGATTTGCCTGACCAAAGCAGGCAAATCCTGTCCCGTATGGCCCACTCCCGACCGCATTCTGATTCCGGAATCGGAATTTATCAGCCGTGCCGTAAAACCCCGTCCTTAAGGAAGAGGATACATGCAGGGATTGCGAAGCGATCCAGAAGAGAGAACTCTTGCACGATTTCAGGTTCGGTATGGAATCAGAAGAAGAAGGATATCAGGGA
>CAZRQR010000009.1:0-31529 GCA_964602435.1 uncultured Oxalobacter sp.
TGAAGTGAGCGATGCAGTCAGGTCGCCAGCAGCATGAACCCACCGAAGAGATCAGGGCATTGTGCTCTGACTCCGTAGGAATCTCTCGCCTTCAGGCGGGGGGAGGATGTCAATCCACATCTATACATATCTGGTTGAAACGTATCGGGGTTCATGAGTTGTTATAGGTTTTCAGTCACGAGTCTCTTGTGTGGTGTTCGACATTCTTTCGGGAATATTCACGTGATCTGTTTTGCTGACGGTCAATGTTTTTCTTCTGTGGTATGCCACGATCTATACATGAGAAATCCTTCGGTTTTGGCTGGCACTTCAAAAGGGATTGCCGGGGTATAATCCTTTTACAAGACTGTGGCGGGGCCGGCAGGGTGTGTGTCGGATACCGTGACGGGGTTCGGCCTGTCCCGAGGCAGGCGCTGGCGGGAGAAAGGGGAACGGAAGTTCCTGTTTTCCCGAAAAGGAAAAGGTGGGCATCATGATGCAGGAATATCAGGACAGCTCGTACCTCTTCGCAGGCAATGCGCCTTATGTGGAGGAACTTTACGAAGCGTATCTCGACAATCCCGCTTCCGTTCCGGAAAACTGGCGGGCCTATTTCAATTCGATGCAGAATGTTCCGGCGGTGGATGGCAGCAACCGTTCGGATGTACGGCATGGTCCGGTAGTGGCGGCTTATGCCGAACGGGCACGGCATTCGCCTTTCAGAATCCTGGTTCCCAGGGGGAACGCCGAGCTGGAACGCAAGCGTATCGCTGCCCAGCAGATGACGGCGGCTTACCGTTTTCTGGGGACGTACTGGGCGAAACTCGATCCGTTGGAGCGGCATGAACGACCGCAGATTCCGGAGCTGGAACCGTCTTTCTACGGGTTCACCGATACGGATATGGATCTGGTATTCAATATCAGCAATACCTATTTCGGCCAGGAAACCGCAACACTGCGCGAGCTTTTGCAAATGTTGCGCGAAACGTATTGCCGTTCTGTCGGTGCGGAGTTCATGTATATCACCGACCATGCCCAGAAACGCTGGATCGAGGAAAGGCTGGAGTCCATCCAGTCCACACCCAATTTCACGGCGGAAGAGAAACGGCATATTCTGGAACGTGTGACGTCGGCTGAATGCATGGAGCGGTATCTGCATACGAAATATGTCGGTCAGAAGCGTTTTTCGCTGGAAGGCGGCGAAAGTTTCATTGTGTCGCTGGACGAAGTGATCCAGCGGGCGGGGACGAAAGGCATTCAGGAAATCGTGCTGGGCATGGCGCACCGCGGGCGGCTGAATGTGCTGGTCAATATCATGGGCAAGATGCCGTCCGACCTGTTCGCCGAGTTCGAAGGCAATCTGCCGGAAAAGGAACTGCCGGCTGGGGACGTGAAGTACCATCAGGGATTCGTGCGCGACATTTCGACGCCGGGCGGACCGGTTCATCTGTCGCTGGCGTTCAATCCGTCGCATCTGGAAATCGTCGATCCTGTCGTGGAAGGTTCCGCCAAGGCACGCATGATGCACCGGGGCGATCCGGACGGTTCGCAGGTCATGCCGGTGCTGGTGCACGGAGATGCGTCGTTTTCTGGACAGGGTGTCGTGCAGGAAACGCTGAATATGGCGCAGACGCGCGGTTACAGCACGGGCGGCACGGTGCATATCGTGTTGAACAACCAGATCGGTTTTACCACGTCGGACGTGCGTGATGCCCGTTCGTCGCTGTATTGTACCGATGTCGCCAAAATGATCGAGGCGCCCGTTTTCCATGTGAATGGCGACGATCCGGAGGCGGTCGTGCTGGTGACGCAGATCGCGCTGGATTTCCGGATGGAGTTCCGCAAGGATGTCGTGATCGATATCGTCTGCTACCGCAAGCTCGGCCATAACGAACAGGATACGCCAGCCATGACGCAGCCTTTGATGTACAAGAAAATCGCCATGCTGCCGGGTGTGCGGAGCCTGTATGCGGACAGGCTGGTCAGTCAGGGCGTCATCACGAGAGCTGACGCCGATGCGCTGGTTGCCGGATATCGTGCCCGGATGGATGCCGGTGTGCCGATCGTGTCGCCGGTCATGACGAATATGAAAAGCCAGTCGGCCCTGCAATGGCAGCCGATCCTGCAACAGCAGGGGGATGCTGAGAATGTCGTCACCGCCATGCCGGTGGAGGAACTGAAGCGTTTGTCCGAGCGGATCACGACCATGCCGGAGTGGCTGAAATTGCATCCGCTGGTCGAACGTGTCATTCGAGATCGCTCGGCCATGGGACGCGGTGAGATGCCGGTGGACTGGGGAATGGCGGAACATCTGGCCTATGCGTCGCTGGTTTCGGCCGGTTTTTCGGTGCGGCTGGCCGGCGAGGATTCGGGGCGCGGCACATTCGTGCACCGTCATGCCGAACTGCATGACCAGAACCGCGAGCGCTGGGATGCGGGCGTCTATATTCCGCTCCAGCATGTCTCTCCGAACCAAGCCAGTTTCACGGTCATCAATTCGCCGCTTTCCGAGGAAGCGGCACTGGCTTTCGAATACGGTTTCGCCACGTCGGCGCCCAATACGCTGACGCTGTGGGAAGCGCAGTTCGGTGATTTCGCCAACGGGGCACAGGTCGTGATTGATCAGTTCATCAGTTCGGGCGAAGCCAAATGGGGTCGTGCCTGCGGGCTGGTCATGCTGCTTCCGCACGGGTTCGAGGGGCAGGGTCCGGAACATTCGTCGGCACGTCTGGAAAGGTATCTGCATCTGTGTGCGGACAACAATATGGAAGTGGTGCAGCCGACGACGGCGGCCCAGATTTTCCATGTATTGCGCCGCCAGATGCTCAGGATGCAGAGAAAACCCCTGATCGTCATGACGCCGAAATCGTTGCTGCGTCACAAGGATGCCACCTCGCCGTTGGATGAACTGGCGAACGGATCGTTTTTGCCGGTGTTGGGTGAAGCGGACAGGACACTGGATGTGAAAAAGGTGAAACGGGTTCTGGTTTGCACCGGACGTGTTTATTACGATCTGGCGCACCGCCGTGCCGAACTGGGCCGGCAGGATGTGGCGATCGTCCGGCTGGAACAGATGTATCCGTTCCCGCATGACGAGCTATCGGATGAGTTCAGGCGTTATTCGGCGCTGGAGGAAGTGATGTGGGTGCAGGACGAGCCGGAAAACCAGGGGGCATGGCTGCAGTTGCTGAAGCCGATTTTCGATTGCATGCGTGCAGGGCAGAAACTGGCGTATTCTTCGCGTCCGGCTTCGTCGTCACCGGCGGTCGGATACTTCCAGAAGCATCTGGCGCAGCAGAAGGAACTGGTCGGTGCGGCTTTTGGCACCATGCCTGAAATGGTCATCGTCCGGTCATGAAAAGAAAACAGAAGAAAGAAATAAAACCGGGTCGTTTTTATTGATTGATGTGACTCCGAATTTTTGAGTGGAGAAATTTATGGCGGTTCTTGAAGTGAAAGTTCCCCAGTTATCGGAATCGGTAACGGAAGCTACGCTGTTGCAGTGGCACAAAAAGGCGGGAGATGCGGTCGCGCTGGATGAGAATCTGGTCGATATCGAAACGGACAAGGTGGTTCTGGAGCTGCCTTCGCCGGCGGCCGGCGTGCTGGCGTCGGTGCTGAAAAAGGACGGCGATACGGTGGTGGCCGGTGAAGTCATCGCGACGGTCGATACGGCTGCCACTGCCGGGGCTATCGCACCGGAACCGGCGAAGGCAGCGGAAAAAACGGCTGTCTCCACTGCGTTCGACAGCGAACGGGATATGCCCGATCCGGCCGATTATCCTTCTGGTATTGTCATGCCGGCGGCTGCCCGGATGATGGCAGAACTGGGTATGGATGAGACCGAGGTGACCGGTACCGGCAAGGATGGGCGCGTGACCAAGGAAGATGTGGAACGCGCTTGGGCGGCAAGGGGAACCGATCTGGCCGAGGATGAAAAAGCCATCGAACAGGCCACGCGGCGTCCTGTCCCGACGGCGGCGACATCCTATACGCCTTCCGGGTCGACCGGGCAGCAGACGGTTTACGGCGCGACGAACCGTACGGAAAACCGTGTGCCGATGAGCCGTCTGCGTGCCCGTGTGGCGGAAAGGCTGATCCAGTCGCAACAGTCCACCGCGTCGCTGACGACGTTCAACGAGGTGAACATGCAGCCGGTGCTGGACTTGCGCAAGAAATTCGGCGAGCAGTTCGAAAAGGAGCACGGTGTCCGGCTGGGCCTGATGTCTTTTTTCGTCAAGGCCGCTATTGCAGCGCTGAAACGTTTTCCAGTCGTCAATGCGTCCATCGACGGGAATGACATCGTCTATCATGGTTATTACGATATCGGGATCGCCATTAGCTCGCCGCGCGGTTTGGTGGTGCCGATCATGCGAGATGCGGATTTGATGACGATTGCGGAAATCGAGAAGAAAATCAATGAATTGTCGATCCGGGCGCGGGAAGGCCAGCTGACGCTGGAAGATCTGACCGGCGGTACATTTTCCATTTCCAACGGCGGGATTTTCGGATCGATGCTTTCCACGCCGATCATTAATCCGCCGCAGTCCGCGATTCTGGGCATTCACGCCACTAGGGAACGCCCCGTTGTCGAAAATGGCCAGATTGTGATCAGGCCGATGAATTATCTGGCGCTGTCTTATGACCATCGCCTGATCGACGGGCGGGAAGCGGTATTGGCCTTGAGGACGATGAAAGAGACGCTGGAAGATCCGGCGCGTCTGCTTCTGGATTTGTGAACGGGATACATGTGTGGCGAAAGGACGGGATATGAGTGTGGATTTCGATGTAGCGGTGATCGGGGGCGGACCGGGCGGTTATATCGCCGCGATACGTGCCGCGCAGCTCGGCATGAAGACGGTCTGTATCGACGACTGGAAAACGGATGGCAGGCCGGCGCCCGGCGGGACATGTACCAATGTCGGGTGCATTCCGTCCAAGGCACTGCTGGAGTCGTCATCGCATTACGAGCTGGCGAAGGAGGGACTGGGTCATTTCGGGGTCGAGATCGGCAGTGTCGGGCTGGATATCGCCCGGATGCAGACCCGGCGCGCCTCCATTGTCCGCCAGAACAATGACGGAATCGCTTTCCTGTTCCGCAAGAACAAGGTCACTTTTTTCAATGGTACCGGTTCATTTGCCGGTTGCCGAGATGGGGAGTACCGGATCAGTGTGACGGGGGATGAGTCCCGCCAGTTCACCTGTACGCATGTCATCGTCGCGACGGGCTCGAAACCGAGAGCATGGCCCGGCGTTCCGTTCGATGAGAAGTATGTGCTTTCCAATACCGGCGTGCTGGCGATGGAGACGGTACCGGAATCCCTGGCGATTATCGGGGCCGGTGTGGTTGGGCTGGAAATGGGATCTGTCTGGCGGCGGCTCGGGGCGAATGTGACCCTGTTCGAATCGCAGCCGGCTCTTTTGGCCGGCGCGGATCGACAGATCGCACAGGAAGCGCAGAAACAGTTGACACGGCAGGGACTGACGATCTTCACAGGCGCGACAGTCCGGCAGGTCAAGCCGGTCAGGGGCGGTGTATCCATCGAATACGACGATGCCCGGGGGCAGGTCACGAAGGCGTTGTTCGACAAGCTGCTGGTTTCCATCGGCCGTGTGCCTTATACGGACGGACTGGGAGCGGAAAATGTGGGCCTGAAGTGCGACGAACGTGGTTTCGTCGCGGTGGATGGTCTGTGCCGCACGAACCTGAAAAACGTCTGGGCCATCGGCGATGTCGTACGCGGGCCGATGCTGGCGCACAAGGCGGAAGAGGAAGGGGTGGCGGTCGCCGAACGCATTGCCGGGAAATACGGGCATGTCGATTACCGGACGATTCCCTGGGTCGTCTATACGCATCCGGAAATCGCCTGGGCCGGACGCACGGAAGAGGAACTCGCCGAGAAAGGCATAACGTACAAAAGCGGTGTTTTTCCGTTCATGGCGAACGGGCGTGCCCGGACGATGGGAACGACCGAAGGGTTCGTGAAGATACTGGTCGATGCGAAAACCGACGAGGTGCTGGGCGTTCACATGATCGGGCCGATGGTTTCCGAACTGATTGCCGAGACGGTCATGGCGATGACGTTCAAGGCATCGTCAGAAGATATCGCGCGCATCTGTCACGCCCACCCGACCCTGTCCGAAGTGGTCAGGGAAGCGGCGCTGGCCGTTGACGGCCGGGCACTGAATATGTAGGCGCGTATGAAATCTGTCGGGTGGAGCCGGTGTGTGTGCCACATGACAATAGCGGTGCCATCATGGTGGTCAACCGAGCGTCATGATTAAAATGAACGCTCTACCCTGACAATGACGATCATATCCGGTTTTTCAGTCGCTTTTTCCAGTTCGGACGGCAGATGGTCCAGTTTTTCGGACCAGTGACCGATATACCGGGTTTCGCGGAATACGGCATTGAAGTAGGGCCTTAAAGCGCTGGTGAACGAATCGCCGATAATCCAGATGTGTTTGTCTGAAAGTGGATTTTTGTTCGTGATGGATACAACGGGACTGAAAGATTTGTCGCTTGCTTTGTCCGATATTTTTTCTTCTGTCAGTGCAGGTTCGTTTTTCCAGATGATTTCCCAGTTGTCTTCGGCGTGCAGCGGAAAATTTTCCAGTTTCGAAATTCCGATCAGGTCGCCTTTATGTTCAGTACCCTGTCTGAAACCGATTTCCGGCACCGGCAGTCCGAACAGTCTGGAGAAACCGGTATATGCCAAGAAAGCGCCTTTCAGGTTCCAGTGTGTATCGCTCATCCAGTAGAGGAAACCTTCCGATTGTTTGCTTTTCAGTAAATCGGCTGTGGGATCGTATACGGTGAGATTGGGAATTTTCCTCATTCTCTCAAGAAAGAAACTGCTGTATTTTCTGGCGGAAGGAACGATCCCGTCCGGCAGATATTCGGGATAAACGGATGATTTGTTAGGGCCCATGATCAATACCACAGGGATATTGTTGGCGTCGGCGGTTCTGGCGAGTTTCGTGAACTGTTGCGCGACGGATTCAACGGCTTTCGAATCAGGTGAGATGGCCAATTTCATTTTCGCCACGGTGTCGTTATACGAGTTGCCCAGAAACAGCCAGTCGTTTTTTCCACGGTACCAGGCCATTGAGGAACCGATGCCATGTTCGAAGTTTTTCCGGTGAACCAGCAGTTTGTCGAATGTATGCGATCGGGTCAGGTCGGCTTTGCTGACGGCCAGTCCCAGTGTTCCGATAATGACAAATGCGGTACAGAGTACTATGACTTTCTGCCTGACATATTGGTTGCCGAAGCGGAATGGTTTTTCGATCACTTTCACGGTCAGCCATGCCAGCAGAACCGATATCAGAGCCAATACCACCCGAATGAGATAGGAGGGTGTTTTTTCGCAGAGGATTCTGGCGAAGGAAAACAGAGGCCAGTGCCATAAATACAGCGGGTAGCTGACGAGTCCCAGCCAGACGAGTGCCTTGCGGGAGAGGATTTTTTTATTGAACCATCCTTCATTGCCTGCGGCGATCAGCATAATGGTGGCGATGACAGGAAAAAGCGCGGCCTTGCCCGGAAATTGTTCCGGCCTTGTCATGAATACGGAAATCACCAACAGAATCATTCCGGCTGCCGACAAAATGTGATTGATGGCCAGAGCGGAATCTGGCGTTTTTTCTTGCCGGGCTAGGCGGATGCGGCAAATGAGGTGGTTCAGTCTGGCAGTAATGCCTGCCAGACGACAGGTTTTCCAGTGTATGCCCGTAAGGGCCAGCATGGCGCCGGCGATCAGTTCCCAGAACCGTGTCTGGGGTGAAAAATAGTCTGCCACGCCGTTTGTTTTATACCAGTGCAGGTTCCAGCCGAACGAAATGACAGCCAGAATCAGGCAAACAGCGAAGATATTGAACCGTTTTTTCCACGCAGCCCAGAGCAGAAGCGGCCAGATAATATAGAACTGCTCCTCGATGCACAGACTCCACAAATGCAAAAGTGGTTTGGTTTCGGCCGAGTTGTCGAAATATCCCGTCTCATTCCATAACACGAAATTCAAGATGAAGCCGGCAGCTGCCGCGATGTGTTTTCCCAGCTGGTTCAGCTCGTCGGCAGTCAGGGCGAACCAGCCGAAAACCAGACAGGACAGCAGAACGACGGCAAGTACTGGAAAAATGCGTCTGATACGGCGGATGTAGAATTGCCCGAAACTGAATTTTTCACCGGTCAAATCATTCAGAATGATGCTGGAAATCAGATAACCGGAAATCACGAAAAAAACATCGACGCCGATGAATCCGCCTTTGAGATATTTGGGAAAAGCGTGGAAGATGAGTACACAGAGCACTGCAATGGCTCTCAAGCCGTCAATATCCGGACGGTAGGCGAAACCTAGGGGAGAACGGGAAAATGTCGGTATATCCGCAGGATTATCGATTATTATACTGCTGTGCTGTGCTGTGCTGTGCTGTGCTGTGCTGTGCTGTCATTATGCCTGTAAAGTTTTCACCTCACACGGCATTTTCCATGTGAGGTGTATTTCGATATAAATATCGGAATTCTATCCGAATTACTCCAATTGTTCATCCTTTCAGCAGCATCCGTTAATTGGTAACTGGGCATTGTGGACGCAGGGCGGATGACGGCGGTCAATCTTCTGCCGGAGAGGGATAGCGTGTAAAACGGTGTCCATTTGTGAAAGGAATTGATATGGGAGTTTCAATAACCCGTTTTTCGCATCATTTCTCCAGCTTTTATCAGCTTTCCACCCGTTTTCTGTTGTCGTCCGAATTCAGGCCAACGACGGTCCGGACGTACCGGACGGCGCTTTCTTCCTTTTTCTGCTGGATGTCCGCCATGGGAATCAGTGCACCGTTGCACGAGCATATCGTTTCATGGAAAGAGTTTGTCAAGGCGACCAGTTCGCTGGGAACGGCACAGACCTATCTGGCCGCGATCAAACTGTTTTTCAAATGGACGGGGCAACAGGGCGTGTATCCGGATATCTCCTCATCTGTGAAAGGTGTGCGGGTTGGGCGCTTCCCGAAAAAGGATTTTCTGACACCCGATCAGGTGTTGGCCATTTTGAACAATGCGAAGGAAGGAAATTCGCCTTTGCGGGATTATGCTATGATTTTTCTGATGGTGACTTGCGGGCTGCGTGTGTCGGAAGTGGCGCATGCCGATGTGGGGGATTTGCGGTATGTGGGCGGTAATCCGGTGCTGTATGTGTACGGGAAGGGCAGGGATGGCAAGACGGATTCCGTCAACGTCCCCAAAAAGGTGGCAACCGCCATTTATCGGTATCTGGCTACCCGGACCGATCTGGCCGCGAATTCGCCGCTGTTCGCTTCGGTCAGCAAAAACAATGGCGGTGGCCGGCTGACGTCGCGCAGTGTCAGCCGTATCGTGAAAAACCTGCTTTTGCGTTCCGGTTTCGACAATGACAGGATAACGGCACATTCCCTGCGCCATACGGCTGTGACGATTTCGCTGGAGGCGGGGGCGACTCTCCAGCAGGTCCAGCAGTTCGCGCGGCACAGCCTGATCGTGACAACGCAGATTTATGCCCATAATCTGGAACGGCTGCATAATCCCTGTTCCAACAAGATCGCCCGTCTGCTGTTGAAATATGACAGGGCTGCAAAGCGCAAGGCCATGGAAGAAGACGGAAACGTGCAGGCCTGATATGCTCGGTATGGGCTGATCCGGCAAACGTTCGGCAGTTTCATCCCTGGAAGCGGCCGCGTTGCCGGTGTGGACGGAAGGGCAGGTTGCCTTTCCTCCGGCACTGCTGACAGGGGGCGGAAGTATTGTCTGCCGTGCCTTGTTTTCAGCAGGGCCGCCGGAATTGCAGGAGAGAGAGCAGGGTGTGATTTCCCTGAAATGGCGGTAGAACGTCGAGGGGGCCATATTTACGGTTTTGGCCAGTGTTTCGATATGAAGCGGTTCGCGGTAATGTTCCCTTAACCACATGACGGCACGTGCGATTCGGTTTCCTTTGGTTCCGGCCATATTGACCTGTCTCAGAAGTCTGCCCTGCTTGCCCATCAGCATCCGGCAGTGGATTTCCTCAATGACCAGCGGAGCGAGAAAGGGAATGTATTCCGGTTTGTCGAGTAGGGAAACGGAAAGGAACGGTTTTTCGGGTGTGGTTTTCGTGTAGTAATTGATGCTGTGAACGTCCACGCTGTGAACTAGGCATTCCCCTTCTTCATAATGGTATTCACATTCTCCCAGAAACGCGTTCTGTTGCCCCTGTATGACCGCAGTGATGGCAGGCGGATAGAAACAGTTTTCCGGAAGGTGGTTCCAATCGTGCCGGTACAGGATCAGTCACCTGATGGTTGTCGGCCAGTCGCCTGGTTCGGGCATGAGCGGAAGGATTTTTTGTGCGATCGTACGGTTGATGGCGGCGATCCTGGCTTGTCTTGCATCGGATTGGATCATGATGTCGGCGGTTTGTTTGGATGAAAACCGTTTTAACTGGCACCGATTTTATACAGGGCGAGAGAAATATGCACCTAATGAGTAAGATCGTGTGTCCCGTGTAGGGAGGATAAAGCATATAGTTTTGCCTCCGGACAGCCGGAGCATGAAAACCGTTCCGGCTGTCCGGTATGTGGAACCGATCTGTTTTCATCATGCCAAACCGGATTACGCGGGATGATATTCTGTTTTCAGTCAAGAGCTTCATTGCGGCCATGCTGGCGCTGAAACTGGGATTGCCGCGTCTGTTCTGGGTGATTATCACGGCATATGTCGTTTCGCAGCCTTTTGCCGGAGCGACCCGTTCCAAGGCGGTTTGCCGGGTGACCGGAATGGTCGTCGGTGCCGTCATGACGATTCTGATCGTGCCGCAGTTTGTCGGGTATCCTGTCTTGCTGGCACTGATATTCAATGTCTGGCTCGGGGTTTGCCTGTATTTTTCCCTGCGGGACAGGACGCCGCGTACCTATGCCTTCATGCTGGCGGGTTATTCCCTGCCGATCATCGCCTTGCCGGCGATGGCCGATGTTTCCCTTTTCTGCGTATTTTCCATTTTCGAGACCTCATTGACTAGGATAGAGGAAATCGTTTTGGGGATCGCCTGTTCCTCGCTGGTGCACAGCCTTGTTTTGACCAAGGACGTTGGACGGATTGTTTTGAAAAAGCTGGAGCGTGCGCTTGACGATATCCGGACATGGATCGGGAATATTCTGGCGTGAACGGCGGTTTCCGGTACGGAAGAACTGGCCGGACTGTATCTGCCGCTTCTGCTGGCGCCTCGCTTGTTGCAGCAGGAAAAGAAAAACGATGATGTTTCCGCTCAATGAAACCTGTCAGCGATGAAAATCCTATCCGATTTGTGTATCGGGCGGGATATGGCAAGACTGCTTCGTCTGGAAAAAAGGCTGTCGAGGCTGGGGATACCGGTACATCCCCTTTTGCTGATGCTCTTGGCACGTTATAACGATCGGATGGCCGGCAAGACGGTACGGGATGGCGACATACTGGAGTCTCTCGACACGGTACTGGTGGAAGCGGTGGCGATTTCGGCTGATCATGTGCAGAAAATTGCTGTTGCAGCCCTGACAGGGATACGGTGCGACCTGTTTCCGCAGGTGCCGTTTTCCGTCAGGCGATCCGGTCGTGGGGCTAATGAGGAGGAAACGGTATTGTCGGTTGCCAACAGTCCATGACAGGCCGGTGTTTCCGGTAACGGCTGGCCGGTTCTGGCCTGTTTGTATGGGGAGACGGCGTTTCCGGAAAAAGCGGCGTCGTTGAAGTGTCCCGGGGAGTACGGATCGTGTGGACGGGTGTACGAAACCAGGCTGACGGAACGGAAAAATTTGATGGTAAAATGCACCATTCGGCGCATTTGCGTCGGACTTTGTAGTCTCGTCAAGGAGTGCGATTTGATACGGTCAGGCGTCCCGGATGGACGGAAGGAGAAAAAAACGTGACGTTTTTCACGGATGCGGCAAAAACGTTTTTTTCCGTTGTGGCGGCCGGTGTGTTGGCCGTGCCAGCGGTGCTTTGTGCGGCGGACATTTCCGCGGACAGCATGATGCCTGGGAAACCGGGACCGGAAGTGACGGAGATTCTGGATCATTTTCCTGCCGGTTCGGTTGATTCGATGAAAAAAGCCGATCAGGTGCTGGAGATTGTTCGGATCGAAAAGGGCAATATCAAGGCGCGTCTTTATAATGAGAAACTGGAATGCAACAAAAGGTTTTTCGTTTACGCATGCTATGAAAAGGCGGAAGATCGCAGTCACGTTGACTGGCTGGCGCTGCATGCGTTGGAGGTGGAAGCCAAACGCTTCAAACGCAGTGAGGATGTGCGGCAGCGTGATCTGGCCCTGGACAGGCGGAAGGCTGAAAGTGAGATGGATGCCACACAGCGAGCCGAAAGTGTGGCGGCACACGAGGCACGGGTGAAACGGGTTCAGGAACGGGAAGCCAGACGGGAGGCTGCAGCGAGAGGCGTAACATCCACGCCGGACGAAAAGCATGAAGGCAATCTGATGACGCCTTCTGAAAAGGCGGAAAATGTCCGCGAATACGAAGCCAAGCAGGAAGAGGCGATCAGGCGTCAGGAACGGGTGGAACAGAAGAGAGCGGAAACGCAGCGCAAGCGTGACAGAAAGGCCGCTCCGGAAGCAGCCGGAAAATGACCGGACATGCCGGAAGGCCATCATGAAAAAAGGCGGATATTCCGCCTTTTTTCATGGGCAAATATGGGAATGGCAGGGCGGAAAAATCATTGTTGTGAGGGATGATTTTCCGCATTTTCCGGATCATGCCACGCATTCATGCTGTCTGCATACGCCGTGTCCGGAACGCAGACCGGGCAAAGGGGTTGTCTGTGCCCGGGTTTGTTTTCTTCGGATGGGCCGGATGGTTGTCAGGCGGCTATTTTTTCATTCAGGACAGCGTCGTCCGTCATGACAGAAATATTCACATACCGTTCCCCATACCGTTCCCTTTTTTCGGCCGGTACTATGACGTTCTGTCTGACACCGACGATATTTCCCTTGTCGTCGAACATACAGGTCATGACTTTTGCACGCTGCATGTCCTTGATTTCGGTCGTATCCAGACGGCAGAATCCGGCGGTTTCTTCCAGAGTGACCGGTGCGGGACGGGTCGTGCGTCTGTTGCGGCTTCCCTGAAAGCGCAGCTTGTTGTACAACGCCCACAGCAGAAAAACGCAGACACATCCGCCGATGACAGGAAAGAATCTTGAGATGACGGTTTTTATCGCGAAAATGTCCTGATAACCGATGACATTTTCGAACCGGGAATAGTCGATTATCCAGCTGCCAAGTACAAAAAGCGTGGAAAGAATGTAAAGCAGGGCACACCAGAACAGGATAGGCAGAACCACGCCAAAGGCCTTTTGTACGGCAGTCTGTTTGTGCTTGTAGCATACGATCAGGTTTTTTGGATCAATTACCATTTTGTTTTCCCATTTTCATGTGATTTATCATGTTGCCGAAGCAGTATGTTTTTATCCGGTTCGCTGCCGATTCCCCTGTCCGTCGTGTGCCAGCGGCCCCGTTTCTTTCCACTGGAAAAAAACATGGCTTTCGGAAAGGCGATGATGGACACGATCCAGTTCAGCAGCCAGTAAAAAAGCGGATACCAGATGATTTCCAGATAGATGCTGCCCAGATTGCTGTCATATTTCCGTGCCATGAAAAAACAGACGGCGAACTGCAACAGGCAGGTCACTCCCAGAACCAGTCCCGTATAGGGGGACGCGAAGAATGGCTCTGCCGAAATCGCCGGAAGGTTGGCGACCATTTTGAAAATTCCGGTCAGCATCAGTACCAGGATGGTGTAACTCCAGACGATACTAGCGATGTATTCGATGAATATTCCCCAGAAGCGGCGTTTTCTCCAGCTGAATAGATAGCGGCAATAGTTTTTGAAGGCCTCTCCGCCGCCTACCGCCCAGCGCAGTCGCTGCTTGAACAGGCCGCGCAGGGTTTCCGGCATCAGGATCCAGCAAAGGGCATGAGGCTCGAAGCGGATATCCCAGTGGTTGAGTTGCAGTCTCCAGCTCACATCGATATCCTCGGTGATGGTCAGTTCGTTCCAGTAGCCGACACTGTGCAGTGCACGGCGGCGGAAGGCGCCGATCACGCCCGAAATGGTGAAGATGCGGCCGTAAATCCGCTGGGCACGTTTCAGAAGCCCGACGATGGCCGAAAATTCACCGACCTGAATACGGCCCAAAAGCGTGCTGCGGGTGCGGATGCAAGGGTTGCCTGTCACTGCACCGACACGGGGACTGTGGATGAAATGGCTCATGATCCAGGTCACCGCATAGTGATCCAGTATGGCGTCTCCGTCGATGCAGACCAGAAATTCGCCCCTGGCGGCCATCGCTCCCGTTTTCAGTGCGACAGCTTTGCCCTGATTGGTCGCCAACTGGATGACCCGCATGCGCGGAATGGTTCTGGCCAGTCTTTCCAGCTGTTCTCCGGTATCGTCGGAGCTGCCGTCGTTGATGGCCAGAATTTCGTAATTCGGATAATGCATGTCGGCCAGTGCGGTGAATGTTTCGACGGCATTCGAGGATTCGTTGTAGCAGGGCACCAGTACGGACACGAGCGGATATTCCGGCAGTTCCGGCGGAACCGTGTAGCGTCTTCCCATTTCGTAGCGGTAGTAGTAAACCAGCGCTCCCGACATCCACAGCCAGGACATCAGCAGCGGATAGAAGAAGGCGAAATCAAACAACAGTTCTGACAGGCGGTCGAGCATATCTTTCCTGTTTCAGTTCCGGATCGAGAAATACGGCGCGATCACACTGGTATCCGGATGTCCGAGGATGGGATCGTCCGGGTAGTAGCCAAAGTTGTAGGCACCGTGCTTCAGGAGTTGCCGCATCTGTTTGACCATCACGTCGTTCGGCATGGGACGCAGATGGTCAGGGCGCCAGTCTTTCGCCTGCAATTCAAAAACCGTCTTGCGCAGGCCGAGAGGATGCTGCGCCACTTTCAGGATCAGTGTTTCCATCCATTCATCGGCATGGTCGGCAGCGCCTTCCATATAGGGCATCGCTTCCACGCCGGTATAGTCGTATGCGTTCAGAAAATCATCCAGATTCTGCGCCATCCATTCTTCCGACTGGGGTTCGAGGATCGGCGGAGCGTACATGTTGCGGGACGTGAAAACGGGTGGATGCCATTTTTCGACGGTATCCTGAAGTTCCTTCGTGAAATCAATCAACGCCCGGCTTTTCGCACGGGTGAACGTGTGCATGAGTTTGGGGTCCTTGCGGATCACTTCCGGATCGTCCGGCAGTCCGATGCTGCGTATCCATGCTTTTCCGGCAGGGCTGACGTCTTCGTAGTCGCCCATGAGTCCATCGTCATGGAAAATGATGCCTGCGAAGTAGGCGTGGCTGGCCAGATCTTCATAAATTTCGCGGATGACGCGCCGGTTGTCGGCATCGAACGGCGTCAGGCGGGTATAAAAACCGGCCTTGTCCGAGGAAACCGCTGTGATGGTCTGGCGGTTCGGCAGGTCGAAACCCAGTACCGGCATCCATGCGTAAACCTCGCATCTGTACTGGGTGGACAACTGCCAGGCGACATAGTTGAACAAGTCGGCACGCATGGGCAGGTGACGGTTCGGAAAATACAGTGCGTCTGTCGTGCCGTTGCCGTCCGGATCCGCGAAGGCCTGCAGGTAAATCACATTGGCACCGGAGTTCCTGACACGGTCAAAGAGGAGCGAGAGATTCTTGTAGAGCTGGTCCGGATTTTTGTCATAGATCATGTCCAGATCCACATGCATGACACGCTGTACGGGCAAATCGGATACCGGGAGCTGTGCCATGGCGTTACGGCGCCGGTAGTCGGTGCTTCCCGCCATGACGCCCGCTTCCACTTTCTGCATCATGTGAGGCAGATCGATGCCCTTGTGCATCATGAGTCTCGGAATGGTCGGCCAGTCCGAGTAGAACGCGATGGAAGCCGTCAGATCGTAGCCTGCTTCACGGGCGGCTTCGACGCCGACCTGATTGTAGCGGCCGTAAGGCCATACGGCGACTCGTGGCCGGTGGCCTGTTTTTTCGTAGATGATGTCGGAAGAATGTTTCCAGTCATTGCGGACGCGTTCCTTGAAGGCTTCGATCGATTCATAGGTACCGGTTTTCGGGTCATACCATCTGTGCGCACCGGAAGGGAGCTGGATACCTTGGGGATTGCCTTGGTGTCCTTCATGCAGACTGTGGGAATGGGAAGCCAGTTCGACGATTCCGGAATCGGCCATTTCCTTGATCTGGTCCCAGTCCAGGAACATGGAACGGGGAAGTTGCGCGTCTCCGCCGTAATTGACCGGTTCGTTTGCGGGAGTTTCCAGCCAGCCTGTTTCCAGCGACAGGAAAGCGGTGTAACCGTAGGATTTCAGCATGGGATAGGCGATTTCATAGAAGCTGCGGTATCCATCGTCAAACGAGAGAAGAACGGATTTGGGGGGCAGCGGTGTGTTGTTTGCTTTCGCCTTCAGGATGTCGTTTACGCTGACGACGGTATAACCGTTGTTTTTCAGCCAGTCGAAATGTTCCTTCAGTTCCGGAACGGAAACCGGAGCCGTGTGGTCAATGAGGACACGGTTGTCCACATCAGGCACCACGTTGTGATAACACAGGGTAATGAACGAGGGCACCTGGGGCTTGGCCTGTGCGGCAGTGACAAAAAACAGGATACCGATCGCCAGGCAAAAAACGAATTTGCGGCCGATAGCCCGTAAATCTGAAATCATTGCGAAAATTTCCATGCTATATCCGAATGTGAATAAAAAACTCTCCCTGGCACTATCCTGTGCAAATGTCGTCCGTATTAAACAAATCGCTGTAATGAAAGACAAAACTGGTCGATTCAAATTGAAGGAGCGGACAAAATCCGCGAATGTGGAATGGACAGCCTGTTTGCGTTGCCATTCTTTTGCAAGATTCCGTTATTTCTCCTTTTCTGGTGCCGCATCGCGATCGTGTATGCAAACGACCCGTTTCCGGAAGCGGCGTATCTCCGATGAGTGTCGGGCCGACGGTTGTGCCGGTGACCCGGTTTACTCCGGATAACGCACGGGAAACGGGATTGGTTGACATATCGGGAAGGATTTTTGCACGATTTCCCGGGATGCCCGTTTCATGAGTTTGTCAGAATACGTGAATGGCCCGTTTCAGACGTTCGGCCGCCGGCGGCTGTCTCGGGTGACGTGTGACAAAGGGGCGCGATCCGTTTTTGATGCGCTGTGGTGACAGGCCGTCCGGGAAACGGAAAAGAAGGATGGAATGTTTTTCAGGTTCCAGCAGGCGGTTCGTGTTTTGCCGGTGTCGTTTCAGGCGGCTTGTGCAAGGCGGGCGGTTTTTCCGTTTCCCACTGTCCGCCGATGGCGGCGATCAGTGCGACGCTGGCCGTGAACTGGCGCTTGCGGATGTCCCACAGGGTGTTTTCCGCGGAAATACGGCTGTTCTGGGCGACGAGCAGTTGCAGATAGCCGGTCGTGCCGGCCCGGTACTGGTTCAGGGTGATCGTTTCGGAACGCCGTGCCGCATCGACGGCGGCCGACTGCAGTCCGGATTCGTCTTCCAGCATGGCCTGCGCCGCCAGATTGTCCTCGACTTCCTGGAAAGCTGTCAGTACCTGCTGGCGGTAGGCAGCGACGGTTTCATCATAGGCCGCGATCGCCTCATCGGTCTGTGCGCTGCGCAGTCCGGCATCGAAAATCGACAGGGCGATTGCCGGGCCGATTGACCAGATACGGTTCGGCACGGTGAACAAATCGCCGAAGGACGAACCGCGCCAACCTCCGGTGGCCGACAGGGTCAGGGAGGGAAAGAAGGCCGATTTGGCGACACCGATTAGCGCATTCGCTTCGGCGACCCGGCGTTCGGCCGAAGCGATGTCGGGCCGGCGCTGGAGCAGTGTGGATGGCACGCCGGCCGGAATTTGCGGCAGATAGGGGTCGTCTGTCGCGGTGGGCAGGAAAAATGCGGCAGGAGGAATGCCGATGGAAATGGCGATGGCGTGTTCCAGTTGGGTGCGTGCCAGTTTCGAGTCGATGGTGGCGGCCTGCGCCACTTTCAGCTGGCTTTCTGCCTGTGCCACATCCGCATCCGACACGATACCGGCGTTGTACTGGTTTTGCGTCAGTTTCAGCGATTCGGCCAACAGTTTTTCGCTTTCTTCCAGCCGGGCGATCTGGCGGTCGGTCACGATCAGTTCCAGATAGGCCGTGGCGAGCTGTGCTTGCTGGGACAGCCTGATGGCGGCGAGTTGTGCTAGGGAGGCCTGTGCGCCGGCTTCTCCTGCCTCAACATTGCGGCGAATGCCCCCCCACAGATCGACTTCCCAGCTCAGGGTACCGATTGCCTGATTCTGGTTCGAAATGGCGGAGGAACCCGTTGACAGGACACCCCGTGTCCGTCCTGCGTCAAGCGAAAGAGTCGGGAAAAGGGCGGATTCCGCCTGTCTCAGGAGGGCATGCGCCTGCCGGTACTGGGCTTCGGCCTGTACGATGGTCAGGTTCTGGCTGTTTAACTGTTCCATCAGCCGGTCGAGTTCCGGGTCCCTGAATACGCTCCACCACTGGCCGCGAGGGTATTCGTCGGCCGGTTTCGCCGTTTTCCAGAGGCTGTCTTCCTTGTAGGCGGCGGGGATGTCCGTTTCGGGAACGGCATAATCAGGACCGACGGCGCAGCCGGCCAGAACGGTTGCAGACAGCGCAAGTGCAAGGACGGTTTTCGTTGCGGACGGAAAGACAAAGTGTGTCTGTTGTGTTTTTCCGGGGATATGGAATGGCGGATCGGTTTTCATGGGTTCATCCTGTGTCGGTTGTTCAGGCCGTTTCCTCTTTTGCAGCCGCCTTTTTCCCGGCTGCGCGTTTGCGGAAACGGTCCAGATACAGATAAACGATCGGGGTGGTGTACAGGGTCAGAAGCTGACTTAGAATCAGGCCGCCGACAATGGAAATGCCGAGCGGAATGCGCATTTCGGCGCCGTCGCCGTGGCCGAGTGCCAGCGGCAGCGCGCCGAACAGGGCGGCTGTCGTGGTCATCATGATGGGCCTGAAGCGCAACAGGCAAGCCTGATAGATGGCGTTTTCCGGCGAGAGACCTTCTTCACGTTCGGCCACCAGCGCGAAGTCAATCATCATAATGGCGTTCTTTTTCACGATGCCGATCAACAGCAGCACGCCGATCAGGGCGATGACGGAAAATTCGCTTCCGGCGAGAATCAGCGCCAGCAGAGCGCCGACACCGGCGGATGGCAGGGTGGAAAGAATCGTGACCGGATGGATGAAACTTTCGTACAGGATGCCCAGCACGATATAGACGGCCACGAGCGCCAGCGCGATCAGAAGCGGCTGGTTGGACAGGGATTCCTGGAAAGTTCTGGCCGTTCCCTGGAAACTGCCGACGATGGAAGAGGGCATGCCGATGTCGGAAAGTGTCTGTTCGATGGCAGCTGTCGCATCGGAGAGCGAGTTGCCGGGCGGTAGGTTGAACGACAGCGTGGAAGACGCGAACTGGCCCTGATGGTTGACCGACAGCGAGGTGTTTGTAGGCTCCCAGCGGGCGATGGCGGAAATGGGCGTCGGCCCGGCATTGGGCGTCTGGATGTAGATGTAATTCAGTGCTTCCGGATTTTGCCAGTATTGCGGCGCGACTTCCATGACGACCTTGTACTGGTTCAGTTCGTTGTAGATGGTCGATACCTGACGCTGGCCGAAAGCGTTGTAGAGCACGTCGTCAACCTGCTGTTGCGTCAGGCCGAGACGGCTCATCGCATCCCGGTCGAATACCAGCATGGTCTGCCGGCCTTTCAGTTCCATATCCGTATTCAGATCGGCCAGCATCGGTAGTTTCGAGAGGGCGGAAAAGGCTTTCGGCGTCCATTCTCGCAGTTCGTTCAGGTCGTCGCCCTGCAAGGTGTACTGGAACTGGGCGTTGCTCTGGCGGCCACCCATGCGGATATCCTGCACGGATTGTAGGAAAAGCGTCGCTCCCGGTTCGGAAGCCAATTTTTTGCGCAGCCGTCCGATGACTTCATCGGCGCTGACCTTGCGTTCAGTCAGCGGTTTCAGATTGATGAACATGCGGGCGTTGTTGCTCTGGGTGCTGCCAGTGTAGCCCACGACCTTGTTGATGGCCGGATCTTCCTTGATTTTCGCGATGAAGGTTTTCATTTTTTCCTGCATGGCAGCAAATGAAATGCTCTGGTCGGCACGGATGACGCCGAACATTTGTCCGGTATCCTGTTGCGGGAAAAAACCCTTGGGGACGACGATGTAAAGGAAGACGTTGAAACAGACTGTGGCGATCAGCACCAGCAGTGTGATACGGCGGTGGTCGATGGCCCATTTGAGCGTTTTTGCATAGCCCAGCTGCATGCTGGTGAAAAGATGTTCGCTGGCATTGAACAGCTGGTTGAGGCGCCCCGGTTTCGGAACGGTTTTCCGGCGCTTGATCCAGAGGGCGCACAGCATCGGTGTGGTGGTCAGCGAAATGAACAGGGAGACGAGAATGGTCACTGAAAGCGTGACGGCGAATTCGCGGAACAGTCGGCCGATGATGCCGCCCATCAGCAGGATTGGAATGAAAACGGCAATCAGCGAGATGCTGATCGACATGACGGTGAAGCCAACTTCCTGCGCGCCTTTCAGGGCGGCCTCCAGCGGTTTCATGCCGTCCTCGATGTGCCGCATGATGTTTTCCAGCACGACGATAGTATCGTCCACGACAAAGCCGGTGGCGATGGTCAGCGCCATCAGCGAGAGGTTGTTCAGGGAAAAGCCTGCCAGATACATGACGGTGAAGGTGCCGACCAGCGAAACGGGAACCGAAATGGCGGAAATGGCGGTGGCACGGAAATTCCGGAGGAACAGGAAAACGACCAGAATGACCAGACCGATGGAGATGATCAGGGTGAATTCTACATCGGCCAGCGAGGCGCGGATTGTTGGGGTACGGTCCATCACGACGTTCACGTCGATCGCTTCGGGGATTGAGGCTGATAGGACCGGAATGGCATCGTAGATCCGGTCGACCGTTTCGATGATATTGGCACCCGGTTCGCGAAAAATGATGATCATGATGCAGGGTTCGCCATCCACCATCCCCATGTTGCGCACGTCCTGAACGGAATCCACCACACTGGCGACATCGGAAAGCCGGATCGTTTTGCCGTTGGCGTGGTGGACGATCAGCGGCATGTAGTCCTTGGCGGTTTTGGCTTGGTCATTGGCTTCGATTTTCCACTTTTCCGTACGGTTTCCGACAAATCCTTTCGGGCGGTTGACATTGGTGGCGTTGATGATGTCACTGATACTGTCCATGCTGATGCCGTAAGACGAGAGCTGTTGCGGATACAGCTCGACACGTACGGCCGGTTGTGATCCGCCACCGACGAATACGTCGCCCACCCCTTCTAGCTGCATCAGTTTCTGGGCGACGATCGTGTCGGCCGCATCATACATCTGGCCGCGTGTCAGCGATTCGGATGTCATGGACAGAATCATGATCGGGGCGTCGGCCGGATTGATCTTGCGGTATGTCGGATTGGAGGGCATGCCGGTCGGCAACAGGGCATGCGCGGCATTGATCGCGGACTGGACATCACGCGCGGCACCGTCGATATTGCGCGACAGATCGAACTGGAGGGTGATGTCTGTGGAACCGAGCGTACTGGCCGAAGTGATTTCCGTAATGCCGGCAATGCGTCCCAGCGTGCGTTCCAGCGGTGTGGCCACAGTGGATGCCATCGTTTCGGGACTGGCGCCCGGCAGTTTCGCCCTTACGCGGATGGTCGGGAAATCGACCTGCGGCAGCGGGGATACCGGCAGGTAGTTGAAAGCGACGATTCCCGCCAGCAGAATCGCCATGGTGACCAGTACGGTGGCGACCGGACGACGGATGAATATTTCCGAGAACTTCACCGGCGTCTCCTATCAGACCCTGCTGGAACCGTCAATGGCGTGAGCGGCCGTTTTTTCGAAGCTGCGGGCCAGCCGGTCGAAATACAGATAAATGACCGGTGTCGTGAAAAGCGTCAGCACCTGGCTGACCAGAAGGCCGCCGACCATCGTGATCCCCAGCGGGTTGCGGAGTTCGGAACCGATGCCGGTGGCGAACATCATGGGTAGCGCGCTCAGTAGTGCGGCCATCGTGGTCATCATGATCGGGCGAAACCGCAGTAGGCAGGCCTGATAGATCGCGTCATGAGGGGACATGCCGTGATCGCGTTCGGCCACCAGTGCGAAGTCGATCATCATGATGGCGTTCTTTTTCACGATACCGATCAGAAGGATGATCCCGATGATTCCGATGATCGAAAGGTCGTTGCCGGTCATCATCAGGGCCAGCAGGGCGCCGATTCCGGCGGACGGCAGGGTGGACAGGATAGTGATCGGGTGGATGTAGCTTTCATACAGGATGCCCAGCACGATGTACATGGTCACGATGGCCGCGACGATCAGCCACAGCGTTGACGACAGGGACGACTGGAACGCCATGGCCGCGCCCTGGAATCGGGTCTGGATAGACTGCGGGATCTGCATGTCGGTTTCGGTGGCGACGATGGCGTCGACCGCTTCGGAAAGGGAAGCGCCGGGCGTCAGGTTGAATGAGACGGTGGCTGTCGGGAACTGGGCCATGTGGTTGATGACGAGGATGGAGGGCTTCAGCTCGATGCTGGCGACGGCATCCAGCGGTACCAGTGATCCGGAGGAAGTCGCCACATAAATGCCCTTGATCGATGCGGGGTCCTGCCGTTCGTGTTCCTGCACTTCCAGCACGACGCGGTACTGATTGGTTTGCGTGTAGATGGTCGAAATCAGGCGTTGGCCGAAAGCGTTATAGAGCGCGTCGTCGATATCCCGTGTCGAGATGCCGAGACGGGAAGCGGTATCCCGGTCGATATTGACATACACCATCTTGCCGTTTTCCTGGAGATCGGTGGCTACGTCCGTCAGTTCGGGAAGCTGCTGCAGGCGTTCCACCAGTTTCGGCACCCACTCGGACAGGTCGTGCTGGTTGGTTGCCTGAAGGGTGAACTGGTACTGCGTCCGGCTGCTGCGGCTGTCGATGCTGATGTCTTGGACGGGTTGCAGGTAAAGCGTCATGCCGCTGATTTCCGAGGCGGCGTCCGAAAGCCTGTTCATGACGGTATGGATGTCGTCGCGTTCGCCTTTCGGCTTCAGGTTGATCAGCATTTTGCCGTTGTTGGGCGCAGCATTGGTTCCATCCACGCCGATGAACGACGACAGGCTGACGACGGCCGGATCTTCTAGCAGTTTTTCGATCAGTTTTTCCTGTTGGCGGCCCATCGCGGAGAACGAAATGGACTGGGATGCCTCGGATACACCCTGTATGACGCCGGTATCCTGTACCGGAAAAAAGCCTTTCGGGATGACGATATACAGAAAACCGGTCAGAAGGATGGTTCCGAGCGCTACCGTCAGGGTCAGTTTCTGGTGGTTCAGCACCCATTCTAGGCATTTTGCGTATTCCTCGATGACCCTGTCGAAGAACCGGCCACTGGCATGGAAAAAACGACCCTGTTTTTCCTCGGGAATGTGCTTCAGGAGCCGGGCGCTCATCATCGGGGTTAGCGTCAGCGAAATCAGCGCGGAAATCAGGATGGAGACGGCCAGCGTGACGGCGAATTCACGGAACAGCCGGCCGATCACGTCACCCATGAACAGCAGCGGGATCAGAACGGCGATGAGCGAGGCCGTCAGTGAAATGATGGTGAAGCCGATCTGTTTCGAGCCTTTCAGCGCCGCTTCCATCGGCTTGTCGCCTTCTTCGATGTAACGGGCGATGTTTTCGATCATCACAATCGCATCATCCACCACGAACCCGGTGGCGATCGTCAGCGCCATCAGGGTCAGGTTGTTGATCGAGAACCCGGCCAGATACATGATCCCGAACGTGCCGATCAGCGAAAGCGGGACGGCGACGGCCGGAATGATCGTGGCCGTCAGGTTGCGCAGGAAAATGAACACGATCAGCACTACCAGTGCGATGGCCATGACGAGTTCGTGTTCGACATCGGCGACAGAAGCGCGGATCGTGACCGTCCGGTCGGACAGGATTTCCATATCGACGGCAGCCGGCAGGCTGTTTTTCAGCTGGGGAAGCATTTCCTTGATACGGTCGGCTACGGAAATGACGTTGGCGCCAGGCTGGCGCTGGACCGTCAGAATCACGGCAGGCTTGTTGTTCGCCCAAGCAGCCAGCCGAGCGTTTTCGGCGCCGTCGATCACTGTGGAGATATCTTTCAGGCGTACCGGCGAACCGTCGCGGTAGGCAACGATGATGTTTTCGAATTCGGCGGCGGATTTGAGTTGGTCGTTGCCGTCAATGGTCGAGGCCTGCAAGGGACCGTCGAAACTCCCCTTGGCCTGGTTGACGTTGGCATTCGCCACGGCAGTGCGGACGTTTTCAAGTGTGATACCCCGTGCGGCAAGTGCACGCGAATTGGCCTGGATACGCACGGCGGGGCGTTGGCCGCCGCTGATGGAAACCAGACCGACGCCGGGAACCTGCGAGAGCTTCTGGGCGACACGGGTGTCGGCGAGGTCTTCCAGTTTCGTGATCGTCATGGTAGGCGATGTGACGGCGATCGTCAGGATCGGCGTATCGGCCGGATTGACCTTGTTATAGACCGGCGGGTTCGGCAGATCGGTCGGCAGCAGGTTGTTGGCAGCGTTGATCGCGGCCTGCACTTCCTGTTCCGCCACGTCCAGCGTCTGCGACAGCATGAATTGTAGGGTCACGACGGAGACGCCTTCGGAACTGGTGGACGACATCTGCTCCAGTCCGGACATCTGCCCAAACTGGCGTTCCAGCGGGGCCGTGATCGTCGAGGCGACGACTTCGGGGCTGGCGCCCGGGTAATAGGTGACGACCTGGATGGTCGGATAATCGACTTCAGGCAATGCGGAAACCGGCAGCAGTTTCCATGCCACCAGCCCCGAGAGCAGGATCGCTGCCATGAACAGGATGGTCGCGACGGGACGGAGAATGAACGGGCGGGACGGGTTCATGCCTGTTTACGGTTATTTTTGCGGGACAGGTGCGGCGTTGCCGGCAGGCTGCTGCTGTGTATCGGCAGCTGCGGTACGGTCAACGATCCGGATTTTCGAGCCGTCGCGGAGTTTGTCCACTCCGTCGGTCACGACGATCTGGCCGGGTTCCAGTCCTTCCTCGATGATCGTGTTTTCACCGGAAGTGGCGCCGGTTCTGACCTTGACGAGGCTGACTGTACCGTTGTCGTTGACCCGGTAAACGGTATGCCCGAGTTTGCCGAGCTGAATGGCGACAGTGGGAACGACGATGGCATCGGGTTGCGAACCCAGATGCAGATGGACGTTCACGAACTGGTTCGGAAAGAGGGCACTGTCGGTATTGTCGAATCTGGCCTTGATGCCGATGGTGCCGGTGTCAGTGCTGAGCTGGTTGTCGATCGCCAGCAGGGTGCCTTCGGAAAGCAGGTTGCGGTTTTCCCTGTCCCATGCTGAAACGACCAGTTTCGGGTTGGTGTGGTAGGCCTTCAGTACCTGGGTCAGATCGACTTCCGGAATGGAGAAAAAGACATTGATCGGCTGTTCCTGCGTGATGGTGACGATGCCATTGGTATCGCTGGCGAGGACGATGTTGCCCAGATCGACCTGTCTCAAACCGACCCGTCCGGAAATCGGTGCGGTGATTCGGCTGTATTCAAGCTGGAGACGGGCATTGTCAACGTTACCCTGATCCAGCCTGACGGTCCCTTCGTACTGTTTGACGAGAGATGCCTGCGTATCGACCTGTTGTCTGGCGATCGAGTTCTGTTCGAGCAGTTGACGGTAACGTTGCAGATCGAGCCGGGCGTTTTCCAGAAGTGCCTTGTCGCGCATGAGTTGCCCTTCGGCTTGCATCAGTTCTGCCTTGAACGGACGGGGATCGAGTTCCGCCAGAAGTTGGCCGGCCCTGACATGCTGGCCTTCCGTGAAATGAAGCCGGATCAGCTCGCCATCTACACGGCTGCGGACTGTGGCGGTATAGGTCGAATTGACGGTACCCAGTGCATTTACCTGGAGAGGCGCGTCCTCCATCTGGACCGTGGCGACACCGACTGCGACGACACCTCCGCGCGGCGTGACCGCCTTGTTTCTGGCGACGATCCAGTAAATGCACCAGATGACCAGAATGACGATCAGAAAGACGATGGCAATCAGAAAGAGGCGGCGGAGTTTGATGTTCTTTGGCATGTTGGGCACCGGAATAACCTGACAGTGATAGGGATGTCCTCCGCAGGGTCCCGATGTGTCCGCCGTACGGAAACAGCGAAAACGGCGACAATATCCGGCCTGCTGGCGGGTGCGGACAAATTTCACTGCATTGTAAATCCATCCTTTTTGACGAGACAATCTCGGCCGGTCAACTGTTACAAGGCGTTACAAATTTGCGTTGGCAGGACAGGGTTCTGTTGAAAAAAGCAGACATTGGCGGGCATGGCAGACAACGGGCTGCCGAATGGAGTGGTTTTTTATGTGTTCTTTAGTCAAAAGAAAGCCAAAGTCTGATTCTTTTATTGAAATTTTGTGTGACTGTTCGCAAGGTGTCATTATCCAATAAAAAAGCGGGGCCTTTTCTATATTTGGCTGATGAGTGGCAAAATGGAAACATACGGACAGGTGAGAACGGAAAGCGGATGTCGCAGGCAACAAGCCATCAGTCCTCTTTACCCACGCAAGACGGGGTAGCAACGCACGAGAAAGCCAAGACGGTCGATGAGGCAGCGGGCCTTGCAGGTGGTGACCAAGGTATCGGGGTGTCCGGCCAGAAAGCCTTCGCCGACGGGGTGGGTGAAGGTGAGGGTAAGGCGGAAAACGCGCAGCCGGTCGTGTTTCTGCCGCTCGAAGCGGGCGGCGGCCATTTCGCGGATGGCGTCGGGATCGACGCCGGAATGCCAGCGGGCGGCGTCGCAGGGAAGACCGGGTACACCGTCGGGGGTGGTGCCGGTGACGGCCCAGTGCCTGATGCGTTCAAGAGGCTGGCTGGCGGCGTGGCGCTGCATGTCGCGGGGCAGGATGAGGCCGTGTCGCCGGGGCAGTTCGGGCAGGAGGGCGTTTCCGTCGTTTTCCGCGCTCATGTCGGAAAACAGGGTGTTGGCGAAGGCCTGCCGTTCGTTTTCGCGGTAGCGGTGGTGTTCGATGGTATCAGGTACAGGACTGCCGGTCAGTGCCTGCCGGATGGTGGCGAAGAAAAAGCGGTGTTCGGTACGGATGGGAATGCCGTACGACGGGAGTATCCAGCCGGTTTTTTCGCTGCTGGTGGCAAGGCAGTAGTCCAGTGTGTTGAGGATTTTTTCGCGGGATGCGGGTGTGAAGCGTGCCCAGACGGGCTGTATCCATTGCTTGGCCAGTTCGCGGATGGCGCCGGGATCGGTGAAATCGCGGTGCAGGAAGGCCTGGGTTTCTGTATCGGAGAGGGCGGCCAGTTCACCCAGCAGATCGCCCGAAAATTCCCAGTGGACGTCGGTGACGCCCGGCGGGTTTTTTTTCGGCGGAAAATCGAGCCATTCGACGAGTTTTCCCAGACTTTTCAGGATGGGTGCGAACATGGAAGCCTTGCCGGAGAGCGGATGGTTTTTCCGTGCGACCGGCGGCACCGCAAGGTGCCGGCCGCTGCACGGCGACAGTTATTTCAGGATCGGATAGTTGGCGAGCAGGTTGCCGAGCTTGTCGAACAGAAAGCGTGCCCGTCTTGTCGTGACCGGGGTGGTGGTTCCCTTGAAAAAGCCGATACCGATATCCTTGTCGAAAGTCAGTGTCAGCCGGTCCACGTACAGGCCGTTTTGCTGGAGTTGCTCGAACTGGTGCAGCGCTCTTTCGTTTCCATGGTTCATGTCACTGAAGTCGAGCCATTTCGTGGCGTCCGACATGAGTCCCCGGATGTTGTTCGGCCGGATGCCGGTATTGGCCCACAGTTTGATTTCTTCCAGCGTCCTGTCGGGGGAGTACCATTCTAGCAGGTCGGTCCTGACGGTGCCGAGCCGTTCAGGGCTGGCGTAATACGAGGTGTCGGACCAGTCGGGCTGTTCGGCGGTCTTGTACAGTGAATTGATGAATTCGGGGCTGGTGTCTTCCGTGTATTCTTCCGGTTTGATGGGGTCGGGAAAATCGGACATGAAAAATTCCTGCCAGATGACCGTGTAGAGCTGCTTCGACGAGGCGACGGGAATAGGAATCTGGAAGGCGTTGACGATGCTGTCGAGTTCGCTTTCCGGCTGATAGAGATACCATGACAGGGTATCGCGGATGCGCAGTTTGCTTTCCTCTGTGAAAAGGTAGAAATCGGGCATGATCCAAGGTTGTAGGAAATAGCGCAGGGCAACTGTTTCTGAGAAGTCCCGTTTGGCGAATTCGATGATTTCCTCGTCGGTAGGAAGGATCAGTTCACCGAGGATATCGCCCAGAAAACCCCAGTAATAGCGTTTTTTTCTTTCTTTACCGAACAGATTCTGCCGGTATGACTTGAAAAAACTGGAAATCGTCATTTTTCCCATGATGATCGGTCCTGTCGTGTGGTGGTGGATGTCATTGTAACGGTTTTAACGGTAGTGCTGTTTGAGGATGACCGGATGCGGCGGCTGGCCCGGCTTGAATTCGGTGTGCCGCGGCAGAATGCAGTCGGCGACGGGGCAGACGTTTAGGCAAAGGTGGTAGCCGACGCAGCGCTCGTTGATGGTCGGCGTGCACGTGTAGTCGTCCCAGTCAATGGCTTGATGTACGCCTTCAAGTTCTTTTCCCGGCAGATCCAGCGTTTTGGGTTTCATCAGGCCGGTTCCGACGAATACCGCGTCGTACCGTTCCAGCCGGTTGTCGAGATCATGGGAAGTCAGACGGGTATCGCAAAAAAACTCGATGCCCATTTCACCGATGCGGGATAGGTCAAAGTCAACTATTTCCTGCGGCAGCCTGAAAGGCGGAATACAGAACGAGGGCATGCCGCCGGGCTGTGCCGTTTCCTCGAATATCGTGACCTTGCAGCCTTCACGGGCCAGTTCCACCGCATGGGCGAACAATGCGGTGCCGGCGTCTTCGCATAGTTCGTTGACCGGATAGATACGGGAGCAGCTGGTGCCCAGCAGATTGTTTTCCCGGATGGTCTCGGATGCGCCCAAGAGGTTCGAGAAACGCAGCGAACGGATGAGGCGGGCCTGATCGGTTACGGCAGGGCAGGCGGCGCTGCATGGCGCGTCATGACAGAGAAGGCAACGCGCCGCTTCGGTTGCGACGGCACGGGCATCGAACCCTTTTTCCAGTTCCCGGTTTTCCGTGACACGGATGGTGCGGCTCATACAGTCTCCTTGTATTGACCTGTTTTCTGCAAGGCAATACTGTCAGTATAAGGGAAAGCGTCCCTGTCGTGAGCATGCCTGTTTCATATACGGACGAAAAAAGGAATGAGTCTTTCGTGGGCAGAAAGGAAACGCTTTCCGGGACGGGAAAAGCGGTCCGGATGGCACGTGGAAAGCGGAAACGGGCCGTGCGAAGTACTGCGTGACATGAAAGCGGGGAATGTATTTGCGGCCTGTCGTGCGGACGGATTTCTGGCAGATATCGGGACAGCGGCGCCGGAACAGTACAGGAAAAACGGCATGTCCGTCTCCGGCGGAGATTCAACGCACAGCGGCGGAAAACAGGATACATTGCCCTGCCGGCAGTGGCGACGGATGTTGTGTGAACCATTGAGACCGCCCGTGAAGGTGGCCGGGAGGTTTACATGCCGTTTTTCTGCGTTTCTTCTTTTTCGCGGAAGTCGTCGGCCTTGATGCCGAGGCGTTTGAGCCGTGCCAGCAGGGTGGTCCGTTTCAGTCCCAGTCTCGCCGCCGCACCCGATTTTCCGCCGATTTGTCCACCCGTTTCGCGAAGGGCATTGATGATGTCGTCTTTGTCTGTTTGCGGTATAGCGGAAGCGGGGATGCGGATTTCGCTGTTTGCATGAACCGTTACCGGGAAAGTCCGGGTCGTGAAGTTCTGCAGCGATTCCGGGGAAAGATTCAGTACGGTACTGTCGCCTGTCAGGATGACGGCACGTTCCATGACGTTTTCCAGCTCACGGATATTGCCGGGCCAGGGCAGACGGGTCATCATGTCCAGTGTCGTTTCAGGAATGGACGTGATATGCCGATCCATCTGACGGGCATATTTCCGGACGAAAAATTTCGCAAGCAGGGGAATGTCTTCCGCTCGTTCGCGAAGAGGCGGGATCGTGATGGGGAAGACGTTGAGTCTGTAAAAAAGGTCGCTTCGGAACGTCCTGTCCTCGATTTTGCGGGCGAGATCGCAGTTCGTTGCGGCGATGAAGCGGACATCGACCGGAATGGTCGTGGTGCTTCCCAGACGGCGGATCTGGTGCTCCTGAAGGACACTCAGGAGTTTCGGTTGCAGATCCAGTGGCATGTCGCCGATTTCATCAAGGAATAGCGTGCTTTTGTCAGCCAGTTCGAAATGGCCGATCCGGCGGTTGAGCGCTCCGGTGAAAGCCCCTTTTTCATGGCCGAACAGCTCGCTTTCTATCAGCTCGGACGGAATGGACGTGCAGTTCATTTTGATCATGTCACGAGCGTTGCGGTCGGAAAGGTCGTGAATGGTCTGGGCGACCAGTCCCTTGCCGGTACCGGTTTCTCCCTGAAGCAATACGGTGGCGTTGCAAGATGCGACGATTTTGATTTGCTGCAGAATGGACCGGATGGCAGTACTGTTGCCGATCACATTGTGAGGGTGCAGCGTGTGATCAGGTTCTGCCGACGTATTTTGCGGCCTGGCATGAGGAGGAGCTCCGTTTCCATGGGACTGGATGACATCGAGCACCATGGCCAGCCTGCCGCTGACCCGATCCAGCAATTCCATAATGTCGGCGGTGAAATGCGAATGCTGGGAACTGCCGACGGCCAGTGTGCCCAGCAGCTTTCCTGTCGAGATCAGCGGGAGGTGAAGCAATACCTTGAGTCCCTTTTTCACCAGAGTGTCGATGAAAGGATATTTTCCGGCATGTTCGAGCATGGTCTTGCGGTTGAACAGGATTTTTTCATGGTTGCGCAAGGCGGTGCCCAGCATAGTGGCGTGCAGCGATTTGCAGTGACAGCTGCATGAACGCCGGTGCTGCCGGTCGAATGTCACGGAGTAGGCATTCAGCCTGAAAGGGGAGGATTCGACAGTCTCGAGGCTGATGACGTCCAGTCCGAAAAAGGCATGCAGATAGTCGGCCGTTTCCTCGGCCAGGGAAAGAATATCGTTGCTGGCAATGACAGTGTCCGTCAGATTGACCAGAAAATGAAAATAGTCGTATTCATGGCGACTCACCGTACCATGGAGACCGTCAGGATGGAAATCAAATACAGCCATAAGAATTTCGGCTGCCAACGAAAATCCGGTGGAAACAGATTTTGCATAGCAGATTATTTTAATGTTGCGTCAGTGGAATGGCCTGACAGGAATGTTCATCGTTTGCGGATGACAGAAATACGCTTTCTGTTGCATATCTGGGATTCTATCATATGTTTTCGTTTTCCGGTATATGGGAT
>CAZRQR010000010.1:0-31246 GCA_964602435.1 uncultured Oxalobacter sp.
ATCATGAGCACGTATGGTGATTTGAAAATTATTGTGAAATGGCTATAACAGGTAATTTCACCGTCAATGAACCAGATGGTACTAGTACGCGTTTTGTCAGTAAAGTATCTTGAAAGTCCTGTTAAACAGAATTCTAAAGAAACTCACGGGGATAAACTTATTAAACTTTATAACGTTCAATATAATGATTCTAAACTTCCGGAAACCGCTAAAATGCCAGACTATACAGAATTAAAATAGTGAGAATTTGATTATGAGTGAAATTAACGATATATTGGATATGATTGAGGATGATGACTTGGATGATTATCCTTGCATTTATTATTATCCGGATAAAAATGGAAGAACGTTTTGTTGATCTTGAAATCCGTATCGCACGTCAGGAAGACATGATTGATGAACTGAACAAGACGGTTTATCAGCAACAGTTAAAAATCGATAGTTTCGAGGCGATACTAAAGGAAATGGCCGCACGTATTGTTGAACTTGAGAATGACGATCCTCTCAATGAAAAGCCACCTCATTATTAATTAAAATCCGCAATCATTTATGTCTACAGAACAAGAGAAATTGCTTTATGCAAAAATCAATCTGGAAACGGCCCAGATATCGTGGAAAGAACTTGAGCGTTTTTTCGCAGGCGGCAGGATAATTTCGGTTGTGGATCATCTCGACATGATCCGGGTTGCACAATTGATGGCTTCCGATGATGTAACGGCCATTTCGGCCATGCTGGAAAAGAAGGAAATAGGGAAAGTAACCGATGAACAGGCGCGGATATGGTCCGATTCCGAGGCGTTGCTGTGGGCAGTTGTCGTTAATCCTTGGATTCTTGTACAGCAGAGAAGAAGTTGATATTGAGGGAGAGGCATTCTCCGGATATGTGTTTTGATGAATGATCATGAGTATTCGATTAATTGTTGGGCTTGGGAATCCGGGACCTGAATATGAGCAGACGCGTCACAATGCCGGTTTCTGGTTCGTCGACAATCTTGAAAGTTCCGATGCGCGGTGGCAGAAGGAGGCCAAGTTTTCAGCACTGGTGGCGAGAACCAGAATTGATGGAAACGACATCTGGCTGATGAAACCGCAAACTTTCATGAACCGTTCCGGTCTGGCAGTTGGTGCAATAGCCCGTTTTTTCAAAATAGTGCCGGAAGAAATTCTGGTCGTTCATGATGAACTGGATATCGCTCCAGGTATGGTCAAACTGAAGCGGTCAGGTTCGACGGGCGGACATAACGGTCTGAGAGATATTGCTTCGGCATTGGGAACGCAGGACTTCTGGCGATTGCGTCTCGGTATCGGCCATCCGCGTACACAGAATCTGAAGTCGCCGGTTATCGATTATGTGCTTCAGCGTCCCCGGCGTGAAGAGCAGGAACTGATAGATGGTGCCATCGGGCGTGCGATGCAGATCATTCCCGGAATGTGCAACGGACAATTTGACCGGGCCATGAAGGAATTGCATACGGTTGCCAAATGATCTGTCAATGAATGAAAAAAAAACCGACAGATGGCGGTTTTTTTTCATCGGGATGTCGGAATCAGTTGTACATTTCATTGAACAGCGACATGACGGATTTGCCAGTACTGATCCGCTTGAGTGTTTCGGCGAGCAATTCCGCACAGGAGAGCTGACGGATTTTGGAACACTGGCGAGCCGTGTCGGACAATGGAATGGTGTCGGTCACGACCAGCTCGTCCAGCGATGAAGCGGTAATCCGCTTGACGGCCGGACCGGAAAGGACAGGGTGCGTGCAATAGGCGACGACCATCTTGGCTCCCCTTTCCTTCAGCGCCTCGGCCGCTTGCGTCAATGTACCGGCCGTATCGACCATGTCATCCATGATCACACAGTTTCTGCCTTCCACATTGCCGATAATGTTCATGACCTCCGATTCGTTCGGTCGTGGACGGCGCTTGTCGATAATCGACAGATCGCATTCGAGGCATTTTGCCAGAGCCCTTGCGCGGACGACGCCGCCGATATCGGGAGAGACGACAAGAAGATCCTTGTAGTTTTTCTTCTGAAGGTCCTTCAGAAGGATGGGAGAAGCGTAAATATTGTCGACAGGGATATCGAAAAATCCCTGGATCTGGTCGGCATGGACATCCATAATCAGGACACGGTCGACCCCGATACCCTCGAGGATATTGGCGATGACACGGGCGGAAATGGCGACTCGTGTTGAGCGTGGGCGACGGTCCTGACGGGCGTACCCGAAATAGGGGATGCAGGCGGTAATGCGTTCTGCGGAAGCACGTTTCAGGGCATCGACCATCAGGATGATTTCCATCAGATTGTCATTGGTGGGCGCACAGGTGGACTGAATGACGAATACATCCTTGCCCCGGACATTTTCATTGATTTCGACAGTGGTTTCGCCGTCGGAGAATTTGGAGACGAAAGCTTTGCCGAGGGGTATACCGAGTTTGCTGGCTACCTTGGCGGCCAATGCCGGATTGGCATTGCCGGTGAAAATCATCAAATTGTTGTCGGACATGAATTTCCTGCGACGATCTTGTTACTGGGTTAAAAGTCACATAACGTCTAATGAATCCCGTTGTGTCACTTGCCGACAATATTTCATTGTAAGCACGCCTGGCGGCGGGCGCTGCGGAGTGGATGGCAGGGGAAGAAGGATTCGAACCCTCGAATGCCGGAATCAGAATCCGGTGCCTTAACCAGCTTGGCGATTCCCCTGCTGAAATTCAGACCGTTATTATAACCGAAAAATACGGGAGCTTGCTATGGCAATTCGATAAAAAAGAGCCTGCCAGCAACGGCAGGCTCTTTTTTATTGTAAAAATTACTCTTTGGTTTCCGTATCGGCTGCAGGAGCGGCTTCTCTGGATGCTTCTTCTTCGGCCGGTTCGGCGACATTGGCGACAGTAGCTGTGACGATCGGCTGGGATTCGTCATGGGAAGTTGCCGATACCCCTTCCGGAAGTTTCAGATCGGCAAGATGGATTGCCTGTCCGACATCCAGATTGGCCAGATCGACTTCGATGAAAGAAGGCAGGTCGGCCGGCAGGCAGGAAATTTCCAGCTCGGTTGTGGCGTGATGTACGACACCTGTCTTGGCAGCAGGAGAGGTTTCTTCGTTGATGAAGTGAAGCGGAACCCTGACCGTGATTTTCTGATTGGTGTCAACACGCTGGAAATCTACATGCAGAACGATCGGTTTGTAGGCATGAACCTGAAAGTCACGCAACAGAACCTTTTCTTCCTTGCCGTCAATTTCCAGATCGAGAATGGAAGAATGGAATGCTTCCCTTTTCAGGGCATAGAAAAGGGCGTTGTGATCCAGTTTGATGTTGACAGGTTCGCTGTTGCCACCGTAAACGATTCCGGGTGCCATACCAGCAGCACGCAGGCGGCGGCTCGCTCCGGTCCCTATCTCTGCTCTTGTGTATGCTACGACTTTCATTTAAATGCTCCAGTAAAAAACAAGGTCAGTGACCTTTTGTTGAAAAAAGCCTCCGCGACCAGAGGCTCCCGTTAAATTGTTATGTGGTTCGGTCAGATGATAAGATCCGCTTCATTGAACAGCGACATGACGGATTTGCCAGTACTGATCCGCTTGAGTGTTTCGGCGAGCAATTCCGCACAGGAGAGCTGACGGATTTTGGAACACTGGCGAGCCGTGTCGGACAATGGAATGGTGTCGGTCACGACCAGCTCGTCCAGCGATGAAGCGGTAATCCGCTTGACGGCCGGACCGGAAAGGACAGGGTGCGTGCAATAGGCGACGACCATCTTGGCTCCCCTTTCCTTCAGCGCCTCGGCCGCTTGCGTCAATGTACCGGCCGTATCGACCATGTCATCCATGATCACACAGTTTCTGCCTTCCACATTGCCGATAATGTTCATGACCTCCGATTCGTTCGGTCGTGGACGGCGCTTGTCGATAATCGACAGATCGCATTCGAGGCATTTTGCCAGAGCCCTTGCGCGGACGACGCCGCCGATATCGGGAGAGACGACAAGAAGATCCTTGTAGTTTTTCTTCTGAAGGTCCTTCAGAAGGATGGGAGAAGCGTAAATATTGTCGACAGGGATATCGAAAAATCCCTGGATCTGGTCGGCATGGACATCCATAATCAGGACACGGTCGACCCCGATACCCTCGAGGATATTGGCGATGACACGGGCGGAAATGGCGACTCGTGTTGAGCGTGGGCGACGGTCCTGACGGGCGTACCCGAAATAGGGGATGCAGGCGGTAATGCGTTCTGCGGAAGCACGTTTCAGGGCATCGACCATCAGGATGATTTCCATCAGATTGTCATTGGTGGGCGCACAGGTGGACTGAATGACGAATACATCCTTGCCCCGGACATTTTCATTGATTTCGACAGTGGTTTCGCCGTCGGAGAATTTGGAGACGAAAGCTTTGCCGAGGGGTATACCGAGTTTGCTGGCTACCTTGGCGGCCAATGCCGGATTGGCATTGCCGGTGAAAATCATCAAATTGTTGTCGGACATGAATTTCCTGCGACGATCTTGTTACTGGGTTAAAAGTCACATAACGTCTAATGAATCCCGTTGTGTCACTTGCCGACAATATTTCATTGTAAGCACGCCTGGCGGCGGGCGCTGCGGAGTGGATGGCAGGGGAAGAAGGATTCGAACCTTCGCATGCAGGAATCAAAATCCTGTGCCTTAACCAACTTGGCGATTCCCCTGCTGCCTTTTGTGCCGGTATTATAACCGAGCACCGGAAAAAACCATATCATTCACTTTGGTTATCAAGAAGATACTTCAGTGGATGATCCTGTATTCCCCTGACGACCCTGGTTTCCCATTTGCCTGAAAGCCGTGCTGCCGCTTCTTCCGCTTCTGTTTTACTGGCGAAGTACGAGAAAACACAAGCTCCGGATCCGGTCATTTTCGCGTTTCCGAACCGGTTCAGATCGTGGATGGCATGGCCGATTTCAGGAAAAAGCCTTGTCGCAACGTCCTGCAGATCATTTCTTCCGAAATGATCCAGTTTTTCATAAAATCCGGGAAAGTCCGTTATTTTGATGGGTTCCGTGTTTCTTGTCAATTCGTTTGAACGGAAGACCAGTGCGGTAGGGACGGAAACAGGTGGTTTTATCACAACAAACCATCCGTCAGGAGTCTTTATCGGGGTCAGCTTTTCGCCTATTCCTCTGGCGAATGCATTGTGTCCCAGAAGAAAAAAAGGAACATCGGCTCCAAGCCGGATACCTATTGCAATCAGTTCTTCCGTATCGAGCCGGCAATTCCATAGACGGTTAAGTACCATTAATGTGGTCGCGGCATCGGACGAGCCACCTCCCAGACCGCTTCCCATTGGAATATTCTTTTCTATTTCGATATCGATGCCGGGAACATGTTTCCGCTTCTTTCCGAGTACGTGTTCCCGAAGCAGTTCCGCTGCACGAACGGTCAGGTCGTCCTTTTCGCTGAGCTGGCCGACCGGTGTAGTTCGTTTTATCCGGCCGTCGTTGCGGCATGTGAAATGCAGGTAATCGCAGAAGTCGGTCAGTTGAAAAACGGTTTCAAGAAGATGATAGCCATCCGGACGCCGCCCGGTTATGTGAAGAAAAAGATTCAGTTTGGCAGGTGCCGGACAGTTTCGCAACGAAACGGGTGTTGTTCTGTTCAGAAATGCCATTCGTCAATAACCAGTTTGAGTACGATGTCGACATCTCTGGAATCACTGCCGCCTTTTGTCAGGTTGATGCGTTTGGGTAGCGACATGGTCGGGCCATCAATCCATGTCATGTAGTCGATTTGCCAGCCGTCGTTTGTGATGACCTGTCTTGATTCAGGGGTGGCAATAAAGTATTTTCCCTGTATGTCGGTGGCACATCCTTGCAGCCAGTCTTTCAGGCTGGTTACAGGAAGCGCCCATCCCAGTTCCGAGCTGATCAGTTCTTCTGCATTGGAGGCGCTTCGGGGGGCCTTGCCGGGAGCGATGAACGTGGTCAGTTGCGGGGTGACCTCGATTTTTGCCATCGACTGTCCAAGCGGTGAGAGAAGCGTAATGACGGTATAATCCGGTGTCTGTTTCCAGTCGAAACCGCCGTGCAGGGATTCTTCCTTGCCATCAGCCTTGTAACGAATGGAAAAACGGCCTTTGACTTCGGTTTTTTCAACACAGCTTCTCCGGGTATTTCCCGAAAAGAACGCCAGTTTTTCCACGGACTGAAGACTTGAGCAGCCTGACAGCATGATGGAAAAAAAGAGGATGGCAATCATGCCGGTTTTGTACGGATGAAAAATCTTTTTCATATTATTTGCATGTTGACATCCTCCCACGCCAGAAGGTGGAAGATTCCTACGGAGTCAGAGCACAAGTACCCTGATCTTTTCGGTGGGTTCCTGCTGCTGGCGGCCAATGCCACTCACTTCACAGGCCAGCCGGGCGTGCCACGCCCTTGGTTTTGTTTATTATAGAAGAGTTTAACACACCTTACAACAGCGCCTTATATCCTCGTCCTGAAGATAGAGGCTTTACGGCGCACCAGGTAAAAGTGAGAATGTCCCGAAAATGCGGAGTCGCGAATGGTCGTTCGGGGCATTCTATATCAGGGAACGGTATGGATTGTCACATTGTGTAAGGACGCTGCTTCAATTGTGTTTTTCCGGATGGGTGTACCGGTTTTTGAATGGAATGATCAGTGAAACGGTTGAATTGTCTTGAAACCTCTTTTGCCGCCGTGCTTGTCGCATGGCAGAAACGGCATGGCCGCCATTCTCTTCCCTGGCAAAATACACGGGATACATACAGGATCTGGCTGTCGGAGATCATGCTGCAACAAACTCAGGTCGCAACAGTCATTCCGTATTATCTGCGTTTTCTGGAATCGTTTCCTGATGTTTTCAGTCTGGCAGCGGCCCCGCTTGATGAGGTCATGAAATACTGGAGCGGTCTCGGCTATTACTCCAGGGCACGGAATCTCCATAAATGCGCACGAATGGTAGTCCGTGAATATGGCGGCGCGTTTCCTTCCGATCCGGCGGTACTGGAAAAATTGCCCGGGATCGGGAAATCGACTGCGGCGGCAATCGCTGTTTTTTCCTACGGTACAAGGGCTGCGATTTTGGACGGCAATGTGGTCCGGGTTTTCTCGCGTATTTTCGGTATATCGGATTCGGTAACGGAAAAAGAGGGAAAGAACAGATTGTGGAAGTTGGCGTATGAATTGTTGCCTGATACGAATCTGGAAGCATATACACAGGGTTTGATGGATCTCGGCGCTACCATTTGTGTCAGGAACAGGCCTGATTGCATGCGATGTCCGTTTGCCGGAAATTGCGTGGCGTTGGCCGAGAACCGGATTGATGAATTGCCCGTCAAAAGAGCCAGAAAAAACGTGCCGGTCAGGCAGGTGATTATGCTGGTTCTGCAATTCAATGGGCAGGTGCTGCTTGAAAAAAGGCCTGAATCAGGAATATGGGGGGGATTGTATTCGTTGCCGGAGCGGGAATGGCTCGCTGATGGCAAATCCCCGGGCGGTGCGGTTATGCCGGATGATCTTGGGGATATAGCCTCTTCGTTCGGTGAAGTTGTTTCCATGGAATATCTGGAACCGTTCGTTCATGCTTTCACTCATTTTCGTCTGGTCATCAGGCCATGTGTCGTTGAGTTGTCCAGTCGGAATGTGATGGCGGCAAACAATGCATGTTTATGGTACGACATCGGGAAACTGGAGGCGGCGCCGGTACCTGCACCGGTTCGCAAATTGCTGGGTACTTTCCTGAAACAGAAAAGCCTGGAATTGACGGAATAGTCAGCCGGATTTCAATTCACGATGGCGGGTGATGACCTGTTCGGATGGGCGGAAATGATCGGCAAGTCGCTCAACCATGTAAACAGAACGATGTTGCCCTCCGGTGCAGCCGAGGGCGACAGTCAGGTAACTGCGGTTGTCCTTGCGGAAAGAAGGCAGCCATTTTTCAATGAATTGTCTGATGTCGGCAAGTAATTCTTCCGCTTCCGGCTGCGTTTCCATGAAATCGCGAATGGCGGCATCTTTTCCTGTTAATGGCCTCAGATGGGTGTCGTAGTAGGGATTCGGAAGACAGCGGACATCGAAGATGATGTCGGCATCCAGCGGTACACCGAATTTGAAGCCGAAAGACTCGAAAAGCAGGGTCAGTGGCGACTGTTCGATTTCGACCAGTTCCTTGATGCGGTTGCGCAGTTCATTGGCGCTGGAATTGGAGGTATCGATCACGTGACCGATCATCTGGATATCAGCCATCAGTTCCCGTTCTTCCCTGATCGCCTCAATCAGCGTACGGTTGTCGGATGGTGACGCGTGTCTCGGATGACGGTGCGACAGGGGGTGGCTTCGTCGTGTTTCCGAAAAACGGGTGATCAGGGAGTGGGTATCCGATGTCAGAAACAGAACGCGGACTTCGTGTCCACGGTCTTTCAGGATCTGGATACTTTTGGGTAGTTCGTCCAGCGATCCGGCGCTTCTTGAATCGACAGCCACGGCGAGCTTGTCCGAATTTTCCTCAAGACGCGTTTCCACCAGTTTCGTAAGCAATGCCGGCGGCAGGTTATCGACACAAAAATAACCTGTATCTTCCAGCGCGTTCAACGCGACTGATTTTCCTGATCCGGAAATACCGGTAATAAGTATGATCTGCACGCGAAATAAATGAAAAAAGTGACACCGGAACAGATTATCATACCCTAGTGACAAAAGTGTGACTCATTTGGACTGGAAAAAGCCGATCGTCATTCGTCACTGGTCATGGCTTTACGTTGTCTTTCCATAAACTCTTCCATGGTGTCGAATCCGCGCAACTGCATGATGGTATTTCTGACTGCCGCTTCCAGCAGAACCGCTATGTTTCTTCCTGCAGCCACGGGAATGACGGTTTTGCGGATCGGCAGTCCCAGAATTTCCTGGGTCGGCGAATGGATCGGCAGGCGCTCAATATTGTCGTTTCCTGAGCGGCTGCGTGTAAGATGGACGATCAGCTTGAGCTGCATTTTCCTGCGAACGGCAGTTTCGCCGAAAATGGCGCGGATATCAAGCAGCCCCAATCCACGCACTTCCAGCAGATTTTGAAGGAGCTTGGGAGCACGTCCTTCCACGACATTGGGTGCAATGCGGGAAAACTCGACGGCATCGTCTGCGACCAGTCCGTGATTGCGTGTAATCAGTTCAAGACCGAGTTCGCTTTTTCCCAGTCCGGAGTCACCGGTAATCAATACGCCTACGCCCAGAACGTCCATGAAGACGCCGTGCATGATGACCCGTGTGGCAAGCTGTTTCGACAGATAAACACGCAGATAGTCAATCACCTCGGCAGCGGTCAGTGGTGTTGTGAACAAGGGAATATTGTTTTCATTGCAAATGGCATGAATATCCGGTGGCACATCGAGGCTTCTGGCAATGATCAGGGCAGGTGGATTGCAGTCGGCAATTTCATGTACTAGGTAGGCACGTGATTCGGGTGACAGCCTTTCGTAATAGTCTATTTCCTGTCTGCCGAATACCTGGATACGCATGGGGTGGATCAGATTCAGGTGACCGACCTGGTCGGCAGCGGAACCGCTGCCGCTCGAGACCTGTCGATGACCACCGTCCAGCCCCGCGAACCATGTAAGTTTCAGAATGTCCCTGTTGCTGGCGTATAACCGCTGTATGGTGAGAGTTTTGGTGGTCGACATGATCAATCGCTGGAAATGGGAAGTGACAGGTTCAGGATGGAAATGGTTGGCCGGGTTTCCAGGTCGTGATGATCCTGTAAATCCGTTTGCTGTCCGTTTCATGAGCAAGAACCTCACGGCACTGGCTGTCCGAGAACATGGCGGCGATTTCCGAGAGGATTTCGAGATGTTGCTGGGTGACGTTTTGCGGTATCAGGAGAAAAAACAGCAAACTGACCGGTTTGCCGTCCGGTGATTCGAAAGGAACGGGCGTTGCCAGTCTGACAAAAGCTGCATAAGGTTTGTTCAGACCTTCGATCCGTCCGTGCGGAACGGCGACACCGTAACCGAGTCCGGTGGATCCCATGCTTTCACGTGCGGAAAGATTATCCGTCACGAGAGAACAGGAAGTACCGCAATTGTTTTCGAAAATAAGTCCGGCCTGCTCGAATATCTGTTCCTTGCTTGAAGCCTCAAGATCAAGCACGACATTTTCAGGTAGCAGGATTCTGGAAAGATTTGTGGACATGATAAAACTATCCGGTGTTGAGATGGGTGCATTATAAATCGTTGCAGGATATACTTGTCATGTCGATTCACAATGCACCACGATAATCATGATCAATGTTTATTGGCGTGCGGTTCGTGCCAGTTGTGGGCGCTTGCCTGAAGTGAAATTGCTGCGCCACGGATTGATGTCGATACCGCCACGGCGTGTATAGCGGGCATATACAGTAAGACTTTGAGGCTTGCACGATTTCAGAATGTCCAGAAAAATCCGCTCCACGCATTGTTCATGGAACTCACTGGAAGACCTCAGGCTGATGATATATTTGAGCAGTCCTTCCTGATCGATTTGCGGCCCGACATAATGGATTTGAAGACTGGCCCAATCAGGTTGTCCCGTTACCGGACAGTTCGTTTTCAGCAGGTTTGATACCAGGGTCTCTTCGACGGGATATTCTTCCTGGTTGCTTGTCAGAAAAGCGGGGTTCGGTGAATATTCGTCGGCAGCGATATCGAGACGATCCAGCAGCAGGCCGTCCAGTTCCTGACCCTTTATGGACGGAAAGTCCGACGGTTGTCTCAGTGAGACCTGGACCGGCGAACCGAATGCGTCGCCCAGATCGTTGCGCAAAACCTGAGTCAGGTCGGCGGTTTCGTCCATGCGTGTCTGGGAGAAGGAATTGAGATAGAGTTTCAGCGATTTCGATTCGACGATATTTGGCGAATCGGCCGAAACATTGAAATTCATGATCGCTATCTGGGGTTTCCCGCGCAGATTGAGCCAGGAGAGTTCATAGGCGTTCCAGAAATCAAGTCCGAAAAAAGGCAGGGAACCGGTGACGCCCAGTTTTTCTCTCATGGGTTTGCGTTCGATCGGATACAACAGGGACGGATCGTACTGCACAGGGTATTCCGTCGTTTTGCCAAGAGGAGAATCTTTTATGCTGTCGGCTGGTGTCATAACAAATTGTCCAATGTTGTCCAAGGTTAGAGAAACAGCTTGTAAACCGGATTGTCGCTTTCATTCCAGTGAGGATAACCGATAGTCGAAAGAAACCGGTCAAATGCTTTCATATCGTGTTGCGGCACCTGCAGCCCGACCAGTACCCGCCCATAGTCGGCACCATGATTCCGGTAATGGAAAAGGCTGATGTTCCATTCGGGAGCCATGGATGAGAGAAATCGCATCAGGGCACCGGGCCGTTCCGGAAATTCGAAACGGTAAAGCAATTCGTTTTCAGCGAACGGGCTTTTCCCGCCGACCATATAGCGGATGTGCAGTTTGCCAAGCTCATCGTCGCTCAGGTCAATGATCTTGTAATGGTTGTTCTTGAGTGCCTCGATAATGTCGTTTTTTTTCTTGCGGTTTTTGACCTCGATGCCGACGAAAACATGAGCGACCTTGTTGTCACTGATACGGTAATTGAACTCGGTTACGTGATGCGAACCTATCAGCTCGCAGAACCGGCGGAAACTGCCGCGTTCTTCCGGAATCGTGACGGCCAGGACAGCTTCGCGGTTCTCGCCGACATCAGCGCGCTCGGCAACGAAACGTAACCGGTCGAAATTCATGTTGGCGCCAGATATAACGGCGACCATCGTCTGGTTTTCCAGTGGTTTGCCCGCTTCCTCGTGCTGTTCGATATAGGTTTTGATACCGGCAACGGCCAGTGCGCCGGCCGGTTCCGGAATGCTTCGGGTGTCCAGAAACACATCCTTGATAGCGGCGCAGACATCGTCTGTATCCACGAGAACGATTTCATCCACGTATTCGCGGGAAAGCCTGAATGTCTCTTCGCCGACCAGTTTGACGGCGGTTCCGTCAGAGAACAGTCCGACATCCGGCAAATTGATTCGCCTGCCCGCATCGAGACTTTGTTTCATGGCACAGGAGTCAACCGTTTCGACGCCGACAATCCGGATTTCCGGACGGATTTTCTTGACATATGCAGCAATGCCGGCGATCAGGCCGCCGCCTCCGACCGGTACAAAAATGGCATGGATCGGCCCGGAGTGCTGGCGGAGGATTTCCATGCCGATCGTTCCTTGTCCCGCGATGACATCCGGATCGTCGAATGGATGAATGAAAGTCAGATGACGTTCTTTTTCAAGCATCGTGGCATGGTCGCAGGTGTCGGAAAAAGAATCGCCGAAAAGGACGACTTCGACATTGTTTCCGCCATGTGTCTTGACCGCTTCGATCTTGACGGGAGGAGTTGTGGTCGGCATGGCAATCACAGCCTTGCAGCCAATGCGTCTGGCGGACAGGGCGACACCTTGCGCATGGTTGCCTGCCGAGGCGCAAATGACTCCCTTTTCCAGCTGGCCGGCGGAAAGATTGGCCATTTTGTTGTAGGCGCCACGGAGTTTGAAACTGAAGACGCTTTGCATGTCTTCACGTTTCAGGAGAATGCGGTTTCCGGTCCGTTTCGAGAGGTTCGGAGCCGGTTCAAGCGGTGATTCGGTCGCGACATCGTAAACACGTGCGGTAAGAATTTTTTTCAGGTAATCGGTCATAATGATGCTGGACAACGTCTGTAATTTTTCGCAACATTATAATCCCCGTCTGGTATGCTTGGTCTTTTTCGCATAATTGTTTCCTTCAACGGATATTCTTACTGAGTCCGGCTGTTGTGGTTGCAAGGGGAATATCAAACGTCTTTTGAAATGATCGAGTCGGCTGTTCACTGGTTGCTGGGGTATCTTGCCATTCCTGAAGTGGGACTGACTTCGGTGTTTGTGGTCAGTTTCATATCGGCAACCCTGTTGCCGCTTGGATCGGAACCGGCGGTTTTCGCGGTTGTCTCTGCTGACAGGTCGCTGTTCTGGCCGGTTATGATGGTTGCGACAGCAGGCAATACCTTGGGCGGTATCCTGAATTACTGGATCGGATTCGGAGCGAAAGAGGCTTTTGCGAGGGAACGGAAAGCGTTGTGGTTCGGCTGGCTGGAAAGGCATGGAGCACGGACGATGCTTTTGAGCTGGCTGCCTGGAATCGGTGATCCGTTGTGTACATTGGCGGGATGGCTGAAATTGCCGTTTTGGTCGTGTGCGGTTTATATGGCTGTCGGCAAGCTGATGCGTTATGTCATGATGACTTGGCTGCTTTTGTACATTCCTGGCAGTTCATGGCGTGAACTGGCGCGATTTCTTGGATAAATGATGGCAAATAACTGTGTATTTTGTGCTGCGGAGCATGAGATGCCTGTCCATGTCAGTGAAAAATGGCGGGTATTGCTGGTGAACGATCCGGATTATCCCGGTTTTTGCAGGGTTGTATGGAACAGCCATATTGCGGAAATGACGGATCTTTCCGGAACGGATCGTGCCGAATTGATGAATGTGGTATGGCTGGTGGAAAAATGTATCCGGAAAATCATGCGCCCTGACAAGATCAATCTGGCTTCCTTGGGCAATATGGTGCCTCATATTCACTGGCATGTCATTCCGCGGTATGTCGGTGACAGACATTTTCCCGATTCTATCTGGTCTGTCTCGAAACGGAAACCGGATGAAAATGATATGCTTTCCAGATCGGAAAAAATTCCGGTATTGCGGAAAATGCTGTCTGACAAACTGAATGAACAATACGGCCTTTCACGGCAGTGATAGTTTCTATGTCCAAATTGACTCATTTCGGCTTCCAGAAAGTCGATGAACGCGAAAAAACAGAAAAAGTCGCCCAGGTTTTCAATCATGTCGCGAAAAATTACGATTTGATGAACGATCTGATGTCATGCGGTCTTCATCGTCTGTGGAAGGCGTTCACCGTATCGCAGGCAGGTGTCAGGGAAGGCTTCAAGGTACTCGACGTTGCCGGTGGAACGGGGGATCTGACATCGTCTTTTGCAAGGCAGGTCGGCAAGAACGGTGAAGTCTGGCTGACGGATATCAATGAAACCATGCTGCAATATGGCCGTGACAGACTGTTGAATGAGGGGATCATTGTGCCGGCGATGGTTTGTGATGCCGAAAAGCTCCCGTTTCCGGACAATTATTTCGATCGGGTTGTCGTATCGTTTGGCCTGCGGAACATGACGCACAAGGAAAATGCCTTGTCGGAAATGAACCGTGTTCTGAAACAGGGGGGGAAATTGCTGGTTCTCGAGTTTTCAAAAGTTTGGAAACCCTTGCAGAACCTGTATGATATGTATTCGTTTTCCGTGTTGCCATGGTTGGGAAAGCATGTGGCGAAAAGTGCGGACAGTTATCGTTATCTGGCGGAATCCATACGGGTTCATCCGGATCAGGCAACCTTGCAGAAAATGCTGGAAGATGCCGGATTCGTGTGCGCCAGATTTTTCAATCTGACTGCGGGAGTGGTCGCTCTTCATACCGGTATGAAGTTATAAAATAGGAGATTTATGAAAAAAATTCTGCTTGCATTCGTTTTGGTGGCAGGTCTGGCGTCGATGGTTATGACGGACGCGCAGGCAAGAAGACTGGGAGGCGGGTCATTTGGGCGACAGTCTTCCAATATTGGACGTATAGCGCCCATGCAGAGAAACATGGCTCAGCCCGGTCAGCAGGCGCAACAGGCACAGCGCGCCGCCAGCCAGTCACAGGCGGCCAATGCAGCAAGACCGGCAAGCCGTTGGGGAGGCATACTTGGCGGGGCGCTGCTGGGACTTGGACTGGGCGCCCTGTTGAGCCACTTCGGTATCGGGGGGGATATGGCGGGCATGATCAGTACCATTCTGATGCTGGTCATTATCGTTTATGTCGTCCGTTTCCTTTTGCGGCGTTTTTCCGGAAGACAGCGTGAACAAAACGCGAATGCCTATGCTGCAGGCAGCTATCAGGATACGGGCTACCATCATTCTGCCACGCCTGAAATCGGTTCCGGCCTGCCGAATCAGTTCCAGGATAGTTCAAGTGCGAGAGCCGGTTCGCAGGGAGATACATGGGGTATACCTGCCGATTTTGATGCGCCGGCGTTTCTGAGAGCGGCGAAATCCTATTTTGTCCGGATGCAGGCCGCGTGGGACAAGGCGGATATCAATGACATTCACGAGTTTACGACACCGGAAATGTTCGCGGAAATCAGGTTGCAGTTGCAGGAAAGGGGAATGGCGCCGAATGTGACCGATGTCGTGTCTCTGGATGCTGAGCTTCTTGGAATTGAAACATTCAAAGATGAATATATGGCCAGTGTGAAATTCAGCGGCAAAATCCGCGAAGCGGAGGGTGCGGAACCGGAACCGTTTGAAGAAGTATGGAATTTCACGCGACCGGTTTCCAAAAAGACTGGTTGGGTTCTGGCAGGTATCCAGCAGCTGTCCTGATGGTGAATCCGTGCCATCATGCAAACCGTCCGCGCCGGATTGCGGACGGTTTTGTTTTTCGTATGTGTTCGCTGTGGCGGGCGGCGGGTTTTTGCCGGTGTGTATATAGCCGGATATTTAAAAATGACATATCGTATTCCGGAACGGGAAAACGCGTGGATGGGTACATTATGTTGATGGGAGCGGAATAATGCGAAAGGTCTGGCGGCTGATCGTTATTTTTTACATTCTCTTCCGGTACGGTCTGGATGACATGGTCGTGTCGTATTTGCCCAATGGACGTGTCGTCGCGTTTTACCGCCGTCTGTTTTTCTGGCGAAGCCTGTCGGTACCTCCGGCCGCGAGACTGAGAAAAGCACTGGAAGAACTGGGTCCCATTTTCATCAAGTTCGGCCAGATGCTGTCGACCCGTCGCGATCTGTTGCCGACGGAGATAGCCGATGAACTCTCGAAATTGCAGGATCGGGTGACTCCTTTCGAGCCGGAGCTGGCGGTTGAGCAGATCACCAAATATCTGGGAGCACCTCCCGAGGAGCTGTTCGCTTCATTTGACCGTATTCCGGTGGCTTCCGCTTCGGTGGCACAGGTCCATTTCGCGACGCTTCATGACGGGCGTGAAGTCGCCGTCAAGGTGCTGCGGCCTGAAATGCAGAAGCGGATCGGGCGGGATATCGAGTTGATGTATGTTTTTGCTTCTCTTGGGGAGAAATTCTGGCGTGACGGAAAACGCTTGCGTCTGACGGAAGTCGTGCATGAATTCGACAAATCGCTTCACGATGAACTTGACCTGATGCGTGAGGCGGCCAATTACAGCCAGTTGCGCCGGAATTTTGCGGATTCCGACAAACTGATCGTTCCTGAAATTTTCTGGGATTACTGTTCCACCAATGTCATTGTCATGGAAAAGATGACGGGGATTCCGATTTCCCAGACTGAAAAAATGATTGAGGCCGGGCTGGATCTGAAAAAGCTGGCCAGTGACGGGGTGGAAATCTTCCTGACACAGGTATTCCGCGATGCCTTCTTCCATGCCGATATGCACCCCGGAAACATCCTGATTTCTGTGGAACCGGCGACCTTTGGCCGTTATATCGCTCTGGATCTGGGGATAGTCGGCATGTTGGACGATTTTGACAAGGAATATCTTTCAAAGAATTTCGTCGCTTTTTTCCGCAGGGATTACCGGATGGTGGCAGAAGCCAATATTGAATCCGGCTGGGCACCGCCAGAGACCAGTGTGGTGGAGCTGGAGGCAGCGGTCAGAACATGTTGTGAACCAATGTTTGACCGCCCGCTCAAGGATTTTTCGTTCGGGCTGGTTCTGATGCGTCTGTTCCAGACATCCAGACGTTTCAATATCGAAATCCAGCCGCAGCTGGTGTTACTGCAGAAAACCATGTTGAATATCGAAGGACTCGGCCGGCAGCTTGATCCGGATCTCGATTTGTGGAAAACGGCCAAACCTTTCCTGGAAGACTGGATGGGAAGGCAAGTGGGATGGAGAGGAATGGTGGACCGCTTCCGGATTGAGGCAGCGAATTACAGCCGTATTTTCCCGCAGTTGCCACGTCTCGTACGGGATGCGCTGGAAAGTGTCGCACGACCGGACAGCAAGGCGGAATTGCTTGACAGACTGATCAGGGAGCAGGCAAAGACCAATCGGCGGCTGAGCAGTTTCCTGTATTTTGCCAGTGGTGTCTTAATCGGTGCCCTGATCGTGAAAGTCTTTTTCAACGGACTTTATTTCTTTTGAAATCCCGATATGTTTCCGGGAAACAACACGTCTTTTTGTCTTTGAGAGACAGCGGCGGAATTATTTTCATATAGCCACAGATATCTGCCAGTATAATCTGCACCGTTTCTAATACGCCGCGCCTTGCATATGTTTCCATGAATACACTTGTCTGGTTTGTTGTTCTGTACTGGATCGTTTCTGTCGGTATCGGCATATATGCAGCGCGTTCTGTCAGGAACTCGAAGGATTTTGCGATTGCCGGTAGGTCACTGCCTATGTCGGTCGTCACAGCAACGGTTTTCGCGACCTGGTTCGGGTCCGAAGCGGTGCTGGGCATTCCGGCGACATTTGTCAAGGAAGGCTTTACCGGTGTGATTGCCGATCCGTTCGGATCCGCGATGTGTCTGGTTCTGGTAGGGCTTCTTTTCGCCAAACGGCTGTACCGGATGAACCTCATGACGATCAGTGATTATTATCGCAACCGTTACGGCAGGGCAGTCGAAATCATCGTCTCGTTTTGCATTGTCGTTTCCTATCTTGGATGGGTCGCCGCCCAGATCAAGGCGCTGGGACTGGTATTCAACGTCGTATCGGGTGGAGTCATCTCTATGAATACTGGCATGATTATCGGTTCGGTCAGCGTGCTCGTTTATACCCTGATGGGAGGAATGTGGTCAGTCGCGATCACCGATTTCCTGCAAATGATCATCATTGTGATCGGGATCATCTATATCGGCTGGGAAGTGTCCGGTATGGTGGGGGGTGTCGAGGTGGTGATCAGGCACGCTGCAGAAGCCGGTAAACTGAGGATTTATCCGAAGCCGGAGCTGAGAGACATATTGTGGTTTTTCGGGGCATGGGTGACGCTGATGTTCGGTTCCATTCCGCAGCAGGATGTTTTCCAGCGGGTCGCTTCATCCAAAAATGAAAATGTGGCAAGAAACGCCTCGATTGTCGGCGGGATTTTTTATCTGCTGTTTGCACTGATACCGATGTTTTTGTGTTATTCGGCGACTCTGGTCGATCCGTTGCTGGTCGAAAGCTATATTGACAAGGATTCGCAGATGATCCTGCCGGTCATGATCATGACGTATATGCCGGTTTTTGCGCAGGTCATGTTTTTCGGTGCGCTTCTTTCCGCGATCAAAAGCTGCGCGAGCGCGACCTTGCTCGCGCCGTCGGTCACTTTTTCCGAAAATGTCGTCAAGGAAATATTGCCGAACCTGTCGGACAGGCAATCGTTGCTGATGATGCGGATCGTGGTTCTTGTTTTTGCCGGAATTGTCACTATCTTTGCCATGAATACCGATTCAAGCATTTTCGAAATGGTGGAAAATGCCTACAAGGTAACGCTGGTGGCGGCTTTCGTACCGCTCATTTTCGGGTTTTTCTGGAAACACGCCAATAACCGGGGAGCACTGACATCCATGGTAATGGGGTTGTTGACCTGGATTGTCCTTGAAATCGTTTATCCCGAAGGGGTTTATCCACCGCAGCTGATGGGGCTTTTGATGGGCCTGATCGGTATGGTGGCGGGTTCCTTGCTGTTCCGGTGGCCTGCAAAGAAGGCGTAAGCAGGAACCCGTGTAATTCTTTCTGAAAAGAACTATAATTTCACGTTTACGGGATTTTGGAGTTGAAAATGCCAATTTATGCCTATCATTGCGAAGAATGCGGTTTTTCCAAGGATGTACTGCAAAAACTGTCCGACAAGCCTCTGACTGTCTGCCCTTCCTGCGGCAAGGAGAGCCTCAGGAAACAGTTGACTGCAGCCGCTTTTCAACTGAAGGGAACCGGTTGGTTTGAAACCGATTTCAAAAACGGTCATGGCGGTCATGCGGATGCAGCCGGTTCGTCAGCGTGCAGCTGCTGTCCGATGAGCAATCCGGATACGGGTACCTGCGGCTGATGCGGGCAGGCGGCCGGCAGTCGGTCAGGCCACGCGGCCGGATCATTGTATATGTGGGAACGGGAACATCCGGCAAGTCACGAAACCTAACTGAGAAAAATAGATATTTATGTCCATGCGAACGAATTATTGTGGCCTTACAACCGAGGCGCTGCGCGGTCAGACTGTAACCTTATGTGGCTGGGTGCACCGGCGCCGGGATCACGGCGGGATCATATTTATCGATATGAGGGATCGAGAGGGACTGGTTCAGGTCGTGTGCGATCCTGACAGGCCGGATGTGTTCAGGATCGCCGAATCGATCCGTAATGAATATTGCCTGCGGGTGACAGGCGTTGTCCGCTCCCGTCCGGAAGGAACGGTCAATGAGAATCTTGTTTCCGGCCGTATCGAGGTGTTTTGCGAGGGGCTCGAAGTACTGAATCCTTCGGTAACGCCTCCGTTCCAGCTGGATGACGACCATCTTTCGGAAACGACCCGTCTGACCCACCGGGTGCTGGATTTGCGGCGTCCGCAGATGCAGAACAATTTGCGTCTGCGTTACAAGGTGGCCATGGAAGTCCGCAAATTCTTGGATGCAAATGGTTTCATCGATATCGAAACGCCGATGCTGACGAAATCGACACCGGAAGGTGCGCGTGACTATCTGGTTCCCTCCCGTGTCAATCCGGGGGAATTCTTCGCGTTGCCGCAATCGCCGCAGCTGTTCAAACAGTTGCTGATGGTGGCCGGATTTGACCGTTACTACCAGATAACGAAATGTTTCCGCGATGAGGATCTGAGAGCGGACCGACAGCCCGAATTCACACAGATCGACTGTGAGATGTCTTTTGTCAGCGAGCAGGAAATCCGCGATCTTTTCGAGGATATGATCCGCCAGATTTTTGCCAGGACCATGAATACGGAATTGCCGAATCCATTCCCGGTCATGACGCACGAAATGGCGATGGCGAAATACGGTTCGGACAAGCCGGATTTGCGCGTCAAGCTGGAATTTACCGAACTGACGGATGTCATGAAGGATGTCCCGTTCAAGGTGTTCAGCAATGCGGCCAATATGCCGGGCGGAAGAGTTGCGGCACTCCTGGTTCCGGGCGGTTCTGCCGAGGGATCCGGAATGCCACGGTCGGAAATCGACGCGTATACCCAGTTTGTCGGTATTTACGGCGCGAAAGGCCTGGCGTATATTCGTGTCAACGACATCAGCAAGGGGGCTGCCGGTCTGCAGTCGCCCATTGTCAAGAATCTGACCGATGAGGCAATCCGGCAGATTCTGGAACGTACCGGTGCGAAGAATGGCGATCTGATCTTCTTCGGTGCGGACAAGGCGAAAATCGTCAATGATGCACTGGGCGCCTTGAGAAACAAGATCGGTTATTCGGATTTCGGACAGGCTCACGGGTTGTTTGAGGATGCATGGAAACCGCTGTGGGTGGTTGATTTCCCCATGTTCGAATATGATGAAACGGAAAACCGCTGGGTCGCCTGTCATCATCCGTTCACTTCACCGAAAGACGGCCACGAGGATTTTCTCGAAAGCGATCCGGGCCGCTGCCGTGCAAAAGCCTACGATATGGTTTTGAATGGTTGGGAACTGGGGGGCGGATCGATCCGTATCCACAAGGAAGAAGTCCAGAGCAAGGTATTTGCGGCGCTGAAGATCAGTACGGAGGAAGCCAAGGAAAAATTCGGTTTCCTGCTGGATGCGTTGCAGTACGGAGCGCCTCCGCATGGCGGTCTGGCCTTCGGGCTTGACAGGCTGGTGACCCTGATGACCCGTTCGGATTCCATACGCGATGTGATCGCTTTCCCGAAAACGCAGCGGGCTCAGTGCCTGCTGACCCGGGCGCCCTCTGCCGTCAGCGAGAAACAGCTGCAGGAATTGCATATCCGTTTGAGAAAAATAGAAACGACTCAACTAGCATGAGAAAAGGAAGGGAGCCGGAAGGCTCCCTTGTTTCGTTTTGAATGTGACCTACAAAATTCCACAGTCGGTTCTCGTCGTCATTTACACGAAAGAACTGGATGTCCTGTTGATCGAGCGTGCCGATCGGCCAGGTTTCTGGCAATCGGTAACCGGTTCCCGCAATTCTCTGTCGGAACCGCTTGTCCGGACAGCGATCCGCGAGGTTTTCGAGGAAACCGGAATCCGGGTGGTCGACAAGGTGGCAAGACCGGAAAAGCATGAAGTTTCCATTACCTGTCTTGAAGACTGGAAAACCGAAAATGTTTTTGAAATATTTTCCGTCTGGCGTCACCGTTTTGCTCCGGGTGTGACGGAAAATACGGAACATGTTTTCGGTCTGCTCGTCCCGGAAAAATATCCGGTTGTTCTCGCGCCGAAAGAGCATCTCAACTCGGTCTGGTTACCTTATCGTGAAGCGGCGGAGAAGTGTTTTTCCTATACGAACCGGAACGCCATTCTTGAATTGCCGCAGCATCTCCATTCATCCCTGAGCCTGCCTTGAGTGTGATCGATGAACAAAAAAAAACCGGTTCTACAAAGAACCGGTTTTTGTCAGGAGAATCAGGTCTTATTCGACTTTCGCATGTTTCATGAGACCCAGTTCATATTCCTGCCATTTTTTCTCTTCCAGCATGGCCTTGAGTTTTGGCTTGACCTGATCCAGTGACGGCAGGGAAGGCTTGCGCGTATCCACCAGTTTGATGATGTGGTATCCGAACGGGGTCTTGACGGGCGCTTTGGTGACTTGTCCCTTGCCCAAGGCTGTCATGGCGTCGGAAAACGGTTTGATGTAACTGGCAGGAATGGCCCAGCCCAAATCTCCGCCTCTGGCTGCGGACCCCTGATCAATGGATTTTTCCTTGGCCAGTTTCTCGAAATTTGTGCCCTTGTTCAGCTGGCCGATGATGGCTTGTGCCTCTGCTTCGTCTTTGACCAGAATGTGTTTGGCATGATACTGGATGGCATTCTGTTTGGTATAAAGGTCATATTCGGCCTTGATTTCCCTTTCCGATACCGGATTTTTCTTCAGGTAATTCGTGCGTAATGCATTGATCAGGATGCTGCGTCTAGCTATTTCGAGCTGTTTGTTGATTTCATCGGCAGATACCGCTTTCTGTTTTTCGGCTTCCTGTACCAGAATTTCTCTCCGTATCAGCTCGTTTTTGACACTTTGTCTCAATTGGGGTGTATCTTTTTCGCCATGGCTGACCAGTTCCTTGACCAGTGCATCGGAATGGGAAGCCGGAATCGGTTTTCCGTTGACGACCGCCAGATTCTGGGCGAATGTGGCGGTTGAGATGAGAGAAAGCGATATGGCGCTTAGAACCAGAGCCTTTTTGATCATAAGATTTCCTAGCAAATTGATGACGGCAAAAATATAGAATGAAAATAGCGGACTTTCCGGGTTTGTTGCAAAAATTTACAAAAGCCCTTGCATGACGAAGTCATGAACAAGTCAACTATACCCTTCTTTTATTATAAGTATAAATAGCCTGTGGCATGGTTTGGTGACAAAATAACCTTTTTTCTGTTTGCAATAAAAAATCCGGAGCAAACCGGGTGAATCAATAGTTTTTCAGTCTGTTTTCCGCGTTTTTCCTGTGTGAACCGATGCGTTTTCTTGTCAGATTTGTCTGTTTGCTCCTAGCCGTATGGGCAGGAACCGGAATACCGGTTGCCGGTGCAGCCAATTCCGGAAAGGTCCTGCGTTATGTATTCATGGCACCTGAGACAGGTTTCGATCCTGCCGTCGCGCACGATATTTATTCCTCGCAGGTTATCCGATCGATTTATGAAACCCTGTATACCTATGATTATCTGGCACGGCCTGTCAGACTGATACCGGCTACCGCCGAAACGATGCCTGTTGTCAGCGATCACGGAAAAACCTATACCATTACGCTGAAAAAGGGCATTTATTTTTCGGACGATCCCGTTTTCGGGAATGTCAGGCGTGAATTGACAGCGTCGGATTATATTTATTCGCTCAAGAGACTGATGGATCCCGCCGTGAGATCCACATGGGGGTGGCTGCTGGAAGGAAAAATTGTCGGTCTGGACGAGCGGGCGCAGCAGGCAGTCAAGACAGGACGATTCAATTACGACAAACCGGTAAAGGGCCTTGAGTTGGTGGACAGGTATACGTTCAGAATCCATCTTACAAAACCTGATTACAATCTCACGCATATTCTGGCGCACTATCCGACAAGTGCGGTAGCGAAAGAAGTCGTCGGAAAATATGCTGATGGAAACGGGCAGATCATGGCCCATCCTGTCGGGACGGGGCCCTATCTGCTGACGGAGTGGCAGCGCGGTTCGAGAATGATTCTGGATGCCAATCCGGGTTACAGGGGATTTGTCTGGGACTTCCAGTCTTCCGGTGATCCGGACGACATGCGGATCATCTCAGAAATGCAGGGAAAGCGGATGCCGCAGATCGGCCGGGTCGTGATTGACGTCATTCCGGAGGACCAGTCCCGCTGGCTGGCGTTCCAGAATCGTGAAATCGATCTGTTCAGTCTGGAAGGGCCACTGGCACCGAAGGCGCTGGAAAACGGTCGCTTGAGACCGGAGCTGGCGGCCAAGGGAATCCGTCTGTCGCGTATTGTTGAACCTGAACTGACGCAATATTACTTCAATATGCAGAATCCCGTTGTCGGAGGACTGTCGAAGGAAAAAATCGCATTGAGACGGGCGATTGCCATGGCGCATGACGTTCAGGAAGAAATCAGTGTGGTCTGGAACGGTGAGGCGGTTCCTCTTGAATATCCCGTTCCACCCGGTGTGGCCGGACACGATGCCGCTTACAGAAGCAGTATCCGGTATGAGCCGGAAACCGCCAATGCGTTGCTGGACAGGTTCGGTTACCGGACGGGGGAAGACGGTTGGCGTCGCCAGCCGGATGGAAAACCGCTTGTCATCGTGTTTTCCGCACGTGCGGATTCAACCGGGCAGCAACAGCTGGAAATGTGGAAGAAAACATTTGATAAACTGCATATCCGGATGAAAAGCGACAAACGTCTTTTTCCCGATCTGCTCAAGGCAGAAAAACAGTGCCGGCTGATGATGCGGACAAGCAACTGGATTGCCGATTATCCTGATGGCAGCAATTTCATGCAGCTGTTTTATGGTCCGCATACCGGCCAGAGCAATAACGGCTGCGTGAAAATACCATTATATGACCGGTTGTATGAACAATCGGCCGGCCTGCCGGAGGGTAGCCAGAGAGACATCCTGTATCGTAAGATGGCGCGGGTGCTGGAGGTTTATGCGCCGGCCCGGATCGGATATGCACGTTATCGCAATATGCTCCTGCAACCTTATGTTATCGGTTACAAGAAGCATCCGGTCATGCATAATGAGTGGATGTATATCGATATTGACAATGACAAAAAATGATGTGCGGCATGGGCCGTCTGTCATTTGTCTGGAACGACTGGAAAGAAATTCTGAATTTATGAAGAAATCAATACCTGTTCTGAAGTCTCTCGTTTGTGCCCTGTCGCTGACTTTTTCGGTTGTCGCGTCAGCGTCGCAGGAGCGTCCCGTTTTGCCACTGCCCGCAGCCGGGGAGATCGGCGTGCAATGTCAGGCGGGAATCACTGCACTGAACCAGAAAGTGACCGAGCTGGAGGGGATTCCTGTCGAGACTGAAGAAGGGGCGGAGGCTTTTCTGAGAGGCTGGAACCGTCTGCAAATCGGTCTGGAGGATTTGCAGGGGCCGATGGCGCTTTTGAGCCATGTTTCGCCGGATGCGGAAGTGCGCAAAAATGCCGATGCCTGTTCCGTGGAAGTCCAGCGGTTTATCACGGATCTGTTCCAGAACCCGAAACTTTACCGGAATATGCGCATTGTCCGCGTCAATGACGATGAAGAGCGGAAATTGCGTCAGGATAACGTCAGCGCCTATGAAGATGCAGGTGTTTCACTCATGCCCGACAAGCAGAAACGCGTCAAGCAGATACTGGCAAGGCTGACGGAAATCGATCAGGAATTCAGCCGGAATATCCGGGACAACAAAACGAAACTGGTCTTTACGCCATATGAGCTGCAAGGATTGCCGAAGGACTATATAGACAGATTGCAGAAGGATGAGAAAGGAAATTTCCTGCTGGGTTTTTCCTATCCGGAATATATTCCGTTCATGCAGTATGCCGAGAACGACAATGCGCGTGAGCGTTACCGTTTCGCCTTCATCAATCGCGGGACTCCTGCCAATCTCCGGCTTTTGCAGGAAGCGGTCAATCTCCGGCATGAAATGGCCGTTTTGTCCGGTTACCGAAGTTATGCCGATTTCGCATTGCGCCGGCGTATGGCCAAGAAACCCGCGGCGGTGGATAAATTTCTTGATAATGTCGGGAAAATCGTCGTTTCCGAAGAGAAACGCGAGCTTGATGAATTGCGTGCTTTCAAGGCAGCTGTCCGGCAGATCCCGTTGTCAGAAGCGGAAATCAGACGATGGGATACCAATTACTGGCTGCAGAAAGTCAAACATGTCCGCTACAACATTGATCAGAATGTATTGCGCCAGTATTTCCCGACGAAAGCATCCATGGACTGGGCAATGGGGCTTGCCGGCCAGCTTTACGGAATAGAATTCAAGAAGGCGGACGTCCCTGTCTGGCATTCCGATGTGCTTTATTATGATGTGATCGATAAAAAGACAGACAAACAAATCGGCGGCATCTATCTCGATATTTATCCACGTGAGGGAAAATACGGTCATGCTGCCGCTTTCCCGGTACAGGGTTCCAGCACACTGGAAAACCGGTTGCCGATTTCGGTGCTCGTCGCCAATTTCAACCGGTATGGTCTTGATCTGGATGAGCTTGAGACCATGTTGCATGAATTCGGGCATGTTCTGCATGGTGTCATGTCCAGAACCCGTTTTGTCGAGCAGTCCGGGACCAGTGTCGAACGCGACTTCGTCGAGGCGCCCTCACAAATGTTCGAGGAATGGGCGCATGACTACGAAGCGCTGTCCATGTTGCCAACCTATTGCGGCAACAGCTGCCCGCAGGTTGACCGAGACATGCTGAAACGTCTCAATGCATCGAGAAGGTTCGGACAGGGTATTTTCTATTCGCGTCAGGCACTTTATGCCAAATACGACATGAAGATATACAGTGACAGGCCGGGCAATGTCATGGATACCTGGGTCGATATGGAAAGTAAGACGGTTCAGGGCTATGATCCGGGCACCGAGTTTCCGGGGCAGTTCAGCCATGTGGTCAGCGGTTATTCCGCCGGGTATTACGGCTATCTCTGGTCCAAGGTTCTGGCTCTGGATATGCTTTCACGGTTCAACGGCAAGCTGATGAATCCACAGGTCGGCCGGTTTTACAGGGAAGCGATTCTGGAAAGAGGCAGCGAGTTGCCGGCAGACAGAATGGTGAGGTATTTCCTGGGACGTGCACCTGACAGTACGGCCTTTTATGAAGATATCAGCGGTCTTGAAATCTCGAAATGACCGGAGGGACAGGCGGTTTTCCGTGTCCGTTTTCCGGTCCGGTTCATGAAACAGTACGGGTTCCGTACAGAAATGGTCGCATAATATGTTGTCCTATCTGATCCGGCGTCTGTGGCAGATGATTCCCACCCTTCTGGGAGTCCTGTTGCTGGTGTTCCTTCTTTTCAACTGGGTTGGCGGCGACCCTGCCTATGTGCTGGCGGGCAAGATTTCCAACCCCGAACAGATCGCCAATATCCGCAGACAGCTCGGTATCGACGAACCAATGTATGTGCAGCTCTGGATCTTTCTGAAGCAGACCGTCTGTTTCGATTTCGGAAACAGCTGGAGTACCGGAGAGCCGGTTTCAGGCATCATTCTTTCCAGACTCGGACCGTCGCTGACTTTGCTGATTCCGTTGACTGTTCTGGAAACGGGACTGGCCATTGCGCTGGGACTGGCGGTTGCCTATGTCCGAGGGTCGCTGACGGACAAGATGATCATGATTGTCTGTACGGTCGGGATGTCGGTCAGCATACTGGTCTATATTATCGTTTTCCAGTACTGGCTGGCTTACAAGCTGGGATGGTTTCCGGTGCAGGGATGGGGAAACAATTGGATTGAAAGTCAGTTCCGGTACGCCTCGCTGCCGGTTCTGATCCTGCTGGTCGTCAGTATCGCGCCTAATCTGCGTCTGTACAGGACATTCATGCTGGACGAGATCGGGCAGGATTATGTCCGGACGGCCCGGGCCAAGGGCCTGTCGGAAAAAAGGATATTGTGGGTTCATGTGTTGCGCAATGCAGCGATTCCGATCATTACCTATGTCATGTCCAATCTGCCCTCCCTGTTGATCGGCGCTTTTCTTGTCGAGCGCTTTTTCTCGATACCTGGTATCGGGCGGGAAATCATTCTTGCGGTTGAACGCAGCGATTTTCCCGTCATCAAGGCCATCACAGTTTATGTCGCGATTGCGACGATGTTTTTCAATCTGCTGGCGGATCTGTTGTATCAGAAAATCGATCCGCGCGTTCGTTTGCGGTGATGGAAATGGAAGACCGCCAGCTGCCGTCAGGGGGATTGTGGACATTGGCGTGGAGACGTCTGAAAGCGGACAGGCTTGCCATGTGTTCAATGGGTATTGTCGTCCTTTTTCTCGGTATGCTTGTCCTGTCGGCTTCCGGGCTGATCGTTTCCGACTGGTCGGAAGAAGTGGGCGTTCACTATGCGCCTCCGGGTTTTATGGGGGAAGCCTCCGGCGACATGGTTGAGGGTCGCTTTCAGGAAACGGCTATACAAAACGGAGAAATGCCACCGGAAAATCCTGTCGATCCGTTGAAAGATATACTGCGCGGTTTGCGGCAGTCGATGGAACGAGGTGTGCCCGTGGTGGATGATTACGGGATCGAGGATCCGCTCGGAAACGAGCTCGATGCCATCCGCAGTCTCCGGGCAGCGGAAACGACAGCCGTTTCAGGTCATGAAGGGCGGCGGAAGACCCTGTTGTTCGGCGCTGACAAATGGGGACATGACATCATCAGGAAAACGGTAAAAGGATCGGAAACATCGATTCTTGTCGGGCTGATCGCCGCCCTAGTCGCGACGGTACTGGGGACATTGCTGGGGGCGTTTGCCGGTTATTTCGGGGGACGCGTGGACGATTTGCTGAACTGGTTTTACAACATATTCACGTCCATTCCCTATCTTTTGCTGATACTGGCCGTTGCGGCCGTCCTGCAAAGCAAGGGAGTACTCACTATCATTCTGATACTCGGCCTGACGGGATGGACAGGAGTTTTCCGTCTGGTGCGTGCCGAATATATGAAACACAAGGAACGGGAATATGTGCTGGCTGCCAGTACAATCGGCGCTTCGGACTGGCGGAAAATGTTCGTGCATATTTTTCCCAATGTCAGTCATATTTCCCTTGTCCAGATGTCGATTCTGTCGGTTGGTTTCATCAAGTCGGAGGTCATTTTGAGTTTTCTCGGATTCGGCGTTCCTGTCGGCGTGGTTTCCTGGGGAAGCATGCTAAACGAGGCGCAGAATGAACTGATTCTGGGAAAATGGTGGCAGCTGGTGGCCGTGACGGTCGCCATGGCCGTTCTGGTGACCGCACTGTCCCTGTTTACCGATGGCCTTCGTGATGCGCTTGATCCCAGACTGAAACAGGAGAAATCATGAGCGGAACGGGCAGCCTGTTGCAGGTAAAAGATCTCAGGATTTCATTCAGGACCGGCAAACAGTCTTTTTTCGAGGCGGTCAAGGGCATTTCTTTTTCCGTTCCCGATAACAGCACGGTCGCGCTTGTCGGAGAATCGGGCAGTGGCAAATCGGTCAGTGCGCTGGCCGTCATGGGATTGCTGCCTTCTTCCGGTACAGTTATCGGCTCCGGGTCGGAAATACACTATGACGGCAAAAATCTCCTGAAAATGAAACCGGAAGAAAGAAGGCGATTGTGCGGTTCCGAAATATCCATGATATTCCAGGAACCGATGTCATCCCTGAATCCCGTTTTTACGGCAGGCTACCAGATCGGTGAAGCGCTTCGCCTGCATATGGGAATGGATGCCCGGCAAGCGAGGGCGCGGGCCATCGAACTGCTTGGCGAAGTCGGTATCGTCGATCCGGAACGCAAGGTGGATGCCTATCCCCATCAGTTGTCCGGCGGGCAGCAGCAAAGAGTGATGATCGCCATGGCGATTGCCTGTGAACCGCGATTGCTGATTGCCGATGAACCGACGACAGCACTGGATGTTACCATCCAGCGGCAAATCATCGAGCTGATTCAGTCATTGCAGAAAAAGCGCCGGATGTCCGTCCTGTTCATTACGCATGATCTTCAGCTGGTTTCCGAAATAGCCGATGACGTGATCGTCATGCGATATGGCGAAATCAGGGAGCAGGCGCCGGCAAGGCAGGTTTTCGAATCTCCTTCGGATGCATATACCAGAGCGCTCCTGTTGTGCCGCCCGCCCATGAACGGGCGGCCGTTCCGTCTGCCGGTTATTGACGATATCATGCAATCCGGGACAAAAATGGCCCATGACGAGCCGGATCGCACCAGAGGATACGCGAAAGGGGATGTCCCCGTACTGGAGGTGCGGCACCTGAACAAGGATTTTGAAGTGCGGACCGGTTTTTTCGGGAAAAAACGGTTTCATGCCGTCAGGGATGTCTCGTTCATTCTGCCGAAAGGAAAAACACTGGGAATCGTCGGTGAGTCGGGGTCCGGGAAAACGACGCTGGGGCTGACGCTGATGCGTCTGCACAAGGCTGACAGCGGACAGGTTCTGTTCGATGGCAGGGATATTCTGTCGCTGCCGGAAAAAGAATTTTATCCCTACAAGCGGCGTATCCAGATTGTTTTCCAGAATCCTTACGCGTCACTGAATCCCCGGTTCACCGTCGGACAGATTCTGACGGAGCCGCTCGCCATCCATAAAACGGGATCGACATCCGCCGAACGGCAGGACATGGCGTTCGAATGGTTGCGGAAGGTAGGGCTGCCTGAAGAAGCGTTTTACCGTTATCCACATGAATTTTCCGGTGGACAGCGCCAGCGGATCGCCATTGCACGCTGCCTGACGATGCAGCCCGAGGTTCTGGTCTGCGATGAATCGGTGTCGGCCTTGGATGTATCGGTACAGGCCCAGATTCTCAATCTTTTGCAGGATTTGCAGGATGAATTCGGCCTGTCCTATCTGTTCATTTCCCATGATCTGTCGGTCGTGAGATATATGGCCGACCGGATCATGGTCATGCGTCATGGTGAAGTCGTCGAAATGGCGGATTCGGACGACATATACCGTCATCCACGCCATCCTTATACCCGGTCACTGCTGGCTGCCGTGCCCCGGGATCGGTACAGCAGCCTGCATGCCGGCTGATGCCGTTTCGCCACGGGTAATGCAGGGAGTCTGTGTCGGGAAAGCGAATTCGATGTTTTCTTTTGCGAAATGTTCGATCAGGGAAAAGTTGATTGCCCGTGGCGCGTCCATGGCGATCGTATAGCTGGAATCCCTGACGTAACATGCGATTTCGAAGTCCGGACTGGATTGGCCGATACTGCTGAAGTGGATGCGATCTAGTCGGGCAGCGGGAATGTGGCTGAAGATGTCCCGGTACCACCCCGCCGATTTTCATCAGTTTTTCGGGAGGCGTGTCAAATGTGACGCCGATGGTGAAAACCATGCGTCTTTCCTGCATCTTCCTGAAATTGTGGATCCGGCTTTTCAGCAGATCGGTATTGGAAATGACCAGCTCCTCACCCGAGATGCTGGTTAGCCGTGTGGTTTTCAGTCCCACATATTTTACGGTGCCGTTCAGGTTGTCGGGCACAGGCAACAGAACGATCGTCCATATTACAATGCGTGTGATGAACCCGATGATGTGCATATTCATTGCTTCATGACGTGTTCCGTCAGGCGGTTCGGGAGAAGCCTTGACGGAAAGCCGGCCGGATATCACTTTCGATAACCGTAATAGACACGCTTTCGGGAATGTGCGGTCTGATCCAAGTCGAATACAGGTGTCGTGAATGGTTTCATGGACGGATTGCCACCGGTTTTTCCAGGGACGAAGCAACCGGATAACGGATCGGTGTACGGCATGGCAATGTTCGAGCGGAAACAGGAGCATCCATCCAGAGGCAGGTGATCAGACAGGAAAAAACATCGTTTTTGTTGCACATAAGATACAGAAAGGGTTGAAAAGGGAAGAAAGTTCAAACACGCTTGGCGCCT
>CAZRQR010000011.1:0-28436 GCA_964602435.1 uncultured Oxalobacter sp.
GAACCCACCGAAGAGATCAGGGCACTTGTGCTATGACTCCGTAGGAATCTCACGCCTTCAGGCGGGGGAGGATGTCAATTGCCGTCAAGCATGAAGAACGGACAAGAGATATCATCGTATAATGTTTTTTTAACGGTTTTTTTATTCATCAAACAAAATGACTGCCCAAATTATCAACGGAAACGAGCTGGCCAGAGAAATCCGCAAGGATATTGCCGAACGTGCAGCAAAACTGACCGCTGCAGGAGAAACCCCGGGTCTGGCCGTTATCATGGTAGGCGACAATCCGGCTTCCATGGTTTATGTGCAGAACAAGGAACGTTCCTGTAACAATAACGGTATCCGCTCCATTCTCGAAAAATACGATTCCAACTTTACAGAAACCCAGTTGCTGGAACGCATCCGTTTCTTGAACGAAGATCCGACCATTCACGGCATTCTGGTCCAGTTGCCACTACCCGATCATATCGATCCCCGCAAAGTGATTGAAGCGATTGATCCCGAAAAGGATATGGACTGCTTCACCGTGGTCAATACCGGCCTGTTGATGACGGGGCAGCCAAAAATCAAGCCATGCACGCCACATGGCGTCATGAAAATGCTGGAATCCATCAACTATCCGATTCGCGGCGCCCATGCCGTCATCGTCGGCGCATCCAATATCGTCGGCAAACCACTGGCCATGCTTTTGCTGCAAGCTGGCGCCACGATCACGATCTGCAACTCGAAAACCCGTGACCTCGGACATCACACCCGCTTGGCGGATATCGTGGTCGCCGCTACCGGCCAGCGCAACATCATCAAGGCCGATATGGTCAAGCCTGGCGCGGTTGTAATTGATGTCGGCATTGAACGGGACGAAAACGGCAAGCTCTGGAGTGATGTTGATTTTCCCAACGTCAAGGAAGTGGCCGGTTACATCACACCCGTACCCGGTGGCGTCGGACCGATGACCATCACCATGCTGTTGTCCAATGCCATTGAAGCCGCCGAAAAGAAACTGCAGGACAAACAGAAACAGTAAATGCAAAAGCGGCAAAAAAGGTACGCCGAAAAGCGTACCTTTTTCATTTGACCTGACCTTATCTGAAAGGAGTATCCAATGTCCAATCCGTTACTGAATTTCGATGGCCTTCCACGTTTCGACGAAATTCGCCCGGAGCATGTTACTCCGGCAATCGAAACGCTTCTGAACCGCTGCAAAACCGTCGTCGCCAAGCTGGAAGAACCCATAACGGACATTACCTGGGAAAACTTCGTCATACCGCTAGATGACTGTACCGAGCAACTTGGCCGCACTTGGGGAATTGTCGGCCATTTGAGCGCTGTCGCCGATACACCGGAACTGCGTGCCGCATACAACGAGAACATCCCCAGAATAACCGAATTCTGGACATCCCTTTCACAAAATCTGGCGTTGTTTGAAAAATACAAGGCCATACGAAACGCATCCTCGTTCGATTCGCTGAACCCGTCCCGCCGGCGCGTCGTCGAGAACACGCTTCGCGATTTCCGTCTGGGAGGTGCCGAACTGCCGGAAGACAAAAAGAAACGTTTCGCCGAAATCCAAGAAAAGATCGCGTCTCTTTCGACCCGTTTTTCGGAAAACGTTCTGGATGCCACCAACGGCTTTGAACTGTTGGTTCAGGATGTATCCGAACTGGCCGGTCTGCCTGAAGACATTCTGCATGCCGCACAGGCAGCTGCCGAGGCTGACAACAAGACAGGTTACAAATTCACCCTGCATTTCCCTTCTTTTTATCCTGTCATGCAATACGCGGACAACCGCACCATCCGCGAACAGATGTACCGCGCCAACGCGACACGCGCATCCGAACTCGGCGCCAATTCGGAATGGGACAACACCGGCAACATCAGCGAGTTGTTACGTCTGAAAAAGGAAGAAGCGCTGCTGCTCGGTTATCGCAATTTTGCCGAAGTATCTCTGGTACCGAAAATGGCGCGAACGCCTGACGAAGTCATCGCTTTTCTGGAAAATCTTGCAGAAAAGGCTCGTCCTTATGCCGAAAAAGATCTGGCGGAACTGAAGCGCTTCGGAAAAGAAGAATTGGGTATCGGGGATTTGCAGGCATGGGACATGGCTTATGTTTCCGAAAAACTCCGTCAGAAGCGTTATGCCTTCTCCGAACAGGAAGTCAGGCAGTATTTTCCTGAACCGAACGTACTGGAAGGTCTGTTCAGGTTGGTACAGACACTTTATTCGGTGTCCATTCTTCCGGATACCGCTCCGGTATGGCACAAGGATGTCAAATTCTTCCGGATCGAAAAAGACGGAAAACTGATCGGGCAGTTCTATATGGATCTGTATGCCCGTCCCGGAAAACGGGGAGGTGCCTGGATGGACGATGCACGCAGCCGACGCATGACAGCTGACGGGCTCCAGACACCGGTCGCCTATCTGACCTGCAATTTTTCATCTCCGCTGGAAAAAGACGGCAAGCGGCAACCTGCCCTTTTCACACACGATGAAGTCATGACGCTCTTTCACGAATTCGGACACGGCTTGCATCATCTGCTGACGAAAGTGGATGAACTGGGCGTCTCCGGGATTTCCGGTGTGGAATGGGATGCAGTGGAAATGCCCTCCCAGTTCATGGAAAACTTCTGCTGGGAATGGGATGTCGTCCGCCACATGACTTCGCATATCAATACAAAGGAACCGTTACCGAAAGAACTCTTCGACAAGATGCTGGCAGCAAAAAACTATCAGTCCGGACTGCAAATGCTACGACAGGTCGAATTTTCGCTGGCAGACATGCACCTGCATTATGATTACGATCCTGACGGTCCGAAAACCGCACAGGATATACTGGACGGAATACGCCAGAAATACGCTGTCGTCATTCCCCCTGCATTCAACCGTTTCCTGCAGTCGTTCAGTCACATATTTGCCGGGGGTTATGCTGCGGGCTACTACAGCTACAAATGGGCAGAGGTGTTGTCCGCCGATGTTTACAGCGCTTTCGAGGAATCACTGGCTGACGGCAATGACCTGATCTCCCCCGCCATGGGAACGAAGCTGCTTGAGGAAATCCTTTCCGTTGGAGGTTCACGTCCCGCCATCGAATCGTTTGTGGCTTTCAGAGGCCGTCAACCCTCAATCGATGCCCTGCTTCGCCATAACGGATTGGCCGCATGAAACTTTGCCAATCAAGGGAAAACACTTCATAATTGACCGAATCGTTCTCCGGCCCAACCGGTGCGTTTTTCTCTTGCCAGACAAGTGTTTGCCATGACCAAAATCGAGTTCCGTACACATATTGCAGACAAGATCAACTATACATGCCGATGGGTACGGAAAGCGTTGGCCAATGTGCCGGACTGCAAGATCATCCTTTTCTCCAGCGACAGGAACATATTAAACAGACTGGATGAAGCGCTATGGACTTTTTCGGATTCGGATTTCCTGCCCCACGCCATGATCGGCGACAGGCAGGCCTTCCGTTCTCCTGTCGTCCTTACACCGGATGATCACTGCGAAATGCCCCATTACGGGGTTCTGGTCAACCTTTCGGCAACGGTGCCTGCCTGTTACGCCCGTTTCGACCGGCTTATTGAACTGGTCTCGACGGATCCTTCCGACACGGTTGCCGGTCGCCAGCGATATATCCATTACCGGGAACGTGGATACACTCTTCATCATGAAATTGCCAAATAATGAACAGTTCAAAGCCGTCCATTCCTGAAGACAACCAGACAATACGCAATACCGGACACCAGAACGCCGATGCTGATTTTTCCGGAACAGCTGATTATCCCGTTCTGACCGAAATACTGTCGATATTGCCAGACCTGACCGATGCCGCGCGCAATGAAACGGCATGGAGCGAACTTGAACAGCGCCTGTCGGAAAGAATCCTCAAACGCATCGAGGAGCGCATCCAGTTCGTGCTTGAAGAAATCATCCAGCAGAATCTGGCCACCTGTATCCAGAAAATGACAGGGACGCTCGTCACGGAAATCAAAAAGGACCTGCAAAGCACTCTGGACGTCGTTGTCACGCATGCGGTTACGGATGAACTTCACAGACTGAGACAAAAAGAATTTTTTTCCGAAAGCAATCATCTTAAAATAACGGAAAAAACGGGGACGGTACCGACCGGAACCCAAACAGATAAACAAAGAGGCCAATTGTGAAAGTCATCGTACTAGGATCGGGTATTACAGGAACGGCGGCAGCCTGGTTTTTGCGTCAGGCAGGGCATGATGTTACTGTCATCGAACGTCGCCCGGGCGCTGCGCAGGAAACCACATTCGGGAATGGATCGCAAATTTCCGTATCCCACTCCGAACCTTGGGCCAACCCTTCGGCGCCATCGAAAATCCTGAAATGGCTCGGCAAGGATGACGCTCCCCTGTTATACCGGTTCCGCGCGGAACAGCTTCAATGGGAATGGGGCGCACGCTTTCTGCTGGAATGTACTCCCAAACGGACTGCGCACAATACACGTCAATGTGTCGCCATGGCGGATTTCAGCAAGAGAATCCTGCGCGTACTCAGAGAAGAAGCCGGCATCGAGTATACCCATCTGCGTCGTGGAATCATGCATTTCTATACCGACAAGGCCGATTATGAATCTTCCAAGGCAGGTGCGAAACTGATGACATCTCTGGGATGTCCGCGCAATACCATCACTCCGGACGAAGTCATCCAAATTGAGCCTGCACTTTCACCGGTCAGGGACAAGCTGGTCGGCGGTGACTTCACGCCTGACGACGAACATGGCGATTCCCGCGAGTTCACGATTGCCCTGTCCGAGAAAGCCCGCGAAAAGGGTGTTGAATTCCGTTTCAACACAACCGCTACCCGGCTGCTGACAGAAGGAACCGGCGCTGCATCACGGATCCATGCCGTGGAAACCATTACACCAACCGGTGAATTCGAAGTACTCAAGGCAGATGCCTTCGTCATCTCGCTGGGCAGTTTTTCCGCACCTTTCCTGAAACCGCTCGATATTCATCTGATGATCTATCCCGCCAAGGGATATTCCGCAACGTTCTCGGTCAAGGATCCGGACAAGGCACCTTATGTCTCGCTGATCGATGCCGGTCACAAACTCGTTTTTTCACGGCTGGGCAACCGTCTGCGTGTCGGCGGCACCGCTGAAATGAACAGTTACGGTCGCCAGCTCAATGAGGCACGTTGCCAGGCACTGATCCGCCGTACATCGGAACTGTTTCCAGAAGCCTGCGATTATGACCAGCCGCATTTCTGGACAGGCCTTCGCCCGATGACACCGTCCAATATTCCCTATATCGGAAAAACCAGATACAGCAACCTCTTCCTGAACACCGGTCACGGCACGCTGGGATGGACCATGGGTTGTGGTTCCGGTCGCGCGATTGCCGATATCGTTTCCGGAAAACTGCCCGAGGTTGACTTCGAATTTTGTGGAATGAAATAAGCAATATGTCAAAAAAAAAAGTTTCCGACCGTCAGGATTGCCCCTGCGGCGGTCTGTCGTTTGAACATTGCTGCAAACCCTGCCTAGATGGCAATGCCGTCGCGAAAGACGCCCTTTTCCTCATGCGCTCCAGATACAGCGCCTATGTGATGGGGAATGAACATTATCTTCGCGAAACATGGGCCGATGAAAACCGTCCTTCAGGAACCATTATCGAGAAAAACTCGCCACTCAAATGGACGGGACTGAAAATTATCCGTCATCAGGAGCATGATGACAGGGCAACCGTGGAATTCATCGCCAGTTACAAACAGAACGGCAGAATGCAGAAACTGCATGAAATCAGCCGTTTTATTAAAAAGAACGGGCAATGGTACTATTTTGACGGCACTTTCTTCTGACACATGGCAAACAAACTCAACGTGAAACATTCGCACCTCCGATCCACCGACTGGATTGAACGGAGTCTGAAAAATGTCTGGCATCCCTGTACCCAGATGCAGCATCACGAAACACTTCCGCTCGTGGCACTCAAAAGCGGCAAGGGCATCTGGCTTTACGATCAAGACGGCAACCGTTACCTGGATGCGATCAGCTCATGGTGGACCAATCTGTTCGGACATGGAAATCCTTTCATCAGCAAGGCCGTAAAAGATCAGCTGGACACGCTCGAACACGCCATGCTGGCCGGCTGTACGCATGAACCGGTCGTCGAACTTTCGGAAAGGCTGTCCACATTGACCGGTCATACACTGGGTCACTGTTTTTATGCATCGGATGGGGCATCGGCGGTCGAAATCGCACTCAAGATGAGCTTTCATCACTGGAAAAACTGTGGCTTGCCTCAAAAACAAGAATTCATCTGTCTGCAAAACAGTTATCACGGTGAAACGATCGGCGCCCTGTCCGTTACAGACGTTACCCTTTTCCGTGACTCATACGCTCCATTGATCCGGAATTCACACATTGTCGAATCACCGGACAACAGGAAAGCGAAAGACGGTCAGTCCTCCAGTGATATTGCCATCCTCGCTGCAAACAGGTTCGAAGCCCTTCTGCAGGAAAAAGCTGACCGGATTGCTGCTGTCATTGTCGAACCGCTTGTCCAGTGTGCAGCCGGATTTGTGATGTATTCTCCGGAATATCTGAAATGCGTCCGCGAATTGTGCAACCGTTACAAGGTTCATCTGATTGCTGACGAAATCGCTGTCGGGTTCGGCAGAACCGGAAGTTTCTTTGCCTGCGAACAGGCGGGTATCTGGCCGGATATGCTGTGTCTGTCGAAAGGAATTACCGCAGGATATTTGCCGCTGTCTGTCGTCATGACAACAGACAGGATATACAACGCCTTTTATGACAGCGACATCACTCGCGGATTTCTTCATTCCCATTCTTATACCGGCAATCCGCTTGCCTGTCGTGCGGCACTGGCAAGTCTCGAACTTTTCAGACTTCACGATGTCATCAATCACAACCGGACCATTTCAGGCAAAATCAGCGATGCACTGCGTTCCCTGAAACAGCATCCGAAAATACGGCACTTCCGCAATTGCGGAATGATCTGGGCATTCGATGTCGAAATGACCCCGGAAAAACAGGCTGTTTTCCCGCGACGTTTTTTCGAAACCGCACTTGAACACGAACTGCTGATGCGACCTATCGGCAATACAGTCTATCTGATGCCTCCGTACATTCTTAACGACACGGATATCGAGCAGCTTGCAGCAAAAACCATAACCGTATTTGAAAAGGTAATACAGGCGTGAATCCGATATCCTACTTCATTACCGGTACAGACACTGAAATCGGAAAAACAACCGTGTCCTGCGCACTTGTCAGGCACCTTGCCGGAAAAGGGTTGCGCGTTGCGGCCATGAAACCGGTCGCGGCCGGTGCCTCACCGCTTGACGGAATCTGGCACAATGAGGATGTGGATGCATTGATGCATGCTTCCAACATGAATCTGCCTGTATCGCTTGTTTCCCCTTTCCTCCTGCGTACACCGATAGCGCCGCATCTGGCTGCCGCACAGGACAAACGTGTTATCGACCTTCCGCATATCCTGTCCTGTTACCGAAAAATCAGCAGCTGCGCCGATGCAGTCATCGTAGAGGGAGTCGGCGGTTTTTGCGTTCCTTTCTCTGAAAGCACTTCAAGCGCCGATCTCGCTGTACAATTGAACATTCCGGTCATTCTGGTTGTCGGGCTGAAGCTTGGTTGTATCAATCATGCGCTGCTGACGGCAGAAGCCATTCGAGCAAGGAATCTGAAACTGGCCGGATGGATCGCCAACCGGATAGAACCTGATATGCCCTTTGGAAACGAGAATATCCGGACACTCGAATCACGTCTGGATGCCCCGAGGCTGGGAACCATTCCCTATCTCGAATCACTTTCGCAAACAGATACTTACCTGAACCTGAACGATTTGCCAGACTGGCCGTTATAAAACCGATTGAAAGAATCCCCCATGTCACAACCTATCACCTTTTACCGCCATACAGAAACAACCACCATGCCGGAACCTGAAACATGGCCTGTCAAGGAAATTCTTGCACTTTACGAACTACCGTTTCATGAACTGATGTTCCGTGCCCAAGAAATCCATCGTGCCTATTTTCCGGACGGCGATGTCGAACTGGCGACCCTGATATCCCTGAAAACAGGCGCCTGCACGGAAGATTGCGGATACTGTTCCCAATCCATACACCACAACACAAATGTCACCCCAAGCAAAATGCTTGATCTGGAAACGGTTGTAACCGCGGCACAAAGAGCGAAAGATAACGGCGCCACCCGATTCTGCATGGGAGCATCCGGCCGTTCTCCCAACGACCGTGATTTTGACAAGTACCTGAAAATCGTCCGCGCCGTCAAGGCACTTGGCCTTGAAACCTGCATGACGCTCGGTATACTGAAAGAAGAACAAGCCGAAAAACTGAAGGAAGCCGGTCTTGATTACTACAATCACAATCTGGACACGGCGCCCAGCCACTATGCCAATATCATCTCGACAAGGACCTATCAGGACAGGTTGGACACCCTCGGCCGGGTCCGCAAGGCAGGAATCAAGGTCTGTTGCGGCGGAATTATCGGTATGGGTGAATCAAGACAGCAGCGCGCAGAACTGATTTCCCAGCTTGCCAACCTGAATCCGTATCCCGAAGCCGTACCGATCAATCATCTTGTCCCGATTGAGGGAACGCCCCTGTTCAATGTCAAGCCACTTGATCCTCTTGAATTCGTCAGAACGATCGCCGTGACAAGAATCGTGATGCCGGAAGCAAGAGTCCGCATGTCTGCCGGACGCCACGAACTGGGAGAAGCCATTCAGACGCTGTGTTTCCTAGCAGGAGCTAACTCGATCTTCTATGGTGAAAAACTGCTCACGACGGATAACTCCGAAGCCGATGAGGATCGCGCCCTACTGGCGAAACTGGGACTGAAAACACATGTGTCAACCGAAGTGAAAGCGAGAATGCCCGGCATAGAGGAACACGACCATGCGCATCCTGTACTATAACGAGGGAGAAAATCCGGCTGAATGGTTGCAGGAACTGAAAACGGCACTGCCAGAAGCCGAAATCCGTCTGTGGCAACCGGGTGACGATGCCCCTGCGGATTACGCGCTGGTATGGAATCCGCCGGCATCGCTGTTCCGGAACAGAACCGGACTGAAAGCCATCGTCAACCTTGCTGCCGGGGTCGATTCCCTCCTGGCCATGGATTACGTGACGGAAGCAAATGTCCCCATTTTCAGACTCGAAGATGCCGGGATGGCGATCCAGATGGCTGAATATGTTACCTACGCCGTCCTTCGCTATTTCCGCCGTTTCGACGAATATGAAAAACAGGCACGGCAAAAAACATGGGAAATGCTCGAACCCCGTGAACGGAAAAATTTCACCATTGGTATCATGGGCTTGGGCATCATGGGAACGGCCATAGCCAATGCACTCAGACCATTCGGCTTCCCGCTCCGGGGCTGGAGTCGCAGCAAGAAAAACATGCCTGGCATCAACTGTTACGCCGGCCCGGAACAAATACATGCATTCCTTGACAATGTCCGCATTCTGGTCTGCGTCTTGCCGCTAACCGCTGAAACGGCAGGCATACTCAATCTGGACAACTTCAGCCGTCTTGAACATGGCGCCTGTCTGATCAATGCTGGGCGAGGAGCCCATCTTGTCGAGAACGATCTTGTGAAAGCGATGCAAACCGGCCTGATCCGTGCGGCGACGCTGGATGTTACCGCCATGGAACCGCTGCCGCCAGACCATCCGTTCTGGTACCATGACGACATTACGATCACACCCCATATCGCCGCATTGACTTTCTGTCACGAAACCGTGAAACAGGTCGCCGGTCTCATTCATGCGCTTGAAAGAGGCGAGACACTCGCGTCACAGGTTGATCCCGGCAGGGGATACTGAAAAGAAAGTTTCTATCGGAAAAACGGCCGCATGAAACCATGCAGCCGATCGAAACAGAAGCCCCGCCTGTGCCGCTATGTCGGCATCTTGAACCGAAGGTTCAAGGTGGTCACGGTAAGCCGGATTTCGGGTTCATCGAACGAGCGATGCGCACGCCCATCCAGCAAAATTCCGTAACCTGTGCTCAGAAATGGTTCAAAGAATATATGACAATCACGAACACCGCAGGGTAGTTTCAGTCTACCTGAATAAGAACTCCTGTCAACCGCTTTATCCCGAAAATTTGCATCGTGTCAGAAAAGATCTTCCTGGGGAGCGAGTGCCTGATCCAGCACACTGTTCATGGCATCCATTTTCTGTTTGATCTCGGATATGGTCATTTCAGAGAGCGGACCATTCGGCGATTTCGTCGACAGCAACTCGGCAGCAATGGAAAGCGAAGCCATGACGGCAATCCTGTCGTTTCCCTTTATTTTTCCGGAATCCCGAATCGCGCACATCTTCCCGTCCAGATAGGCAACCGCTTCCCTCAGCTTCTTTTCCTCGTCCTCATGGCACGCCAGACGATAGTGCTGCCCCATGATCGTCACATCGATCTGTATCATTCGGCACCCTCCCTGTCATCTCCCTTCGCTACCGGCAACGTTTGTATCAGGGAAGAGACCCGCTGATGGGCACTTTCCATCCTTTCCATCAGCTGACTGTTTTCCAGCTTGAGTTCCGTATTCTTCAATCTCAAATCGGCATTTTCCCTTCTCAATGCATGAGTCAGGCTGGCCAACTGACTGATTTTTTCCGACAACAAGTCAAATTCTGAAATCATTTTCAAATGTCGCAGTAGAAATTAAGGTTGCAAAACCGGTAAAAGGACTGGTTGCACGACAATATACTCTTGTGTACCATTTTTACCCCAGATTCTAACCCTGCATGGACAATTTTCAGAAACATTTTGTTCAATTCGAATAATATGCCGTTATCCATGAGTCCAAAAGACGGGATTTTTCATTTCACCCGATAAAACATGCCTGTGTCAAATCCATCCACGCACATTTCCATCATCACTATCGACGGCCCGACTGCCTCGGGAAAGGGAACTGTTGCACAAATCGTTGCGGAGAAACTGCACTTCCATTATCTCGATTCCGGTGCATTGTACCGTTTGACAGCCCTGTCAGTAATGCGTTCGGGCATCGCTCCGGATGATATCGATCAGGTTGCCTCGATTGCGGCTCATCTACCTTGCCGTTTTGCAAAAAAAAGGGTTTTTCTTGGGCAGGAAGACGTCACCGAAGCGATCCGTACGGAAAAAGTCGGGAATTCCGCATCCGTCATCGCTGCCTGTCCAAAGGTACGAAAGGCCCTGATCGATCTGCAAACCGGTTTCAGAAAAGCACCGGGACTGGTTGCGGATGGACGCGATATGGGAACAGTCATTTTCCCTGAAGCCGATCTCAAGATATTTCTGACCGCGAGTGTGGACATTCGTGCTGAAAGAAGATATAAGCAGTTGTTGGAAAAAGGAATTCCTGCTAACATTGACAATCTCCGAAAAGATTTGATCGAACGGGACCAGCGAGATACCAGCCGCAAGGAAGCGCCGCTTGTCCCGGCAAAGGATGCAATAACGCTCGATACTTCCGCACTAGATATCGATGAAACCGTTAAATGTGTCCTGGACCTGTTCGCTCGGAAAAACGATAAATGCAGTTGAGGCCATCATGGCCTTTTTGGTCCCGTCAAGGTGCAAGGCCTTTTCGGGTGTTTATAAAATTAACCCGGTTTTTCTCTCTGGGATAGCCGGCTTTTCACAATTAATATATGCCTACTGTTGCACCCACTCAAGACTCCGGAACGGAAAGTTTTGCCGCTTTGTTTGAAGAATCGCTCGCACGCCATGACATGCGTTCAGGCGAAGTCATCTCAGCCGAAGTCGTTCGTATCGATCATAATTTTGTTGTCGTCAATGCCGGACTGAAATCCGAATCGTTCATCCCTATCGATGAATTCAAAAACGATGTCGGCGAACTGGAAGTCAAGGTCGGCGACTATGTCTCCGTCGCTATCGAGTCGCTTGAAAACGGTTACGGCGACACGATTCTTTCACGCGACAAGGCCAAACGGCTCGCTTCCTGGCTGGCTCTTGAAAAAGCCATGGAATCGGGTGAAATCGTTACCGGCACTGTCAACGGAAAAGTCAAGGGCGGCCTGACCGTTCTGACCAACGGTATCCGCGCTTTCCTGCCCGGTTCCCTGGTCGATACCCGTCCTGTCAAGGACACCACGCCTTATGAAGGCAAAACGCTGGAATTCAAGGTCATCAAGCTGGACCGCAAGCGCAACAACGTCGTGTTGTCCCGCCGCGCCGTCGTCGAGGCATCCATGGGCGAAGAACGCCAGAAACTGATGGAAACCCTGAAAGAGGGAACCATTGTCAACGGCGTTGTCAAGAACATCACCGATTACGGCGCCTTCATCGATCTGGGAGGCATTGACGGTCTGCTGCACATTACCGACCTGGCATGGCGCCGTGTCCGCCATCCGTCCGAAATGTTGACGGTCGGACAGGAAATTACCGCCAAGGTCCTGAAATACGATCAGGAAAAAAATCGTGTTTCCCTCGGTATCAAACAGCTTGGCGACGACCCGTGGACCGGCCTTTCCCGCCGTTATCCGCAGGGTACCCGTCTGTTCGGCAAGGTCACCAACCTGACCGATTACGGTGCTTTCGTTGAAGTCGAACAGGGTATAGAAGGTCTGGTTCATGTTTCCGAAATGGACTGGACCAACAAGAACGTCGCTCCGAACAAGGTCGTCAAACTGGGTGACGAAGTTGAAGTCATGGTTCTGGAAATCGATGAGGAACGCCGCCGCATCAGTCTGGGCATGAAACAGTGCAAGCCGAATCCGTGGGAAGAATTTGCCGAAACCCACAAGAAAGGCGACAAGGTCAGCGGCGCGATCAAATCCATCACCGACTTCGGTGTATTTATCGGATTGCCGGGCAATATCGATGGTCTGGTCCATCTTTCCGATCTGTCATGGACCGAACCGGGAGAAACCGCCGTTCACAATTTCAAGAAAGGCGATGAACTGGAAGCCGTCGTTCTGGCCATCGATGTCGAACGTGAACGCGTTTCTCTGGGCGTCAAACAGCTTGAAGGCGACCCGTTCAACAACTACATCGCCATGAACGACAAGGGCAGCGTCGTATCCGGTACTGTCAAGTCCGTCGAACCGAAAGGTGCGGTCATTCAGCTCAATGACGATGTGGAAGGCTATCTGCGTGCCTCCGAAATTTCGAGAGACCGCGTCGAAGACGCCGGAACCCATCTGAAAGTCGGTGATCGGATTGAAACCATGATCATCAATATCGACCGCAAGTCCCGTACGCTTCAACTGTCGATCAAGGCAAAAGACCAGATGGAAACCCAGGAGGCCATGCAGAAAATACAGAACGATTCCAGCGCGGCTTCAGGCATGACCAGTCTTGGCGCATTGCTGAAAGCCAAGTTCGACAACAAGCAGTAATTACGGGTGTACGATGACAAAATCCGAATTGATCGTTTCTTTGGCAAACAGCTATCCGCAATTGCTTGCCAAAGATGCCGAACTGACAGTAAAAACCATACTGGACGCGATGGCGTGTGCTTTGGCTGAAGGCCAGCGCATCGAAATTCGTGGTTTTGGCAGCTTTGCACTGAGTGTCCGGCCGCCACGGATCGGACGCAATCCACGTTCCGGCGAAAAAGTGATGGTCGAAGAAAAACGGGTGCCTCATTTCAAACCCGGAAAGGAATTGCGCCAGAGAGTGGATTCGGTGGCAAAACCGGACTGATCGCCTGCTGTTCTGGTCAGGCTTTCAATCGGAAAGGGCGTCTTCGGATGCCCTTTTTCACGTACAATCTACATTTCTTCCGGAAATGCGATACACACCCGTTACAAGGACTGAATCATGAAGTGGCTGTCTCGTATAATTGCATTGGCCCTTTTCATATTCTTTTTCGTGCTTGCACTGAAAAACACACAGGAAACCGCCTTATACTTTTTCTGGGAATACGAGTTGCGCGGCCCGCTTGTTCTGGTCGTACTCTGTTTCTTCATTGCAGGCTGTTTTCTCGGTTTGCTGGCCATGATACCTGTCATTTTCCGGAACCACCGGGAACTGTCCAGACAACGGAAAAGAATCGCTGAGCTGGAACGTTCTTCCGAAATCCCGCAAAAAAAGAATGAACCGTCTCCGGCCAGTACGGTTTCCGAAACAAACATTGAATAGTTTTTTATTTTAGGCGTCGTATGGAATTCGAAATCTGGTGGCTGTTGAGTATCCCGATTTTTTTCGGGCTTGGCTGGATTGCCGCACGTATCGATATCAAACAACTGCTTTCCGAATCACGCAGTCTTCCAAAAGGTTATTTCAAGGGACTGAACTTCCTTCTGAATGAACAACCTGACAAGGCTATTGATGCATTCATCGAAATCGTGAAACTGGATCCGGAAACGGCTGATCTGCATTTCGCGCTGGGCCATCTCTTCCGGCGCCGTGGAGAAACGGAACGTGCTATCCGTATGCACCAGAACCTGCTACTCCGCCCCGACCTTCCGCCGGAACAGCGCATGCAGGCCCAATACGAACTTGGACAGGACTTTCTGAAAGCCGGCCTTCTCGACAGGGCCGAGGAAGTTTTCCGCGAATTGACTGAAACGCCCTATTCCATACAGGCACGCCGTGCCCTTCTGGAAATTTTCCAACGCGAAAAAGAATGGGGACAAGCCATCGAGGCCGCCAGGGCACTGCAAAATTCCGGAACAGGGAACCGTAACAAGCAGATTGCCCAGTTCTATTGCGAGCTGGCTGAAGACGAACTCGTCAACACACATCCGGAAAAAGCGCTCCCGTTGCTGGAAACCGCTCTCTCGATCGACAGGATGAGCGTACGCGCCACAATACTCACAGGTGATGCCCTGATGGTCCTTGGCAAACCCGAAGAAGCGCTTGCAACCTGGCGACGTGTGGAAAAACAGAGTATGCCGCACACTGTTCTGGTCGCCCAACGTCTTATGGAAGGATTCCAGTCCGTCGGACGTTCCCAAGAAGGGATCAGCCTTCTGAAATCCTACCTATCCGAAACGGCTTCGATCGATTTGCTCGAAGTCCTTTTCAAGGCGGTGCTGAAACAGGATGGCGTAGAGGCTGCCAACACTCTTGTACATGACGAATTGAGAAGAACACCGACATTGCTCGGTTTAGACAAACTGCTCGAGGCGCAATTGCTGGTCGTGCCGCCCGAAATCCGCGAAGATCTGTCTTTTGTCCGGAATCTGGTACAGCGATACGCTTCCAGACTGTCTCGTTATCAATGCAATCATTGCGGTTTCGAGGCGCGGCAATTCTATTGGCAATGTCCCGGTTGCCATCAGTGGGAAACCTATCCGCCGAAACGGGTGGAAGAAATGAAACTGTCCTCATAGCCGTTCGTTCATGCTTTTGGTAACTACTTACTGTTTCGTCTTCCTGAAAAAACTGATCATGAACATGAACTCTTTGTCCAAGACACGCATATTGATAGTTGGTGACATTATGCTGGACCGTTACTGGTTCGGCGAGGTCAACCGGATATCGCCTGAAGCACCGGTTCCGGTTGTCCTGATCGGAAAAAACGAGGAACGGCTGGGTGGAGCGGCCAACGTCGCCCGCAATGCCGCGGCGCTGGGTGCGGTATGCAGTCTTTTGGGCATTGTCGGACAAGACGAGGCCGGAACCATTGTCGAAAAACTGCTCGACGAATCCGGTATCATTCCTTGCCTTCATTCATCGCCGGATATTTCCACGACGGTCAAACTGCGGATCATAGGCAGACAGCAACAGCTTCTGCGGCTTGATTTCGAAAAAAAACCGACCCGCGAAGTACTGGAAGACAAATTGCGGCAATACAGGATTCTCCTGCAAACACATGACACGATTGTGCTGTCCGATTACGGGAAAGGTGCTCTCGATCAGGTTGCCAGCATGATTGCCGATGCGAAAAAAGCGGGCAAAACGACACTGATTGATCCAAAAGGAGATGATTTTTCCAGATACCGTGGAGCAACGATTCTGACTCCCAACAAAGCCGAATTGCGCCAGATTGTCGGAAACTGGCAAGATGAGTCCGATCTGACGGCCAAAGCCCAGAATTTGCGTGAATCGCTCGATCTGGAATATCTTTTGCTGACACGCTCGGAAGAAGGCATGTCTTTATATGGTGCACGAGAAGTCTTGCATATACCGACTGTGGCACGCGAAGTTTTTGACGTTTCCGGCGCCGGAGACACCGTCATTGCGACACTGGCGACAATGATCGGGAATGGCAGGACCATTGAGGAAGCCGTCCGAATTGCCAATCGCGCTGCCGGCATTGTGGTCGGCAAACTCGGAACTGCCACTGTCACATCGGAAGAACTGTTTTTGTCCTGATTCAGGAAACACGTTCCAGTTTGGCAATCCCCAGATCCAGCAGCTTCATACCGGATCGGCCGAAATTGATGCTGGCGCGGACATTCGTCCCGTTGCCTTCCAGACTGACGATCACGCCTTCTCCGAACTTTTTGTGAAAAACGGTTTGACCGATCCGCCATTCGCTATCTCTGTGAAAAGAAGTGGAAACAGCCTTTTCAGACATCCGTGGCGAATCGAATTGCGCGACCGGCTCTTTCCGGATACCGGAATAAACAGACTGTTTGCGTGGCACCAGCCATTTCAGATTCGCGTCAGACAATTCACTCAAAAAGCGGGAAGACACGTTGCAACGCATATGTCCATGCAGCATCCGTGTCTGCGCATAACTCAGATAAAGCCGTTTTCTGGCCCGTGTAATGGCGACATACATCAGGCGCCGTTCTTCCTCGACTCCACCGTTTTCCCTAGTACTGTTTTCATGTGGAAACAAACCTTCTTCAAGTCCGGTAATGAAAACGGCATCGAATTCAAGTCCTTTGGCAGAATGCACGGTCATCAGCTGCAAGGCGTCCTGTCCCTCTTCAGCCTGATTGTCTCCCGCCTCAAGAGAGGCATGTGTCAAAAAAGCGGCAAGCGGCGACATAATCATGGCCAACGGAATATCCGCTTCAATGACGCGATCGACTGTCAGTAACGGATTATCCGCATTTTCCTGTACATGGCCCTGTTCAACCAGAAGGGCGGGAGCATTCGGCGGAAAACCTTCTTCCGATAAAAACTGGGCTGCTGCGGAAACAAGCTGTCCCAGATTTTCAATCCGGTCTGCACCGTCCTTTTTCGCCTGGTAGTACATAAGAAGACTGCTTTTGTCCAGAACCGTTTGTATGAGCGCTGGCAAATCCATATTTTTCACTTCGGAACGGATACCCTGGATAATGCGGACAAACGAAGCCAATACCGTCCCCTCTTTTCCAGAGACATAAGGAACAGCTGCATACAACGACACATCATGCAAACGGGACATTTCCTGCAACTGCTCGATTGTTCTTACTCCTATCCTTCTGGAAGGCACATTGACCACTCTCAGAAAAGCCGCATTGTTGTCGGGATTGTCAATCAGCTGAAGATAGGCGATAGCATCCTTGATTTCAGCCCGTTCGAAGAAACGCAAACCGCCATACACACGGTAAGGAATTCCTGCACTGAAAAGGCCGTGCTCGATAACCCTTGACTGTGCATTGGAACGGTACAGCACAGCGATTTCGCGCCTGGGAATCCCGTCATTGATCAAATGACCGACTTCGTCCAGAATCCACTGGACCTCGCCCAGATCGGAAGGGGATTCGCATACACGAATGGGCTCGCCCTCTCCGGCATCAGTACGCAGATTCTTGCCGAGACGATGCGTATTGTGGGCAATCAGTGCATTGGCAGCGTCCAGTATATTGCGGTATGAACGGTAATTCTGTTCCAATCTGATCAGGTTGTCGACATTGAAATCATGCCGGAAAGAAAGCATATTGCCGACATTGGCTCCCCGGAATGCATAAATACTCTGGTCATCATCACCGACTGCAAAAATCGCCGTATTGCCTCCCGCCAGAAGTTTCAGCCATTTGTACTGAAGATCGTTCGTATCTTGGAATTCATCGACCAGTATATGCCTGAAACGCGCCTGATAATGTTCACGCAATACCTGGTTTCTTTCCAGAAGCTCGCAGCTTCTGAGCAACAGTTCCGCAAAATCGACCACTCCTTCACGCTGGCACTGCTCCTCATACATGCCATACAGTTCGGCCATTTTGCGTTCATAATCATCCTGTCCGTCCACATCGGATGCACGGAGACCTCTTTCCTTGGCACTGTTGATGAAATACATGAGGTTTCTGGGAGGAAACTTCTCATCATCAATATTGTTCGTTTTCAGCAATCGCTTGATTGTGGACAGCTGGTCCTGTACATCGAGAATATTGAACGACTGCGGCAATGCCGCATCACGATAATGCAATCTCAGCAACCGGTTGCACAAGCCGTGAAACGTGCCGACCCACAGGCTGTTGGTATTGACCGGAACCAGGGCCGAAAGACGCGACATCATTTCCCTGGCCGCCTTGTTGGTGAAGGTGACGGCGACAATACCGGCCGTAGATACCTGTCCGGTTTTCAGCAACCATGCAATGCGGGTCGTCAATACCCGCGTTTTTCCCGAGCCGGCTCCAGCCAGAATCAGGGCGGATTGTGATGGAAGCGTGACAGCAGCAAGCTGTTCAGGATTGAGATTTTCCAGTATTTTGTCCATCTTGACATTATCCCGTAAATAATCGGAGATTGCTTGCTGTTTTCTGCGGAAACATTGAACAGATCACAGCGGATTTTTTCACAAGTGGCACAATATCCGCCAATTTATATCCTGATCGTCATTTGAGGGGTATGATACTGTCTCATTTTTTATTGCAGAATAACGAATACATTTGCTTGATAGCCTGTCAGAACCATGTTTCCATACGATGAATTGTTCGGCTTCTCATCCGGCTCGCTTTCCCTTGTGAAATGGCTGGGAATAGCATGGCTCATCCATATCGTTTGCCTGTCGATCTGGATCATTCTACAGAAACGCGCTCCGGTATCCACGCTCAGCTGGATACTGGCTTTGGCTTTCATTCCTTACGGTGGATTCCTCATTTATCATTTCCTTGGCCCACAAAAACTGAAACGCCAGCAATTCAGACGATTGCTCTCCAGAACCGCACTGAAAGAACACTCCGACTACCTGCAACTCCGCAATCATATTCTGGCGGCCAGCACCCATTCCAAGGAACTGATGCAACTCGCCAACATGATCCGTACCACAACAGGCTTTCCCATGACGACGGCAAAATCACTAAATCTTCTTGTCGACGGAAAGGAAACATTCACAACCATACTGAAAGCCATCGCCCGTGCTACCCATCATATTCACCTCGAATATTACATTTTCGACCCCGACAAAATCGGGACAAGATTGCGTGATCTGCTGATACGGAAAGCGAAAGCAGGAGTAACAGTCAGGCTGCTTGTTGACGGCATCGGTTCTTCCGGACTGAAAAACGCCTTTATCCAGCCGCTTCTGCAAGCAGGCGTCCGGTTCGCCTTTTTTCACAAACCCCATATCACCCAGCTCATGAAACCGCTCGTCAACCTGAGAACACACCGCAAGATCGTCATTTGCGACGGACTCGTCGGATTTACCGGTGGTCTCAATATCACGGATCAGGAAGACGAGCGGGTATATCAATATGCCTATCATGATACCCATCTGGAATTGACCGGCAATGCCGTCCACTGGCTGCAACTGGTATTCATGGAAGACTGGGTTTACGCAAGCGAAGAAAAGGAAATTCCCGATCTTGCCAATTATTTTCCCATCCAGTCATCCGGTCCTTACCCTGTACAGGTCATCCCTTCCGGACCTGACAACGAGTGGGAAATCATTCATCGCATCTATCTGTCAATGATCCAAAGTGCCAGGAAGCGCATATGGCTGACCACCCCCTATTTTGTCCCGACCGAACCCACACTGTTTGCCCTGACTTCCGCTGCCCTGCGGGGAGTGGATGTCCGCCTGCTGTTCCCGAGAATGAGCGATTCGAGACTGGTCACTTCGGCCGCACGTTCCTACTTTGACGAACTCATGCGTGCGGGTGTCAAGATATGGGAATATAAGGAACGGATGCTGCACTCGAAAACAATCGTCGTAGATCATCACTACAGCATGATCGGTACGGCAAATTTCGATTCACGCAGTTTTCGCCTCAATTTTGAAGTATGCATCGCGGCATATGGTCCCAGATTGGCCGAAATGCTGTCCGGTCAATTCGAGTCCGACCTCGCCTGCTCCGAACAGGTCCCGGTCAACCGGCACATCGGGTTTCCGCAGAAAATGTTTGAGGCGACAGCACGCCTTTTCTCGCCTCTACTGTAAAAAAAACCCGGTTGTGAAACCGGGTTATCAATTCATCCGTTGAACAAGTTTATTTTTATCTGAATAATTCCACGAACCCGCGAGCTGCCCTTTCAGGGTCTTCCTGAAAATAGACACCGCTTACCACAGCAACCATATCGGCCCCCAGTTTGACAAGCGGACTTGCATTTTCGGCATTCATTCCACCAATGACACACACCGGCATGGATGGCATTTCCTTTTTCCAGTCAGACACGATATTCTGTGGCGTCGTAACCGGATATTTCTTGACACGCGACGGATAGAAACCGCCGAAGGCGACATAACTTGCCCCGTCCAGAGTTGCCTTGCGGGCCAGTTCGATATCGCCATAGCAGGATGCGCCGACAATCTTGCCCGTTCCGACCGCCGCACGGACCTGTTTGACTGGAGCGTCCGTTCCACCGACATGAATGCCGTCCGTATCCAGTTCCAGACAAAGATCGACATAGTCATTGATGATAAAAGGCTTGCCATACCGCTTGCACAGACCCTGCAATGCCCTGGCCTGTTCAAGACGCAATTCGGGACCCGCAGTCTTGTGGCGGTACTGAACGATTCCGGCTCCTCCTTTCAATGCCTTTTCCGTTACTTCGATCATTTTGGCCGTGTCATCCCAGTCGGGAGTAACAATATAAAGTCCTTTCATCCAATCCTCTTTTTCTTTCTGAACATGTGTCGTTGAGACTCTGCAATCAAACCTTTCGATGCCGTTTTGGAGTATGCTGTCTTCCCAGTATTTTCTGTCCATCCGCAATGGAAAAAGCATCTGCCAACGCACGCTGGCACCATTCCTGCCCTTCCTTCAACGCATCCTCCATCGCAACCCCTTGCGCCAGATAACCGGCTATCGCGGAAGCCAGCGTACAGCCCGTACCATGAAATTCTCCCGCAAGTCTCCGCCATTGCCAGCGTTTCATCCCGGCACAGGAAAACCAGTAATTGATCACGGAATCATCCTCATTGCCATGACCGCCCTTGACCAGCACATTTCCGGCACCCTGTGCCATCAGATATTCCGCCTGCACCCGGATATCATCCGACAAGGGATACAGCCGTTTCGCTTCGGGCAAATTCGGCGTCACCAGTGTTGCCAGACCAATCAGGGGAGAAATGGCATATTCCGGCGTTCCATCCGCCAATGCGAAGCCGTGGCCGCTACCCAGTACCGTATCCAGTACAACCGGCAACTCCGGCAATTCTTTTCTCAGTTCCGCAATGACCTCACCGATGGTTTGTGCATTCTCCCGATTGCCGACAATACCGATCTTGACGGCAGAAATCTGTATTTTCCGTGTCAGAACCCGTGCCTGATGCGCAAGAATCGAGACATCGACCGGATTCACGGCAAAAACCATGTCGTTGTCCTGAACCGTCAATGCAGTCACAACCGGCAATGCATGCGCCCCGACAGCACCTATTGCCTCGATATCTGCGGAAATACCCGCACCGCCACTGGGATCGAGTCCGGAAAAAACCAGAACGCATTTCCGGTTTTTTTCTTTTGAAGTATCCGTCATGATTGCAGGCTCAGGAAAAGAATTCACCGGACTGATACCGGAAACAGGCTCCGATCGCCTAATGATCCGCCGGTCTCCGGAAATCAGTCATCAGGCAATGCGTCCAGCCATCGGAGACGATGGCGAAGCGGCAAATTTTCTTGGAATCCGTCCTGCAAGGAAGGCCTCACGTCCCGCTTCGACAGCCAGCTTCATGGCACGTGCCATACGGATGGGATCCTGTGCGCCGGCAATGGCCGTATTCATCAGAATGCCGTCACAGCCCAGCTCCATGGCAATGGCGGCATCCGAAGCCGTGCCGACACCGGCATCCACGATAACAGGAACTTTCGACTGTTCGATAATCAGGGAAAGATTCCACGGATTCAGGATGCCCATACCGGAACCGATCAGGGATGCCAAAGGCATGATGGCCGCACAACCGATATCTTCCAGCATTTTGGCCTGAACAGGATCGTCACTGCAATAAACCATGACATCGAAACCGTCTTTTACCAGAATCTCCGCAGCCTTCAGCGTTTCCGGCATATTCGGGAACAGGGTTTTTTCATCGCCAAGCACTTCGAGCTTGACAAGTTTGTGGCCATTCAACAATTCACGTGCCAGCTGAAGTGTGTAAACGGCATCTTCCGCGTTATAACATCCGGCAGTATTCGGCAAGATAGTATATTTCGTGGGAGGAACGACATCCAGCAGACTCGGCGCATTCGGATCCTGTCCGATATTGACCCGGCGAATCGCTACCGTAATGATTTCGGCGCCGCTGGCTTCAGTCGCTTCACGGGTCTGTTCCAGATCGCGGTATTTCCCGCTACCGACCAGCAAACGTGAACGATATGTTTTACCTGCAATTGTAAGACCCTGTTCCTGCTTGTTCATTGCTTTTCCTTCTTTCCGGTTTCAATAATCCGGCAAAGCTCTTTTGAACTTTGCTGTTCCCTTTCCTGTTGCACAGACGTATCAGCCCCCGCCGATCGCACGCACTAGCTCTACCTGATCGGCCGGCTGCAAGACAACCTCCGGCCATTTCTGGCGTGTGACGACCGTCCGGTTCACTGCGACAGCCAGCGCCCTATTCGGCAACTGCAGTGAATCGACCAGTTCCTGCACAGTCATTCCGTCCTGAATCTGACGAATATCTCCGTTCAGTTTGATTTCCATAGTCATTATCCCGATCAGCTACCGCTTTTTGTCCTGACGAATTCGACCGGTTGTTCCCCCATAGCCGCTTTTTTTGCAGCTTCCATGGAAATTCCCTTCTCTGCGGCATAATCGCGCACTTCCTGTGAAATACGCATCGAACAGAATTTCGGACCGCACATGGAACAGAAATGGGCGACCTTGGCCGAATCTTTCGGCAGGGTTTCATCATGATAGGAACGCGCCCGGTCCGGATCCAGTCCGATATTGAACTGGTCTTCCCAGCGGAATTCGAAACGTGCTTTCGACATGGCATTGTCCCGTATCTGCGCGCCGGGATGTCCTTTTGCCAGATCGGCCGCATGGGCCGCCAGCTTATAGACGATGATCCCTTCCTTGACGTCGTCCTTGTTCGGCAGGCCCAGATGCTCTTTCGGCGTGACATAACACAGCATCGATGTTCCGAACCAGCCGATCATGGCCGCCCCCATGGCTGAAGTGATGTGGTCATATCCCGGCGCGATATCGGTAACCAATGGCCCAAGGGTATAGAACGGCGCTTCATGACACTGCTCCAGTTCCAGATCCATATTCCTCTTGATCATATGCATCGGAACATGGCCCGGCCCTTCGATCAAGACCTGGACGCCATGTTTCCATGCGACTTCAGTGAGTTCACCCAATACTTTCAGTTCACCCAGCTGCGCCTCGTCGTTGGCGTCGTAAATCGAACCCGGCCGCAAACCGTCACCCAGTGAAACCGCGACGTCATACTGTGCCAGAATCTCGCAGATTTCCTCGAAATGGGTATACAGGAAATTTTCCTTGTTATGCGTCATGCACCATTTGGCGATGATGGAGCCGCCGCGGGAAACGATACCCGTCATCCGTTCCGCTGTCGCCGGAATATGGCGAAGCAGCAATCCGGCATGGATGGTGAAGTAATCGACGCCCTGTTCCGCCTGTTCGATCAGGGTATCCTTGTAGACTTCCCACGTCAGGTCTTCGGCAATACCGTCAACTTTTTCCAGCGCCTGGTACATCGGCACCGTACCGATCGGAACCGGTGAATTGCGCACGATCCATTCACGTGTTTCATGAATATGTTCACCTGTGGAAAGATCCATGACGTTGTCCCCCCCCCAACGGATGGCCCACGTCATTTTCTCGACTTCTTCCGCAATACCTGAAGTAATGGCCGAATTTCCGATGTTGGCGTTGATTTTGACAAGGAAATTGCGGCCAATAATCATCGGCTCGACTTCCGGATGGTTGATATTGGCTGGAATGATCGCCCGTCCGCGTGCGATTTCATCACGAACGAATTCAGGAGTGATTTCCGACGGAATACTAGCTCCGAACGAATGCCCCGGATGCTGGCGCATCATCATTTTCGCCATTTTCTCACCTGTCGGACCGACCGCTTTCAGGCTTTCGAGATACTCTTGGCGACGCATGTTCTCACGAATGGCGACGAATTCCATTTCCGGAGTGATGATGCCCCGTCTGGCATATTCCATCTGGGTAATTTTCGCACCCTTCTTGGCGCGACGCGGTTTGCGGGTCAGGTTGAAACGCAGTTCATCCAGACTCCTGTCGTTCAAACGGGCACGACCATATTCGGAAGTCGGTCCGTCCAACTCTTCCGTATCGTTCCGTTCGGCAATCCAGGCGGCACGGATAGCCGGCAATCCGGAACGGATATCGATCTTGGCATCCGGATCGGTATAGGGACCGGATGTATCGTAAACATAAATCGGCGGATTCTTTTCGTTACCGAACAGAATGGATGTATCGGAAAGGGTGATTTCCCTCATCGGAACCCTGATATCCGGACGCGAACCCTGAACATAGACTTTTCGCGAATTAGGAAACGGCTGGACTGCTGCCTCATCAACCTTGGCAGTAGCGGACAAGAATTTTGGATTGGCATTCATATCGATTCCTCAAGCATTTACTTCATTAAACCAGCTCGGGGAATCTCGGGACAAGACTGCGGGCAACCGCATCCATCACTTTTCGCTTCCCTACGCTGGCATTACCCAGATCAGGTTCAGAGGGTGTATCTCGCCCGGCCTGTCGGCCAGAACCCCTAGCATTCTGATGAATTTTACTACATTCGGGTCATTATAACGTCATCTTTCGAGTTCGTGCCCGTTATCGTCCATTATAATAGATGTTTTACTGGATTTTAGCAAAACCTACATCAGATCATGGAATTAGCCAAGTCTTTCGACCCTGCCGAAATTGAAAAACACTGGCGCGAGGAATGGGAAAAACGCGGATATTTCCGCGCATCGCTCGATGAATCGAAGCCTTCTTTCGCCATCCAGCTTCCGCCACCCAATGTTACCGGCACACTTCACATGGGACACACTTTCAACCAGACCATCATGGACGGTCTGGTGCGTTATCATCGCATGAAAGGGTTCAATACGACCTGGATTCCAGGCACCGATCACGCGGGAATCGCGACACAGATCGTGGTCGAACGACAACTGGATGCACAGAACATTTCCAGGCACGATCTCGGCCGCGAGAAATTTCTGGAAAAAGTCTGGGAATGGAAAGAAAAATCTGGATCGACCATCACAGGCCAGATGCGGCGTATGGGAACATCCCCGGATTGGGACCGGGAATATTTCACGATGGATCAAACCCGTTCGAAGACAGTGACCGAAGTTTTCGTCCGTCTTTACGAGGAAGGACTGATATACCGCGGGAAGCGACTGGTCAACTGGGATCCGGTACTTGGAACGGCCGTTTCCGATCTGGAAGTCGTCTCGGAAGAAGAAAACGGTTCCATGTGGCACATCCGTTATCCTTTCGCCGACAATTCAGGCTCGCTCACCGTGGCGACCACACGCCCGGAAACCATGCTGGGCGACGTTGCCGTCGCCGTCAATCCGGAAGACGAGCGTTACAAGGATCTGATCGGCAAAATGATCCGGCTTCCATTGACGGACCGCCTGATTCCCGTCATTGCCGATGAATATGTTGACAGGGAATTCGGCACCGGTTGTGTCAAGATCACTCCTGCACACGATTTCAACGACTATGCCGTCGGCACCCGTCACGGTCTGAAACCGATCAATATCTTCACACTTGATGCCAGAATAAACGATAACGCGTCTGAAGCGTACCGGGGCATGGACCGTTTTGCGGCAAGAAAAAAAATCGTGGCCGATCTGCAGGAGCAGGGCCTGCTCGAATCCGTCCAGCCACACAAACTGATGGTCCCGCGTGGAGACCGAACCGGTGTTGTCATCGAACCGATGCTGACGGACCAATGGTTTGTCGCCATGAGCAAACCTGCACCAGAAGGAACCTTCTTCCCGGGAAAATCCCTGGCCGAAGTCGCGCTGGAAAAAGTCCGCGACGGCGAAATCCGGTTCATGCCCGAAAACTGGGCCAATACCTACAACCAGTGGCTGAACAACATCCAGGACTGGTGCATTTCCAGACAACTCTGGTGGGGACACCAGATTCCGGCATGGTATGACGGAGAAGGCAATATCTATGTTGCACGTACCGAAGAAGAAGCCCGCATCCAGGCCGGTGGAAAACCGATCCATCGTGACCCGGATGTTCTGGATACCTGGTTCTCTTCGGCGCTGGTACCATTTTCGACCGTAGGCTGGCCGGAAGATACGCCGGAATACAGGATGTTTTTGCCCTCATCCGTTCTGGTAACTGGTTTCGACATCATTTTCTTCTGGGTCGCCCGCATGGTGATGATGACACTGCATTTCACCGGCAAGGTTCCTTTCAGAACAGTCTATGTACATGGCCTTGTCCGCGACGCTAATGGCCAGAAAATGTCCAAATCCAAGGGCAATACCCTGAATCCTATCGATCTGATCGATGGCATCGATGTCGATTCACTGGTCAAACAGCGAACATTCGGACTGATGAACCCCAAACAGGCCGACTCGATCGCCAAGGCGACCCGTAAGGAATTCGGCAAGGGCATTCCTGCATTCGGCACAGATGCGCTGCGTTTCACCATGGCAAGCTACGCTTCCCTTGGCCGCAACATCAATTTCGACCTGAATCGCTGTGAAGGCTACCGCAATTTCTGCAACAAACTGTGGAATGCCACCCGTTTTGTGCTGATGAATACGGAAGGAGAAGATTGCGGTTTCCTGGGAGGAGAGATGGTCTTTTCACTGGCAGACCGCTGGATCGAATCTCAGTTCCAGCGTGCTGCCGCCGAAGTGGAAAAAGGTTTTGCAGAATACCGTTTCGACAATATCGCTTCTGCCATCTACCGCTTCATCTGGGATGAATACTGCGACTGGTACGTTGAAATGGCAAAGGTACAGATACAGGAGGGCAGCGATGCCGAGAAACGCGGAACACGCCACACCCTTTTGGCGGTTCTGGAAAAAATCCTGCGCCTGGCCCATCCTGTCATTCCATTCATCACCGAGGAACTCTGGCAGAAAGTGGCACCGCTTGCCGGCAAGACGATTGGTGAAAACGGGACCCTAATGCTTCAGGAATATCCCGTACCCGATACAAACAAAATGGATGTGCAGGCCGACGAATGGATGGCCGAATGCAAGGCCCTGATTGATGCCTGCCGGAACCTGAGAGGAGAAATGCAGCTATCTCCCGCCAAACGTGTTCCTTTGTTCATGGAATCGTCCGTAGGGAACGACGCATGGCTCCGCTCCTTCATTCCACACCTGAAAGCGCTGGGAAAACTTTCCGAAGTGACGATCCAGAATACCTTGCCGAAATCTCCCGCACCTGTTTCCATTGTCGGAGATACCCGGCTTATGCTGAAGGTTGAAATCAACATTGCCGCCGAACGTGAACGGCTCGGAAAAGAAATCGCCAAACTGGAAGGAGAAATCGCCAAAGTCACGGCCCGGCTTTCCAATGAGAACTTTGTATCGAAAGCGCCAGAAAAAGTCGTCGCGACCGAACGTGAACGTCTGTCGGGATTTTCATCGGTACTGGAGAAACTGAAAGATCAGCTATCTAGGCTCGATACACTCTGATTCCGTTACAGGTTCATGCCGTAAACGTTACCGTCAGTCCGGAAAGAGGCAGACCGGAAACCGCTGTTTGCCAGACATCGCCGGGCTGTACGGGAAGCGGTCTTGTCCACGATCCTGTCGCAATGATATCGCCAATCCCCGGTAGGGGAAATTCGGGCATATCGTCCAGCATTCTGAACAACGTCAGCAATCCCTGCAACGAATTGCTGTGAGGCTCGCTGCCGAACCCCGCTGTTCTGATCACATTGTTGCATGCCCGGCTGGTACACCCCGTGACAGCACACGGGCTTTTCCGGCTACCTTCCGACACGATTTTCGGTTCCCCGACCAGTAATGCCCGATGCAGTCCGAATCCCGCAATGATATCGACAAGATTGCGCGAAGATGTCTGAAAAGGATATTCCGTTATCTCGATCCCATGTGCCATCCATTCAATGCATTCGGCCAGCTGGCTCAATGTGGCATTTTCTGGTGGATGCCGGAAAAACCTGAA
>CAZRQR010000012.1:0-26973 GCA_964602435.1 uncultured Oxalobacter sp.
CCCTGAAGACACGTTCTGCTATTGGCTACACCTCTGCGGAATTCCTGACGTTTTAGGAAACATCATGCCAACGAATTATTTGCTCGTCATCCTTTACGGCAGCCCCGGCAGCGGAAAGACAACCCTGTCAAACGAACTGGTTCGCTGCGGTTTCGCATGCGTTCCCGAAGCGGCACGGGAAATCATCCGCAAACAGATGGCCATACAGGGTGATGCGCTGCCCTGGAAAAACCGTCGTCGTTATACGGAACGCATGCTGGAACGTTCTGTGGCCGACTTCGACAGATGCCGGGAACAGGGCGGCCTGTTTTTTCGACCGGGGCATTCCCGACACACTGGCCTATACCCGCCTGATACGGCTGTATCTGGAAAAATGCTTCCATATGAAGCGGCCGCCCGCCGGTACGTACCGGACGTTTTTCTCCTGCCTCCCTGGAAATCCATCTACAGCAAGGACTCCGAACAGCGGCAGAATTTCACGACAGCTGTCCGCACCTTTTCCATCATTGCCGAAACCTATCGCAATCTCGGTTACAGGATCATCGTCCTGCCGAAAGAAGATCCGTCCAGACGGGCAGACAGACTCCTGCAATGGCTGGAAAACCATACCGGCATCCAGACAGTAGGATATTGACGGGCATCTTTCATTCGTTTTCCTGCAACCGGGCGGAAATATTGGCCGGCGCTTTTTTCACCGCCTTTTTCCGTTTGACCGTCTTGCGCTTTTTGACGGCCGGTTGTTTCACAGGCTCCGCCTTTCCGGTCGTATACCGCTGTTCGCGCCATTTCCAGGGAGCGACAGGATGCGGATCAATCCAGAGACCGCGGTTGGCCGCCTTTGACTGCGCCTCCATCGACTGCCACTGCTTGCAGATTTTCAGGTCGCAATGCCCATCGTAAACCCACGCCCAGCCGGAACCGACCAGAAAAGCCTGCAGGCTGTACTGGTCGTTAATATACACCACGGCGATGGCCGTACCGTTCGGATCGATATTGATGACCTGCACATCCACCGATTTACTCCCGACCAGTTTCCAGTTTTCTCGCAGCGTCCCTTGCCTCGAAACCGTTCGTCTGCGTCAGTTCGGGAGAATCCACTCCGTACAGCCGGACATCGTAGATATGGTCCGAATCATGCCGTATTTTCAGCGAGTCCCCACTGATCACCCGGTCAACGACACCTTGCCATGCCAATGCAAAAGGGGCCTGCATCACCAACAGACAGAACAGTAACAACGATCTCACGGAACACTTGCTTTCAGCCAGAAGAGGGTTAGAACAGGGAACCATACCAGATATACGTATGGCCTTATCCCGATGTCGTGTACAGAGCGGAGTGCTCCTGTTTTCCATAATTTTCCCGGTTTTCGCGTTTTTCCGGAACGATCACGCCCGAAAACGTTCAAAGTCGTTTTTTAGGGAAACAAATGTGCCGTTTGCGCTCACAAATCATACACGGCGGCAATAAAACCCGGTTATACTCCTGTCATCACCCATTCCGAAAGAGGTGCCACATGATTCCTCTCTTCTCAGATCAGGGCAGAATGCAAATCGACCGGATCGTCCATCCCGGTGTTCTCTGCGCATTCGATTTCGACGGAACGCTCTCCCCGTTCACAGGTTACGAGAACGCTTCCCTGCCGGAAGCCATCCATGAAAAACTCGTCCATCTCCAGTCCATGACGCCGGTCGCCATCCTGACCGGACGTGCACTGCCGGACATCCGCGCCAGACTGGCTTTCAGACCCGACTATCTGGTCGCCAATCACGGGCAGGAAGGTGTGCCCGGCAATGAAGGGGAAAGCGAAAAATACCGCAGAACCGTTGACTGCTGGGCACAGGCTCTGCAAAAGGAACTTGCCGATCCCGTCCGTTACGATCGCGGCATCAGGCTGGACAACAAACGCTATTCGCTCGCCGTGCATTACCGAAAAGCGGCCGACTACGAGGCGACGGAAAGCAGACTGACCCGCCTGTTCTCCGAGGTCGCGCCCGATGCGCATGTTCTGCCCGGCAAATTCATTTACAATCTGATCCCGCAAGGCGCTCCGGACAAGGGCGACGCCCTGCTGGCCCTGATGAAAGCTGCCGGCTCGCAAACGGCCGTCTATGTGGGCGACGACTGGACAGACGAAGACGTTTTCTCTCTGGACGAACCAGACATCCTGACTGTGCGCATCGAAGAAAACACGGAAAGTCATGCACGTTTCTATCTCGAAACACAGGGTGATATCGCCCGGCTGCTTGACCTTCTTATCGACAAAACCAGTGCCGTCCTCCCATCGGAAACGCGGCGGCCAGCCAAAGGAGACTGAAATGAGCTCACTGGAACTCGGCCTGATCGGCAATTCCCGCACCAGCGCACTGATCGACAGAAACGCCCGCATTGTCTGGTGGTGTTATCCCGCTTTCGACAGCGATCCCGTCTGCTGCGACCTGCTGGATCCTAGCAAAAAGGAAAAAGAGACCGGATTCATCGACATCGGCTTCGAGAAAATCCGGCAGGCTGACCAGTATTACGAACGCAATTCGGCCGTACTCGTCACCCGGTTCGGCGACAATGCCCATAACGTCATCGAGATCATCGACTTCGCTCCCTGCTTCCCGATGCATGACCGGCTGTTTACGCCCTCGTCGATCATCCGCATCATCCGCCGGGTCGCCGGCCGCCCGCGCATCACCATCCGTATCCGCCCCGGCGTGAATTACGGCAGCGAGACCCCGCAGGTCCTGCCGGGTGCGCATCATATCTCGTACAAGGGACCCCAGCAGACACTGCGTGTCACGACCGACGCTTCCATCAGTTCCATTCTCGACGAGAAACCGTTTTTTCTGAATGACTCCGTCACGCTGGTATTCGGTCCCGACCAGGCGGTCGAATCCGCACCGCAGGACATTGGACGGGCCTGGCACGAGGCGACCGTCAGGTACTGGCAGAATTGGATCCACAACATTTCCATGCCATTCGAATGGCAGGATGCCGTCATCCGCGCCGCCATCACCCTGCGCATGAACACGTTTTACGATACCGGCGCCATCATCGCCGCTGTCACGACGTCCGTTCCCGGTTCGCCTGATGCCAGACACAACCGGGATTACCGGTACAGCTGGGTGCGCGACTCGTATTTCGTCGTCAGCGCCTTAAACCGTCTCGGCGCGACCGGCACGATGGAACGGTATCTGCAATATATCCTGAATATCATCGCCGATTCTAAAGGCCTGCCGTTCCAGCCGGTTTACGGCATCCACCGCAATGCCGAGCTGGAAGAACGGATCGCACCGGCGCTGGCCGGTTACAACGGCATGGGGCCGGTCAGAATCGGAAACAGCGCCTATCGCGAAACACAGAACGATGTGTACGGCTCGGCCATTCTGGCCTGTACACAGGCTTTTTTCGACAAACGGCTGCACCGTCCGGCCGACCGGAACGTCTTCACCGATCTGGAACGTCTGGGCGAGGAAGCGGTCGCCCGCTACAACCAGCCTGACGCGGACATCTGGCACCGTGAAAACGGCGAACACGTGCATACGTTTTCAAGCGTCATGTGCTGGGCGGCCTGCGACCGGCTGGCCGCCATCGCGAAAGAACTGAAAATGAAGGCACGCGAGGAAATATGGGCCACCCATGCGGCAAGAATCCGCGACGACATTCTGGCCAATGCGTACAACGACAGGCTCGGCACGTTCACCACCACCTGGAACGGCAGCGAAGTCGATGCAAGCCTTCTGCTGATGGCCGAACTCCGTTTTCTCGAACCGGAAGACGAACGTTTCAGAAACACGGTCTCCACCATCGAAAAACGGCTTTTACGCGGGGATTTCCTGCTGCGGTACGAAAACGAGGACTCGGACGGCCTGCCCGACACCGCGCTGCTGGTCTGTACGTTCTGGTGGATTCTGGCACTTGCCTATATCGGCGAAACGGAAAGGGCACGCGCCGGATTCGGGAAAATCCTCGCCCGCCGCAACCGTCTCGGCCTGCTCTCGGCCGATGTCTCGCGCGAGGGGAACGAACTGTGGGGGAATTTCCCGCAAACATACAGCATGGTCGGCCTGATCCAGTGTGCGGTCAGGCTGTCCATGCCGTGGGAAAACGCCTTCTGAATATCATGGACAATAATAACAATGCGCCGGCGAACGGCAGCCAACCAGAGGAAGGGGAAGAAAATGGAAACGAGAAAAATACCCAACACCGATCTGAATCTCTCCGTCATCGTTTTTGGTTCCTATGCATCTGGTAACGGATGGTGGGCACCTGCGGAAAGAAAATCCGCCATTGAGGCCATCCGCGCCAGTTACCAACTTGGCGTGACGACTTTCGACACGGCGCCGATCTACGGGTTGGGCGATACCGAAACCATTATCGGAGAAGCCCTTTCGTGTTTCCCTCGCGACAAGGTACAGATCCTGACCAAATTCGGCCTGCGTTGGCTCTACACCAGAGGAAAGCCGTTCCGGACGATCGTCAATTTCCAGGGCAAGGATGTCAACATTTACCGTTATGCCACTCGTGAAAGCGTCATCGAGGAATGCGAAAACAGCCTGCGCCGCCTCAAAACCGATTATATCGATCTCTACCAGCTTCACTGGCCAGACGAAGCCACGCCGTTCGAGGAAACATTCGATGCCGTCAGCCGGCTAGTACAACAAGGCAAGGTCCGCCATGTCGGTGTCAGTAACGTCACACCAGAACAGATGGACGAAATCGGCAAGATCGTGCCTGTCGTTTCCCTTCAGATGCCCTACAACATGCTGGAAAGGGGTATCGAAAAGGATGTCGTGAAATACTGCGTCGATACCGGCAAGGCGATTCTGGCCTATCGCCCGCTGGAAGCCGGTTTACTCACCGGCAAGATTCATCCGGACGACACTTGGCCGACGAACGATTCACGCAACGTCAATCCCTATTTCACGCCCGACAACATCAAGCGGACGAATGCGTTTCTTGAACTGCTGAAGCCGCTCGCCAGCGAGAAAAAAGTCACGCTAGCCCAGCTCGTCCTGCGATGGACAGCCAACCGTCCTGGCATCACCGCCATACTGGCCGGTGCACAGAAACCGTCACAGGCGATCGAAAACGCAAAAGCCGCGAATATCCGCCTGTCCAAGAAAGACATGGATTTCATCAACAGCGCCCTTCTACATCTTGAAGTACGCTAACCGGCTGAAATACTGTCTTTCCCGGAAAAGACTTCCATCTTTTCCGGGAAAGACGGAATCCTATCGCGCTTTTCTCCCTTTTTCACCAGTTCGCCATTGATACAACCGGAAGCGGTTTTCCGCGACATCCCGCAAACCGGACATACAGGCACGATACACTGCCGCGACCCGCAACCGGTCACGGCCCCCCGATACCGCATACCGGCCGAACCGCCGGCACGATTCCGGCACAAAAACAAAGAAACAGCGCAGTGGAATACAGCGCCTCTCTACGACCGTGCGACGCCGAAAACGCCCGTGCAGGCGGCCTGCCGAAAACCCGCATGAATACCGCCGGAGCTGTCTGTCCCCACATTCCGTTCATGAACTGCCGGATGCGGAAAAAAACGGTCGCGACGACGTCATTTCCACCTTTCGCGCAAATCCGTCCGGATGATATCTTACAAAAACCATTTCAGACCGGCGATTCCCCCCATAATCATCGCCAGAAACAGCAGCTTCGGAAAGGAAACCGTTTCACCGAACAGAAAAACGCCGGTCACGATGACTCCCGCCGTGCCGATACCCGTCCAGACCGCATACGCCGTCCCGACCGGCAAGGTTTTCATGGCATGGGCGAGCAACAGAAAACTGACCGTCATGGCGGCAAGCGTGTCCACAGACGGGTGAAACCGTGAGTATATTTGAGGCCGACGGCCCATCCCGTCTCGAACAGGCCCGCCAAAACAAGTATAAACCAGACCATATGCCCTCCCGGCAAAAAAGGAAAGGCCGTCCCTTCATCACCATACAGCCGGGGTCGTCCCCGACCGGCCGAAACGGCAGGACATGACAGGCACACGATCAACTCTCGGCAGTGCGAACCATGCAATCCACATGCAAAAACCGTTTCAGGCATTTTCTTTTATTCTGGCAAAAAACGGGACACTTTACCAGCCGACCCACGCATGTTTTCCTCCGGCAGTACCGGAACCGGTTCCATGTCTTCACGGCAGCCTGCGCAAAACATCTGCGGTCACATACGTTCCATCCAGAAATTCCTGACGATCTCCGCGAACGGACGATACCAGTATCTGCGTTTTCCGGATCAAGAAAGCACCGACGCGGATACAGAATGCCACAGACCGCGCCACATTGCGGGACGCTCCCGGAACGTTCTGGTATCGCGGGTTGTTCAATCCCGGGCTGTCATATACCCGGATATGCCACGACAGTCCGTTTTGCGCGATGATCTCCTCCGCTTCCCGATTCGTCGGATTCCGGCACCATGCCGGATTCCAGTTCCGATCGTCAGCGGCACCTGCATACCGTTCCCGCCAGAAATTCGCCGTATTGTTCTGCCCTAGTGCCTGATCCACCGGCCCCCGGGCCGGTACCCTCTGTACCCATCCTGCATGACCCAGATCCCAGAACGTTATCGTTTCCCACCACGCAAAAGCCGGTGCCTCGATCCGGTGGGCACGAGGGCCTCCTGCCGTGACAGTGGCGGGAACGACCAACTCGAGCGTATGTCCCAAAATGGGACTATTGGCCCGATTGGGAACGACATTCAGAACCGGTTGCCCGACCGTCATCCGACGTGCCATATTCATCTTTCCTTTCATATCAGAATCCGCCCTCATGTATTCTGGAGAAAACACGGCCCCAAAGAAATGCTACCTGTAACGTATTGACTCGCCGCCATTTTCGTTTTCCGGTTATCCTCATGCAACACGGAAACCCGTCTCCGGAAAACATGCCGTCCGACACGTTTCTTTCCCGTTTGCCCCCTCTTTTTGCCTGAAAATTTCCTGATCCATCACAAAGGCCCGTTTCCCCCATAAGAGAAACTGGAACTGTTTCCTGAAACACTCTGACGGCCATCTGTCCCCGGAAATCGCGCATTTTTCGGAACCTGTTGGTTGTCCGGCAGGTCAAACCAACCGGCTTTCCTGTACCACCGGCCGGAATACATGAAAGCCTGCCGCGACAACTGCCCGGAAACGGCCGGAAAAAATTTCAGGACGATCGAACGGAAGGAGGAAAATCACGCCATCCATCATGCGAAACGTCGTTCCCTGGGGAAGGACTTTCAGCGAATACCGGAACATGTTTTCCCTGTCGGATACGGAACTGGAAAGCCGTATCGCCTGCTTCGGTGACGGCGTGGCCAGTTTCAACGCCGAATGCGGCATACAGGGCGGTCACGTCACTTCATTCGATCCGGTTTACCGTTTTTCATGCGACCAGCCCGAACAGGTACTGGAGGAAGCGAAACGACGTCTGATCGAAAAAACACTCCGGGAGGGATACGCCAGCGACATGGCAGCCATCAAACGAAACGTTACCGAACTGAAAAAACGCCACATGACTGCCGTCAACATCTTCATGGACGACTTCGAGGAAGGCAAGAAACAGGGACGTTATATCGACCATGAACTGCCATCCCATATCCCCTGTCCCGACAACAGCTTCGACCTTGGCCTGTCCTCGCACTTTCTGCTGTCCCATACCCGTACCTGCCTCAATTTCCATCTTCAGGCACTGGAAGAAATGCTCCGCACCTGCAAGGAAATCCACATATTTCCCATCATCAACATTCACGGCAAGAAAACCGCACTGTTCCGGAAAGTCATCCGTCATTTTGCAGACAGCCATGACCTGTCCATCCGCAAAACGGCCTGCCATTGTGCAGCGTGCAACAACAATATGCAGGTCATCCGCAAACCGGCGGAAAACATGTCGTTTTCGCTGCACTAACCACGACAGCATGCTTCCGGCGGCCATTTTCACCATCCTGTCTTTCCATACCGAACCCTTTATTCCCGCTTATCGTTTTTCCGCAGCCGTATCGGCATTCTCCGGCACGAACCGTGTCATGTTCCGTTTCTCTCATGAAAAAACGGATAGCCGCCAAAAACCATGGCGGCAGGCGGAAAAAAAGCGGGCACAAGCCCGCTTTCTGCATCGTGGACCCGCTTTTCAGGGAACCAGTATCCGGCGGGAGAACTGGGCGGAAAATTCACTGCCCTTGCCCGGTTCCGATTCGATATCCAGCCGCCCGTCATGCCGCAACAGCACGTGCCGGACAATGGAAAGCCCCAGACCGGTTCCATTGACCTGACGGCTTCTGCTCTTGTCCACCTGATAGAACCGTTGCGTCAGTCGCGGAATATGTTTGGCTTCGATACCGATACCGGTATCCCTGACCGAAAAACGAGGCCCTTCCTCCGTCGATGTCCATCTGAGGGTGATTTTTCCGCCTTCGGGCGTATACCGGATGGCATTGGTCACCAGATTGGTGAAAGCCGTCCTGATTTCTTCCATGCTGCCGTAAAGCGTCTCGGGCCCGTCCATTTCCAGTTCGAACGTATGTTGGCCGCCCGAGAGCGCCTCTCCTGCCTGATAAATGTTTTTGACCAGCAATGGCGCACTGAACGGCTCGCGCTTCATGGGATAGTCGTTCGATTCCAGATTGGTCAGGGTCAACATGTCTTCCACCAGCGACTGCATCCGTTCGCCCTGCTCCCTCATCATGTTCAGATGCGACAGCCGTGTTTCACGGTCCAGATCGGGCTGTGCGATGGCCAGTTCCAGAAAACCGTTGATGACGGTCAGGGGAGTCCGGAGTTCATGCGATGCGTTGGCGACGAAGTCACGGCGGATTTTTTCCGTCCGGATGGAATCGGTCTTGTCATGCGTGACCATAATCTGCCGCCGATTGCCGAAGGGAATGATTTGCAGAACCAGATAACGGTCGTTGAATTTCATCTCCAGCGGCTCGTCGTACTTGCCCAGAACGATATAGTCGATGAAAGCCGGATTCCTGACCAGATTGGTGATCCGCATATTCCGGTCGCGCCCGAGATCGAGCCCGAGATGCTTCTCGGCCATCGGATTGCACCAGTCCAGAAACAGGACATCGTCCATGATGGCCACGCCATCCGGAAGAAAATTCATGGCTTCCCGGAACCGGGTCAGCCACTCCGTCAGTTCCTTTTTGCTTTTTTCCTCGTCATGATTCAAGCGGTACAAACGGGAATAGACGGCATGCCATGCGCCCCAACCGTCAGGCAAACGGTCGCTTCTGGGAGAATCGAGCCAGATATCGAGTGCCGAAAGATAATAGAGCTGGACAACCGTCATGGCTGTCGTCAGTGCCAGTCCGGCCAGCAGGCCGACAATCGGCCCAAAGAAATACCACAATACCGCAGAACCGATCCAGATTCCGGCCAGCCTCAAGGCAGCTGGAATCCAGAACAAGACATGGGGATTCATTCACTTTTGTCCTTTTCCGAGAGCATATAGCCCATTCCGCGCACTGTCCTGATCAATCCTTCCTGACCTTTCAGCACCTTTCTCAGGCGCAACACGTGCACGTCAACCGTTCTTTCCTCGATGTCCAGCTGGTTACTCCACACCTTGTCGAGCAGCTGTCCACGCGAAAAGACCCTGTCCGGGTTTGCCATCAGAAACTTCAGAAGACGGAATTCGGAATTGCCTATTTCAACATCGGTGTTGCCGATTCTGACTTGGCAGCTTTCCGGATCAAGCGTCACCGCACCGGCACGCAACAGGCTTTTGGCGCGCTCGGGCGCCTTCCGCCGCAAAAGTGCATTGATCCTCGCCACCAGTTCCTTCGGGGAAAACGGTTTCGTAATATAATCGTCCGCTCCCTGATCGAGACCGGCGACCTTGTCCTCCTCGAGCGTTTTCGCCGTCAGCATGATGACGGGAAGCGTTTTCATGTCCTTGTGTTCGCGGATCCTGTTCAGCAGACGTATGCCGGACAGATCCGGCAACATCCAGTCAAGCAGCACCACATCCGGACGGAAACGCAGCAAGGCCGCCCAGGCTTCCGTTCCCGAATAAACCGTGACCGGTGTCCAGCCAGCGGTTTTCACGGAAAAGGAAACAAGCTCCGCGATCGCGGGTTCGTCTTCTACAACCAGAATCGAAATACTCTCGCTTGCCATAGAAAATGCACCCTCTCAAAGTTTACAGTCAGCCCACCGCCCCGCCTCACGGGACGGAATCCGCCAGACACAACTAGCTTAACGCAACGTGCCACCGGAGAGCAAACGGTAATCGGTATGACGGATATCCTTTCCTTCCACCACATAAATGATGAATTCGGCGATATTGGTGGCATGATCACCGATCCGTTCGATCGCCTTGGCTGCACGCAACAGGTTGACCCCCGCCTCGACGGTATCCGGATCGTTCCGCATGTACTTGATCAGCGCGCACATAATGTCGTGAAACTTGCCGTCCACCATGTCGTCCATGGCCATCAGTCCGGTCGCCCTGGCCGTATCCATCCGTGCATAGGCGTCGAGCGCATCGTGCATCATGCGTTTGGCCGTGCGTGACATATTGACGACTGCCTCGTAATGAACGGGAAACAGAAGATCGCAGGCCCTGATATTTTTCGCGACCCGTGCGATTTTCGTCGCCTCGTCACCCATTCTTTCCAGATCGGAAATCACTTTCATCGTGGCGACGACATTGCGCAGATCGTTGGCGACCGGCTGGCGGCGGACAATCAGCTGTGCACAAGCATGATCCAGCTCGACTTCCTGCCGGTTCACCTGCATATCGCCAGCCATCACTTTTTCGGCCAGCGCGGTATCGCCTTTTTCAAGAGCGTGGATGGCATCCCTGAACTGGTTTTCGACCAGACCGCCCATCAGGAGCACTTTCGAGCGGATCCATTCCAGATCCTGATCGTACTGTTTTGAAGAATGCAGTCCGTCGAGTACCGTATTTTCTTCGCTCATCCCGTTCGTTTTCATCTGTTCCATCATCCTGCCCTAACCGAAACGTCCCGTAATATAGTCCTGTGTTTCTTTCTTTTCCGGCTGCATGAAAATCTTCTCTGTCCTGTCGAATTCCACCAGCTGGCCGAGATACATATAAGCCGTGTAATCCGAACAGCGCGCGCCCTGCTGCATGTTGTGCGTCACGATGGCAATGGTGTACTCGTCCTTCAGCTCGGAAATCAGCTCTTCCACCTTGGCCGTCGAAATAGGATCCAGCGCCGAAGTCGGCTCGTCCAGCAACAGCACTTCCGGTTTGACCGCCACGCATCGTGCAATGCACAGACGCTGCTGCTGCCCACCGGAAAGGCTCTGGCCGCTCTTGTCCAGCTTGTTTTTCACCTCATTCCAGAGAGCCGCCTTTTTCAGCGCCCATTCGACCCGCTCATCCATCTCGCCCCGTGAGAGATCCTCGTACAGGCGGACACCGAATGCGATGTTTTCGTAAATCGTCATCGGAAACGGCGTCGGTTTCTGGAAAACCATGCCGATCCGGGCACGAAGGATGTTCACATCCACATCGGAATCGAGAATATTCTTGCCATTGAACAGGATCTGGCCTTCCGCCCGCTGTTTCGGATACAGGTCAAACATCCGGTTCATCGTCCGCAGCAGCGTCGATTTTCCGCAACCGGACGGACCGATAAAAGCCGTCACTTTCTTTTCATGAATCGGCAGATTCACGTTTTTCAGTCCCTGGAAATCGCCGTACCAGAAATTCAGATTCCGGATATCGATACTCTTTTTCTCCGTTTCAGCCGGCTGCTCCCTCGCCTGCTTTTCTTCAATCTTTTCTATCAGGGACATCGCCATCTGGCCATTGTCGTCAATGGTCCCCTGGCTGTTTGTTGCCATATCACATTTCATCTTGTTTGCTCCTTGTCCGCTCAGTTCGCCGCCTTGCGTGCGAAAACGACGCGCGAAAGAACATTCAGTCCCAATACACCCAACGTGATGATGAAAGCGCCTCCCCAAGCCAGTTCGCGCCAGTTGTCATACGGACTCATCGCGAACTGGTAAATCACGACCGGAAGATTGGCCATCGGCCCGTTCATGTTCGCCGAGAAAAACTGGTTGTTCAATGCCGTAAACAGCAGCGGCGCCGTTTCGCCCGAAATACGGGCCACCGCCAGCAGAACGCCTGTCAGCACACCAGCCTTGACCGCTTTCAGGCGCACCATCGTGGCGACACGCCAGCGCGGTGCACCCAGCGCGAATGCCGCCTCGCGCAGGCTTTCCGGCACCAGATTCAGGAAATTATCAGTCGTTCTGACAATCACCGGCAACGCGATCAGCGACAGTGCGAAACTGCCAGCCCAACCGGAGAAATGGCCGATATTGGCGACATAAATCGCGTAAATGAACAAGCCGATCACAATTGACGGAGCCGACAGCATGATATCGACCGTAAAACGGGTAACCCTGCCGAACCAGCTTCTTTCACCGTATTCCGCCAGATACATGCCGGCCATGATACCAACAGGCGTCGTGATCGCTGTCGTCACCAGCACCATCATGATCGTGCCGACCAGCGCATTCATCAGACCACCGCCATCATTGCCCGGCGCCGGCGTCGTTTCCGTGAAAATGGCCCAGTTCAGCGCTCCGATGCCATTGACGGTCAGGGTATACAAAATCCACAGCAAAAAGAAAATGCCGAATACCATGGCTGATACCGACAGGAACATGCCCAGCCGGTGGCGCAGGTTGCGCCGTGCGACAATCGCCGCCGTTGTCTTGCGTCTCATCTTACAATCCCTCCTTCTTCGCCATGCGCATCAGCATCAGTTTGGACGCCGCCAACACGATAAACGTGATCACGAACAGGATCAGCCCCAGTGCGAACAGAGCGGAGACATGCAGTTCCGAACTCGCTTCGGCAAATTCGTTTGCCAGCGTCGAGGCGATACTGTTGCCGGGCGCGAAAAGCGAGGCGGAGACGTGGTTGGCATTGCCGATCACGAATGTCACGGCCATCGTTTCGCCTAGGGCACGTCCCAGCCCCAGCATGATGCCGCCGACCACCCCGTTGCGGGTGTAATGCAACACGATATTTCTCATCACTTCCCAGCGGGTGCAGCCCAGTGCATAAGCCGATTCCTTCAGCACCGGCGGCACCATCTCGAACACATCCCGCATGACCGAAGAAATGAACGGAATAATCATGATTGCCAGAATCACGCCCGCCGTCAGCACACCGATCCCCATCATCGGACCCGTGAAAAGCAGGGAAAGTCCCGGAATGACGCCCAGCGTCAATTCCAGAAACGGCTGGACATAATCCGCGAAAATGGGCACCAGAACGAACAGACCCCACATACCGAAAATAATACTGGGCACACCGGCCAGCAATTCAATGGCCGTCCCCATCGAACGGTGCAACCAGACGGGACACAGTTCCGTCAGAAACAGCGCGATACCGAAACTCAGCGGCACGGCGATCAGAAGCGCGATCAGCGACGTGACCAGCGTCCCGAAAATCGCAATCGCGGCCCCATACACATCATTGACGGGATCCCATTCCACTGTCGTGATGAAATGCCAACCGAATTCCCGAAACACGGGAATGGCGCTGATGATCAGCGACACGATGATCCCGGCCAGCACCATCAGAACCACCAGAGCGAACAGGAACGTCAGGCCGTGAAATATACCATCCTGTTTCCGCTGTCGACGACCGATCGCCTTCATCCGTTCAGAAACAGAACCCGTCATGTTTTCTTTCGCATCCACACCGGATGCACAAACGCTTTTTTCCATTGTTGAAACCGGCATATTCATCGGATTTTGCCTTTTCATATCACTCATTCCGGTCTGAAAGCCACTTCCGGACGACCCGCAAGCGGCTGCCAGTGGACATCCCGTCAAAATGACGCAACATCCGCTTCAGACTTCATTTCCATGATTCATTTCCATACAGCCTGGCCGTTTTCGCCTGTCAGCCCGGTCTTCCAGGATGTTTCCACCATTTTGACAACAGCCTTCGGCAAAGCGACGTAATCCAGATCGGACGCCATCTTCTTGCCGTTCCTGAAGGACCAGTCGAAGAACTTCAGCACCTCGGCACCCTTGGCCGGATCGGCCTGAACACTCTGCATCAGGATGAAAGAAACACCGGTAATCGGCCAGCCGGACTGGTTGGTCAGAATCACGCCGAAACCCGGAGTGGTCGCCCAGGGAGCGCCGGCAGCGGCCTGTTTGAAAGACGCATCGTCAGGAGCGATGAATTTGCCGTCTTTCGCTTTCAGCTGGGTATAGGCGATATTGTTTTTCTTGGCATAGGCGTATTCGACATAGCCGATGGCGCCCTTGATACGCTGGACGTTGGCGGCCACGCCTTCATTACCCTTTCCGCCGACACCGGCCGGCCATTTGACAGCCTTGCCTGCACCGACTTTTTCCCTGAATTCCGGACTGACCTTGGAGAGATAGTCCGTCCACAAAAATGACGTGCCCGAACCGTCGGCACGATGCACGACCGTAATGGAAGAAGCCGGCAAACTGACGCCGGGGTTCATGGATGTGATCCTCGGATCGTTCCATTTGGTGATCTTGCCCAGATAGATATCAGCCAGCACATCGCCGGACATTTTCAGCTGTCCGGCCTTGATGCCTTCCAGATTGACCACCGGAACGACACCGCCCAGAATGGCAGGGAACTGGATCAAGCCGGAAGCCTTCAGATCTTCCGCTTTCAAAGGTTCGTCGGACGCGCCGAAATCGACGGTTTTCGCCTTGATCTGCTTGATGCCGCCACCTGAACCGATCGCCTGGTAATTCAGGCTGATACCGGTTTTCGCCTTGTAGGCCTCAGCCCATTTGGCATAAATCGGATAAGGGAAGGTCGCTCCGGCCCCAGTGATGTCGGCCGCGGACACGCTAGCACAGACCAGAGCAGATGCAGCAACCATGGATAATTTGCCCAGAAAAGAGACTTTCATACACATTCTCACTTGTTTGAAAAAATCGGAATATGCACAATGTAAACAGCCAATATGACAGCTTTGTTACAAATATGACAAAAAGCGGCGCCTGTCGTAACAAATGGCTGTCTCTCCTAACTCATTGAAATACAACCGTTTCGCCATAAAATACGCCCCACTCCCGTCGCGGATTTGGGCACGTCGCGCAAATCGGTTAAACTGCCGCATTGAACATGAAATCCCGTTTTCCGACGGACAGACCGTACCACCATGCAAAAGAAAGTATTCATTAAGACCTTCGGTTGCCAGATGAACGAGTACGACTCGGGCAAAATGGCCGACCTTCTGGAAGCCGAGGAAAACTACATCCGCACCGACAACCCCGAAGAAGCCGACCTGATCCTGCTGAACACCTGTTCCGTTCGGGAAAAGGCACAGGAAAAAGTCTTTTCCGATCTCGGCCGCTTCAGAAAACTCGGAAAAAACAGGCCGGATCTGATCATCGGCGTTTCCGGCTGTGTCGCATCCCAGGAAGGGGACGCACTCATCAAACGCGCCCCGTACGTCAATCTCGTTTTCGGCCCCCAGACGCTGCACCGCCTGCCGAAAATGCTCCACGCCTTCAGAAAAACGGGCGAAGCGCAAATCGATATCAGTTTTCCCGAAATCGAGAAATTCGACTATCTTCCTCCGGCCCGCGTGGAAGCACCCGTTGCCTACGTTTCGATCATGGAAGGATGCAGCAAATATTGCAGCTACTGCATCGTTCCCTATACCCGGGGCGCCGAAGTGTCGCGCCGTTTCGAGGACGTCCTCGTCGAGATAGCCGGTCTGGCGGAACAGGGTGTGAAGGAAATCACGCTGCTAGGCCAGAACGTCAACGCCTATCGCGGCGAAATGGAAGACGGCACAATCGCCGATTTCTCCATGCTGATCGAATACATGGCCGAAATACCGGGTATCGAACGCATCCGTTTCGTCACCAGCCATCCGAGAGAATTCACACAACGCCTGATCGATGTCTACGACCGCGTGCCGCAACTGGTCAGCCATCTGTATCTTCCTGCCCAGCACGGTTCCGACCGGATACTGGCGGCCATGAAACGCGGGTACACGGCGCTCGAATACAAATCCGTCATCCGGCGGCTGAAAGCCATCCGGCCCGACCTGCTGGTTTCCAGCGACTTCATCGTCGGATTCCCGGGCGAAACGGACGCCGATTTCGATGCCATGATGAAACTGATCGACGATGTCGGGTTCGACAACAGCTTCAGTTTTCTTTACAGCCCCCGCCCGGGTACCCCGGCCGCCGCCCTGCCGATGGATATTCCGCTGGACGTGCGCAAGGATCGCCTGCAACGGCTTCAGGAAAAAATCGACGGAAACACCCGCCACTATAACCGGATGATGGTCGGCAGCATCCAGAAAGTGCTCATCGAGGCCGTCTCGCATAAAAACGACTCGCAAGTGCAGGGCAAGACAGACAACAACCGTGTCGTCCACATTCCCGTGGAAGGTGACCCGAAAGCTCTGATCGGCCAGATGAGAAACGTGCGCATCACCGAAGCGGCCAATTTCTCGCTGCGTGGCGAATTCACCGGCGAAAACCCGGCCTGATCCGCACGTATCCGTGCGAAAAACGGGCATGCCATCGTGAAAAAACAAAACAGAATGCCGTTAAAGGCCTAAAATGAAAGGATTTTCCAGACCAACCGAACGGAGCGATTGTGAAAAGCCAAAACAAGGACAATCCGAATATCCTGTACTACACGCCGGAACCCGTCGATAACGACAAGCTAGCCAATCTGTGCGGTCCGCTAGATGAGAACCTGCGCCAGATTCAGGCAGCGCTGGATATCGAAATCGCCCGCCGCGGCGGCAATTTCATCATCAGCGGCAAGAATGCGGCGGCCGGTCTCCAGATCATCGAGGATTTCTACGCCGTGGCCGACAAACCCGTCATGGTCAACGACATCCAGCTAGCGCTGGTCGAGCAGCGCGCCATCAACGACAATCTCGCCGCCGGCATGCCGGCCACCGCACTGGTCGAGGCCGAAATGACCAACCCTGTCCTGAAAACGCGGCGCTCCGATCTGCGCGGTCGCACTCCCCGGCAAGTGGATTACCTGAAAGCCATCCTGGAACATGACATCACCTTCGGTATCGGCCCGGCCGGTACCGGCAAAACCTATCTGGCCGTCGCCTGTGCGGTCGATGCGATGGAACGCGATGCGGTACAGCGCATCATCCTGACCCGTCCGGCCGTGGAAGCCGGCGAACGCCTCGGCTTTCTGCCCGGAGATTTGACCCAGAAAGTTGATCCGTATCTCCGCCCGCTGTACGATGCGCTCTACGACCTGCTCGGTTTCGAACGCACCCAGAAATGTTTCGAGAAACAGACCATCGAAATCGCGCCGCTGGCCTACATGCGCGGCCGCACACTGAACCACGCCTTCATCATTCTGGACGAGGCGCAGAACACCACGCCGGAACAGATGAAAATGTTCCTGACCCGCATCGGATTCGGCAGCCGGGCCGTCATTACCGGCGACGTCACCCAGATTGATCTCCAACGCAACCAGAAAAGCGGTCTGGTCGATGCCCTGAACGTTCTGAAAGACGTACGCGGCATCGCCTTCTCGCAGTTCACGAGCGCCGACGTGGTCCGCCACCCGTTGGTCGCCCGCATCGTCGATGCCTATGAAAGCGCCGACAAACGCAAACACGCAGACCGGATGAAAGAAGCCGGGGAAGCCGTCGCCGAAGCGGTCCGTGCCGAGGAAGCCGGCAAGGAAATCGGCATCGCAAAATCCGCAAAAGAAACCGGAACGAAAACGGCAGTGAAAACAACAAAAGACCGGGAAGCGGAAGCCGTTTCCGGAAAAAAGAAAAACCCGAGCAAAACCGAACCGAAATGAGTACCCGTCACCGCCTGTCCCTGTCTGTCCAGTATCCGGATTCCGGACTGAAAGATATCCTGACGCGCCAGAAGCTGCGCCGCTGGGTTGGTGCCGCGCTGCAAATACCTGCCGAAATCACGCTGCGGTTTGTCGATGCCGAAGAAGGCCTGGCCCTGAACCGGGATTACCGTGGCAAGAATTACGCAACCAATGTATTGACCTTCCCTTACGACGACATGGACGAATTCGATCTGTCCGGTGCCGAACCGGCCCCTTCTGCCGGGATACCGGCCGGTACGGAAAACGGAGAGCGCACGGCACGGGCCGATATCGTTCTGTGTACCGACGTACTCATTCGTGAAGCGGAAGAACAGTCCAAGACACTGGAGGAACACGCCGCCCATCTTGTCGTTCACGGCACCCTGCATGCCCAGGGATACGATCATCTCGACGATGCCGAGGCGGAAGAAATGGAAGCGCTGGAAACGGAAATACTGGCAAAACTGGGTTACCCCGATCCGTACCGCTGACATTTTGCCTTTATGGAAGGTTTCGGTCGGCAGTTCGTTCAAACGGCCGAGACGTACGGCCCCGAACGATCTGGCGATACCGACATTGGATGCGCCTTCCCAGTCTACCCCCTTGATCATACCGTTATTGAGGTTGAACCGTATTTACCTAGTGCGCCGTAAAGCCCCGTCCTTCAGGTCGTGGATATAAGGCGCACTAGGTAAATACGGCGACAATCGTCCTCCCGCCATTCCGACAAGCGATGCCGGAATTTTGCAAAACAAAAACACAGGTCAAGAGAATTGAAAAAACTTTTGGCTAATATAACGGAAAACGCACTAGAAACAACGCATTATGGGGATTGTCATCATCAAGGCGGCGGTTTCCGTTTTCATCTGCTGCCTGATCTATCTGTTTTTCAACATCGGTACCGGTGCGCCGTTCTATTCGGCCATCGCGGCGGTCATTTGCATCCAGCCGGAAATCAGGAGCACTTTCCGCATCGGCCTGAACCGGACGATCGGAACACTGATCGGCGGTTTTACCGGCATGCTCGTCCTGTTCCTCATCCGGTGCATCGCACTGGAATCACACCCTGTCTGGGCCAATCTGCTCATCTCGGCTTGTATCGTCCCCCTGATGTATCTGGCCGAAATCGTCAAGAAAACACCGCACCCCCATTTCACCGGCTCATCGGAGCACAAAAATCCGTTGGCTATTGCATCTTTCAGGTATCTGGCCGACTTCATGCGCAAAAACGCGCTAACCAACATCACCTGCATCGCCTTTCTTTCCGTCACCATCACGCATGGTGCTGATACCAGCATTTCCGGTTTTGCCATCAACCGCATGATCGATACCCTGATCGGTGTTTTCGTGTCGTTCTTCATCAATATCATCCCGCTCAAATCGCATCACGGACTCAAGGAAAACGCGGAAGAAGCGACCAGTGCGACATGTGGCTGTCACCGCTGCCATCACAGCGCCCCTCCCGCACCGGGACGTGACCCGCGCAGCCGTTATATCCACCTCTCGATTCTTTCCCGTACTGCCCGGAATGTCCGGAAAGAAAGCGTACCCCTTCCTGGCACACAGTCCCGCAATGACGGCGACGAAACGCGCAACCACTCCGATTGAATTTACGGTACCACGTTTTGTTCCGCACCCTATATCGTGCTTGCAATACGTCTTTTTTCCATACGGCGATTCCCTGCCGGAAAACACTGGTAATTCCGCGAGCGGAAACAGCCCTTCCCGTCTCCCGTACCGCCAGCAAACACTTTATTAATCGGTCCACCGGATGCTAGAATAAGAAATTACCGATTTATTTCAATGGAAAGGATACCGTTTTATCCATGTTTCTATTGCAAAATGCAGGCACTGGCCGGATGTTCCATCCCTGTCGGCGGAACATCCGATTTGGCGGCACCAATACTGTATCCTATGACTGACTATACCACTTGGCGTATAATCGGACAGGGTACCGAGCGTACCTGTTACCAGAATCCGACAGACCGGACACGCTGCGTCAAGATCATCCGCAAGGCCCGTTTCAAGCAGACGCTCCGTGAAATCAGCTACTTCAGCTATCTGAAACGCAAAGGCGTTCCTTTCGACCATCTTCCCCGGTTTTACCGCAAGATCGAGGGCGAGGGTTTTATCGGTATCGAACAGGAACTGATACAGGACTTCGACCAGTCCGCCGTTGAAGGTACGGGAACGGAAGACGACAACCGGCCCGTTTCCAGCCCGACCATTCACCAATATCTTTCGATCCCCCGTTCTCCCCGACAAATACGTGAATTTCTGGAGGCGCTCGACGAACTGAAATCCTACCTGCTCCGATACAATATACTGGCGCTGGGTATTGACCACAACAATATCGTGGTACAGAATACCGGAAACGGAATCAAAATGGTTCTGATTGATGGTGTCTACGATACGGAATGGATTCCCGTCTCCAAATATTTACGGTTTTTCGGCAGCCGGAAAATCACTCGCCGATGGAACCGCTTCATATCGAACCTGCTCGACAGATACCCGCAACTCGGCAACAATCTGGGACGAAACTGGCATGACGGTTAACGAATCAGCCCCCAGATATTAGAATAGAAACCCTGCCGATTCACTGTATCTTTCCGGAGAACAGTCGGAAAAACCCGTCAACACCGATTCATTCACAATATGACAGACTATACAGCATGGCCTGTAATCGGAAGAGGTACCGAAAGAATCTGTTACCTCAATCCTTCCGACAAGACACGTCTTGTCAAGATCAGCCCAAAAAAAAATGCGAAACAAACACTCCGTGAAATAAAATACTTTCGCTTTCTGATCAAACGGGATGTTCCTTTCGACCATCTTCCCAAATACTATGGTGAAATAGAAGATGACGATTTCATCGGTTTCGAGCAGGAATTCATTTCCGGCACTCATTCAGAAAACGGAGCCATCCAGGAAACACTGGAGCAGTACTTGCACCGTGTTACATCAACTCAACAGGTTCTGGAAATCAGGGACGCACTTGAAAAACTGAAAACCTATCTGTTACGTTACAACATCATTCCCAGCGACCTCCTTCCTGACAACATCGTCGTCAGACATGACCATGCAGGATTGAAACTGATTCTGATCGACGGACTCGGCAGTACGGAACTGATTCCCGCTTCCAATTATTTCAAGGTGCTGGGCAACCGGAAAATCCTGCGTAAATGGGATAAATTCTCGAGAAGGCTGTTCGCCAAATACAGGCAGTTGAACATCTGATTCTTTCCGTACCCGCAGTCCCCGACAGGCACACTTCATGGCTCGCTTTCGCTGCCGTGCTCACCGGCGTACACGCTAGTGCAAACAACGTTACCCTGCAAAGATACTCTTGCGACATCATCTTCCGGAAAGGCGAAACCCAAGAAAAAAAGACCGGTCAGGACATCCAGCACATTGTCTGTCCAAACCGTTCCCGAAAAAAATACGGCCATCCATCACTGGCACGAACTGCAACCGTTCACACAGACGAACGCGCTGCTTTCCGGAAACGGCGCAACCATAAAAAATTGTTCCTCTGAACACATCCTGACAATTCGCCATCCTTGTCTTTCATGTGACCGATCCCCCTATTCGTGCATATTTCCCTGATTTCATGCAGCGGACACAGACTCCGACCGCTTCCCCCCTTTCCACGCCATTTGAAAAACACACAACCCATTGATATAAAACGGTTTTCCATGCATCCATAAAACTGGCACATCTTGTGCTTTTACAGGTTCATGCAGAATCTCCGACTAACGGATCGCTAGCGGGTTCATCCTGAACATGCAAATGCGTTTCCGAAACGGATTCTCTCCATCATCCAGTCATTTTTTCGGGAGCAATCAATGAAAAAACAGCTTTTGGCGCTGACCATACTGGCAGCTTTTTCCGGCATGGCATATGCCCAGACCAACGTCACCATATATGGCCTGCTGGATACTGGTCTGGTCAAGGAAACAGGATCCGACATGAAAATGTCTCAATGGAACAGCAGCCGCATCGGCTTCAAGGGCACAGAAGACCTCGGCAGCGGTTACAAGGCCCTCTTCCAGCTGGAAAGGCGCTTCTTCGTCAATGACGGAACCATCAACGGCGTTGACTGGGAAGGCGCATCGAATGTCGGGCTGGCCGGGCCATTCGGCAGTATCCGTCTCGGTCGTGTCAACGAAATCGAAACTGAAAGTTTCCGCCGTCTGGACCCGTTCAATGAAGAAGGCATCGCCAGCATTCTGTTAAGCACCCTGCATTTCAATCGCATCAGCAACACCATCCGGTACGATTCCCCATCGTTCGACGGTTTTTACCTGAATGCGACTTATACCCTCGGCACCAATACGGACAAGGAATCCAGAAATACGTATGGAGATACTCTGAAACAATACGGTACCGATAATGACGGCTACGCACTGAGCCTGAATTACGACAACGGCCCATTGCTTTTGCTGGCCAATTTCAGCCGGCCATCCGATTCCAACAATTCCTATATCTGGAGTATCGGCGGCGCTTACAAATTCGGCGGGATGCGTATCGCTCTCGGATACGAAAAAACCGATGACAGAGGCTGGAAACCGCATACGACCGGTTCTTCCTTCAGCAACAAACTGGAAGGCGTTCGCTCCAGACAGGACAGCTATGTCCTTTCCGCAGACTATACAACCGGTCCGCACAAGGTGGCGGCCGCTTTCAACTACATGAAAGTCAGGGATATCCAGGCGGGAGAAGGCAGCGGCAGCGACAGCGATTTCCTGAGTGGCTACGATTCCGGGGACGCGAAAAAATACAGTATCGGTTATTTCTACAGCCTGTCCAAACGGACGAAACTCTATGGACAGCTGGCCTATACCGACTTCGAGGACAAAACTCTCGCCCGTTTCTTCCGAGGCAGCAGTTTCGACGGCGACTCGGTCACCGGGGTTTCAGTTGGTATCAACCATACCTTCTGATCCCACACACGGTCTGACGATATCCTCTTTTGTCCGGTCATTTCCGGAAACACGCCTTTTCTTTTCATGGCACGTTGCACGACGTGCCTTTTCCCGTGCAAACCCTGTAATCATTCCCTCACAAAAAACAGCCATCTGCAAAACGGTTCCTTTCATTTTGTCTCGACCGTTTCTTCGACAAAACCGATGCAAACGAGCAACACTTTCCATCCTTTCGGTTTCCACGAAAACCATTTGTTCCGCCCGTCACGAAACCGTCACACAAAACCTTTTAGATGCTCGTGAGCGACAATGAAAACAAGCTCTTTATAGCAGAAACGATCATTTTCAATCTGAGGACTAAATGAAAAAACAATTACTTACTGTATCCCTGCTGACCGCTTTCGCCGGTATGGCACAGGCACAAAGCAATGTCACCATCTACGGTATCGTTGATACCGGTTACATCAAGGAAACCGGTTCTGACCTGAAAATGGGATCATGGAACGACAGCCGGATCGGCTTCAAGGGTACAGAAGACCTTGGCAGCGGATACAAGGCCACCTTCCAGCTGGAAAGACGGTTCAATCCGAACGACGGTGCAGCCACAACGGATATTGACTGGGAAGGCGCATCCAATGTTGGCTTGGCCGGGCCTTTCGGCGCCGTCCGTTTCGGCCGCATGAACGAAATCGAAACCGAAAGTTTCCGTCGTCTGGATCCGTTCAACCAGGAAGGCGTCGGCAGCATGCTGAAAGGCACGCAGCGCACCAGCCGTATCAGCAACGTTGCCCGCTACGATTCCCCGAGCTTTTCCGGCTTCAAGGTCGCCCTGGGTTATTACCTGGGCGAAAACACCGACAGGGATTCCGCACCGGAAACCCATGAACCCGGCGCCATCGCCGAACAGGGAGCCAATAACGACGGCTACGCCATCGGCCTGAATTACGACAACGGCTCGCTGCTTTTGCTGGCCAACTACAGCCGCCTGTCCGACTCCAATGATTCCTATGTCTGGAGCATCGGCGGTGCTTACAAGATTGATGGATTCAAGGTCGGCCTCGGATTCGAACGAACCGATGACAGGGGCTGGAAACTCGGCAATTACAGACCCCGAAACGAATCGAAACAGAACAACTGGATTCTTTCAGCCGAATACAAGACCGGTCCGCACAAAATCGCCGGTTCCTTCAGCTGGATCGACTTCGACAATCTCGATGAAGCCCAATACGGCAAAGACTCGCTTGACGCCAAGAAATACAGTGTCGGTTACTTCTACAGCCTGTCCAAACGGACAACGCTGTACGGACAACTGGCCTATACTGACTTCGAAGACAAGACACTCGCCGAAAACGTTTTCGGATACTACGATGATGACGTAACCGGTGTCCAGATCGGTATCAACCACAAGTTCTGACATATGGAATAACAGGACGATATTTCCCTTTCGTCCTGTACTGCCCTTTCCTTCAAGGCATACCCGTCCGGATATGCCTTTTTTCATGGTGCGGTTCCGTCGGGATACACTGCCCGCATGCTTTCTGACAAGACCAGAATATGTTCCTGCCGGTTCCAGCGGAATTTCCATCAATGGCCGGAATCCGGTCCGTTTGTCACAAAGCTGTTGTTTTACTGGTCCATAATGTCCGTGCGAACTTCAATAAAAAACGCAAAAAAATCCAGATAACGTATAATGCGGGTCAAAATTTCCGGCATGATTCAGTCCTCAAAAAAACGTGGCAGAACAACGGGATGCCTTCTGCCGTTTCCCACCGTACACATTTGGAGACCGCGATGAAATTTCGCTTTCCTATCGTCATCATTGACGAAGACTACCGTTCCGAAAATTCTTCTGGGTTGGGTATCCGCGCACTGGCCAAGGCGATGGAAGATGAAGGAATGGAAGTACTGGGCGTCACCAGCTATGGCGACCTTTCGCAGTTCGCGCAACAGCAGTCCCGCGCATCCGCTTTTGTCCTGTCCATCGACGACGAGGAATTCGGCGAGGGTACAGCAGAAGAAATCGACGAGGCCCTGAAACCCCTGCGTGCTTTCGTGACCGAAATCCGCAGCAAAAACGCCGACATTCCGATCTATCTTTACGGCGAAACGCGTACGTCCCGCCATATTCCGAACGACTTGCTGCGCGAGCTGCACGGTTTCATCCACATGTTCGAGGATACACCGGAATTCGTGGCGCGGCATATCATCCGCGAGGCGAAAACCTATCTCGACGGGCTGGCTCCGCCGTTCTTCCGCGCCCTGATGCACTACGCCCAAGACGGATCATATTCCTGGCACTGTCCGGGCCATTCCGGCGGCGTCGCTTTCCTGAAATCACCCATTGGCCAGATGTTCCACCAGTTCTTCGGGGAAAACATGCTGCGCGCCGATGTCTGCAATGCCGTCGAGGAACTCGGCCAGCTGCTCGACCACACCGGACCGGTCGCCCAGAGCGAACACAATGCCGCCCGCATTTTCAATGCCGACCACTGCTATTTCGTCACCAACGGCACTTCCACGTCCAACAAGATCGTCTGGCACTCCACCATCGCCAGCGGGGATATCGTCGTGGTTGACCGCAACTGCCACAAATCAATTCTGCATGCCATCATCATGACCGGCGCCATTCCGGTATTCCTGATGCCGACACGCAACCACTACGGCATCATCGGCCCGATCCCGAAAGAGGAATTCGAACCGGAAAACATCAAAAAGAAAATCGAGGCCAATCCGTTCGCGCGGGATGCCGTGAACAAGAAACCGCGCATCCTGACCATCACACAATCGACCTACGACGGCATCGTTTACAACGTCGAGACGATCAAGACTATGCTGGACGGCGAAATCGACACCCTGCACTTCGACGAAGCATGGTTGCCGCACGCGGCCTTTCATGACTTTTACCGCGACATGCACGCCATCGGACCATACACTCCGCGCGCGCGCAAATCCGTGATTTTCTCGACCCAGTCCACGCACAAACTGCTGGCCGGTCTGTCGCAGGCGTCGCAAATTCTCGTCAAGGAATCCGAAGAAGTCCAGCTGGATCAGAACATCTTCAACGAATCCTTTTTGATGCACACATCCACCTCACCGCAATACGCCATCATCGCATCGTGCGACGTGGCGGCCGCCATGATGGAACCGCCGGGCGGCACCGCACTCGTCGAGGAATCCATCCTCGAAGCGCTCGACTTCCGCCACGCGATGAAAAAAATCGAAATGGAATGGGGAAAAGACTGGTGGTTCGAGGTCTGGGGACCGGAAGATTTCGCCGAAAACGGCATCGGCCAACGCGAAGACTGGATTCTCAAGGCCGAGGACAACTGGCACGGCTTCGGCGACATCGCGCCGGGATTCAACATGCTCGACCCGATCAAGGCCACCGTCATCACGCCCGGACTGTCTCTGGCGGGTGAATTCGAGGCAACGGGTATCCCCGCTTCCATCGTCAAGATGTATCTGGCGGAAAACGGCATCATCGTCGAAAAATGCGGCCTGTACAGCTTCTTCATCATGTTCACCATCGGCATCACCAAGGGTCGCTGGAACACACTGGTCACCGCGCTCCAGCAATTCAAGGACGACTACGACAAGAACCAGCCGATCTGGCGCATCCTCCCGGAATTCGCCGCCGCGCATCCGCGTTACGAACAACTCGGCCTGCGCGACCTCTGCCAGAAAATCCACGATTTCTACCGCGGAAACGACGTGGCCCACCTGACCACCGACATGTATCTATCAGATATGGTTCCCGCCATGAAACCGTCGGACGCCTATGCCAAGATGGCGCACCGCGAAATCGAACGGGTACCCATCGACGAACTTGAAGGCCGTGTCACATCCATCTTGCTGACCCCCTATCCGCCGGGCATCCCGCTGCTGATTCCGGGCGAGCGCTTCAACCGGACGATCGTCGATTACCTGAAATTCGCACGCGACTTCAACGACCGTTTCCCCGGTTTCGAAACCGACGTCCACGGACTGATACGCCAGCAAAACAGCGACGGCAAATGGGAATATTTCGTCGATTGCGTCAAAAAGGAATGCGTCTGACCAGCAACGGTCTGTCAAACAAAAAAACGGGGGAAATCCTGTCTCTTTTGTATTAGCCTTGCACCGGAAAAACCGTCAATGATATTCATTCCTGTTAAAAACATTGACTTATCTTGCTTGACATCCTCCCCCGCCTGAAGGCGTGAGATTCCTACGGAGTCAGAGCACAAGT
>CAZRQR010000013.1:0-26193 GCA_964602435.1 uncultured Oxalobacter sp.
TTGAATCAGAGCCACAAGCAATTCTGCCTGCTCTAGGGGACAATCCGGAAATCCTGACCGTCCTGACACCCTCAAACAGACCGGAAAACTGAAAAAGGGCAATTTTCCTGTATTTCACTTAAAATACGGTTTTTTGAACGGCTCGGCCAGAACCGTTCTACAATACGGGAACAACAGACATGATCGCCAATGTATTGACTATCGCGGGGACAGATCCGAGCGGTGGAGCAGGCATTTCCGCCGACCTGAAAACATTTTCCGCCCTTGGAACTTATGGCATGGCCGCCATTACCGCTGTCGTCGCACAAAATACGATGGGAGTCCGCTCTTTCCAGCCACTTGATCCCGCTTTTGTCGCCGACCAGATAAATGCTGTTTTCGACGACGTTGCCGTCTCGGCCGTCAAGATCGGCATGGTTGCCACAGCAGGCATCGCCGAAGCGATTGCCGACTGCCTGTCAAAACATCCTGAATGCCCGGTCGTGCTGGACCCGGTTATGGTAGCGAAAAGCGGCGATCTGCTGCTCAAACATGATGCCATTGCCGCCATCCGTGACAAACTGGTGCCGATAGCCACCATCATCACGCCGAACCTGTCCGAAGCGGCTGTCCTGCTGGAAAAGAAAACACCGGATTCCATCGAAGCCATGAAAGCCATTCTGCCGGAACTGCACCGTCTCGGTTGCGGATGGATCATGTTGAAAGGCGGGAACCTGCCCGAAACCGTCTCAGAGAACAGTATCGACTTTCTTTACAGTGAAAACGGAACCGGAATGCTGTCTGCACCACGTATCCGGACACAGAACGTGCACGGGACAGGCTGCACGCTTTCGGCTGCAATTGCCGCTTTCATGACCAAACTGCCTCTGCCTGACAGCGTCAGAATGGCCAAGGCCTATCTAACGGAAGCACTGGCCAAATCCGGAAAACTGGATGTCGGACACGGCCACGGGCCTGTCCATCATTTCCATGGCCTCTGGAAATCGCTTGCGGTACGGTAAAACCAGTCCCGCATTTCCGACCCGCCTGTTTCAGGAAACGATATCCGTCAGGGAATAAGGCAACGGTATCCAAGAAAGGGCGGGACCATCCGGTATTCCGGCATGAACGTCTCCCGCTTCCTTCGCATCCGTCTGCACAACGGCAAGGCAATCGATATGCTGTTCATCCCGGTGTGCAGACTGCACGACCATGCCGCAAACTCGCCCCTGTGCATCGAAAAGCTCGGTTCCCGCCGCCATGTTCAGACCGGAAACGGAAGCGCCTTCCGGCCACTTGACCCGACCATGAAACATCCTGCGTTTCACCGTACCGCGATACTGGCTGCGCGCAATGACTTCCTGTCCTGGATAGCACCCCTTCCTGAACGAGAGGCCTCCGATTTCTTCCAGATTGACCATCTGCGGAATGAAACGGTCCTGAACCTGCAAGGTGATTTGTGGCATCCCCGCCTCGATGTCCCCCAAGAGCCAGCGGCTTTCGTCGCAAACGGCCAGTTCGGCAGACAGTGCGTTTTCCACTTCCTGCAATGTGTCGGCAGGAACGGCCAGAAGATAGCGGGGAGAACCGAAAGCGTCTTTCACCCGCATCAGAACACCCGTTTCGTTTTCCGTTTTTCCGGACAAGGCTAGAGGCAGGCCAGCAAACCACTTCGACAGAACCGATTCCGCCCGTTTGCCACCAATACCGAGAATGGCCATGCTATCGCTCTCATCGGCCAGTTTCACTCTGGCACGCAAAATGTAAATCCGGAGACGCTTCTGCAAGGCAGGCAAAATATCCCTCGGCAGCATCATATGGATTTTCCGCACCGATTTCCAGATATGAAAAAGCGCCAGCATCCGTCCCTGCGGCGTGCAATACGCCGCCACCCGCATCGAACCGGTATCCAGATGCTCAATATCGTTACTTAATTGTCCGTGAATAAAACGGATGGCATCGTCGCCCTCGGCAGTCAGTACTCCGGCCTGTTTCAGCTGGACAACATAACCGGATTCGAGAACGTCCTGCGAACAGGAAGAGGGCAAGGCAATGAAATTCATGGTTTCGAATAAAATTGTTTTCGTATCTGATCAAGTCGAGTATATTCTTTTTTTCATTTTCATGACAGTTTTCGCCAGACATCTGCTATCAGATACTCTTCCATGACAAACGCGGTAAAAAGAAGAATATGCATTGCAACTTCCCTGATGGTGGCTGTTGCCGCCATTGCCATACTGGCCTTTCTCTGCTGGGCTCAGCTGCCTGTATTCGACAGCGGAAAACCGGTTTCCTTCGAAATCGCTCCCGGCGGAACAGCCAGAAATATTGTCAACCAACTGAAAAAACAGAACATTTCCATCAACGATACACTTTTTGTCATTCTGGTCCGTGTATCAGGCAACAGTTCCGGCCTGCACGCAGGCACCTATGAACTCAAGGCAGGAGAAACACCTGCCAGACTGCTCGAGAAAATCACGAAAGGTATTTTCGCCATGGAATCGTTGACGATCATCGAAGGCTGGAAATTCCATCAGATGCGGCAGGCCATTGCAAGGCATCCGGGACTGAAACACGAAACGGCCGACCTGTCGGACAAAGAGCTGATGAAAAAACTGGGGCTGAACCATCACACAGGCGAGGGACTTTTTTTCCCGGACACCTATCTTTTCAAAAAAGGAACGCCCGATATCCAGATTTACAGAATGGCTTACGGCGCCATGATGATGCGGCTCAATGCCTACTGGGACGACAGGGATCCCGGACTTCCCTACAAAACCCCGTATGAAGCGCTGATCATGGCATCCATTGTCGAAAAGGAAACCGGCCATCCGGCCGACCGTGGCATGATATCCGGCGTTCTCGTCAATCGCCTCAGAATCGGCATGAAACTCCAGACCGATCCGACCGTCATTTATGGCATGGGGAACAGATATCGTGGAAAAATTCGCCGGATCGACTTGCGTACCGACACCCCTTACAATACCTATACCCGGTACGGTCTGCCGCCCACGCCGATTGCATTGCCTGGAAAGGAAGCACTCGAGGCCGCTTTTTATCCAGCCGAAACGGATGCACTCTACTTCGTCGCCAAAGGAGACGGAACCAGTCATTTTTCCCGCAATCTGGACGAACACAACAAAGCTGTCGACAAATACATACGATGACCAAAACCAGACAAAATCCCTATCCCGGCCGTTTCATCACATTCGAAGGCATTGACGGTGCCGGCAAATCGACCCATATCGACTACGTCACGATGCTTCTGGAAACAAAAAACCGCAAGGTGGTCGTCACCCGCGAACCGGGCGGAACCGGACTCGGCGAGAAACTGAGAGAATTGCTCCTGCATGAAAACATGCATCCGGAAACGGAAGCGCTTCTGATGTTCGCAGCCCGGAAAGAACACCTTGAACAGGTCATCGAACCGGCCATAAAACGCGGCGACTGGGTAATCTCCGACCGTTTTACGGACGCATCCTTTGCCTATCAGGGTGGAGGGAGAGGTCTGGAACGCGACAAGCTCCGCCAGCTCGAACACTGGGTTCACCCCCATCTGCAACCTGACATGACTTTCCTGTTCGACGTTTCTCCCGAAATCGCACAGGCACGTCTGGAAGCTGTCCGTTCACCCGACAAATTCGAGCGTGAAAAAGCTGCCTTTTTCAATCGTGTCCGTGAAGAATACCTTCGTCGCGCCGCAGAATTTCCCGACCGGTTCAGAATCATAGACAGTTCGCTTTCCATTGAATTCATCCGTGACATCCTGAAAAAACTGATCGGAAACTTGGATTGAAACCGCAACCATGTATTAATGTATCTTTTCATGAGAACTGTTTAATGAATTGAATATATGGAAAAATCCATCTACCCTTGGCATACGGAGAACTGGGAATACCTCCAACGGATGGCAGGCAAGCTGCCGCATGCATTCCTGTTTCATGGACCTGCAGGAACTGGGATCGAGACATTTGCCGAATCATTCGCAAAAGCCATATTGTGCGAAAACCGGACGTCAGACGGACATGCCTGTGCATCATGCCAGTCCTGTCACTGGTTCGACCTGTACGCCCATCCCGACTACCGCCAGATTCTGCCTGAAACGCTGGAAATCGCCCGCGGTATCCAGAATACCGACCAGACAGCTGCTTCCGGTGAAGAACCTGCGACAGGCAAAATATCCCGAGAACCATCTCGGAAAATCGGCATCGACAAAATCCGGTCACTGGCTGATTTCATCAACATTTCCACTCACAGGGGAGGAGCGCGCATCGTATCGGTTTATCCGGCGGAATCCATGACATCCGAATCATCGAACGCGCTTTTGAAAATGCTGGAAGAGCCGTCAGCCGGCACTCTTTTCATTCTGGTCACCAACCATCTCGACACACTTTTGCCGACTATCGTATCCCGCTGCTCCAAACTGGCCTTTCCGATGCCGGAAACATCCGTCGCTATGGAATGGCTAAAAGAGCAGGGGATCGACGATCCCGAAAACTGGCTGGCCGGCCAAGGAGGTGCTCCTGTCGCAGCGCTGGCCGAAGCACAAAACGGACCACGTGATGAAATGACCGTACTGCTGGACGAACTGGCAACGCCAAATGATGCCGGCATACTCAAAACGGCTGAGAAACTCCAGAAAGTCCCGATGGGCGATCTGGTGACATGGCACCAGCGCTGGCTTTATGATCTGCTGACACTTCGCCTGACCGGTAATTTGCGCTATTACCCACGTTACCGGGTTTCACTGGAAAATATGGCAAAAAAAGCCGATACCGGCCAGTTACTGAACCTTCTCAAAAAAGTCAACGAGCGCAAGAAAACAGTCGATCATCCGCTTGTACCACGACTCGCACTGGAAGACATGCTGCTCGATTACCGGAAAATATTCTCGCCACCAACAGAGGAAATTCTGTAAAATACCGCCCTTCGATTCACTTTACCCGGTCTCCATTATGTACGTCGATTCCCACTGTCATATCCATCTGCGCGATCTGGCAAAACGCCAGGACGAAGTATTGCGCAACATGGCGGCAAGCCAGGTCAGTCACGCCCTGTGTGTCACTATCAGTCTAGCCGATTTTCCGGCCGCACTGGCACTGGCTGAACGGGTCAATACCATCCATTCGACTGTCGGCATTCATCCCAATCCCGATCCCAAGGATGTGGGAGAAGTGGATACCGCAAAACTGGTCGAGCTGGCCAGACATCCGAAAGTTGTCGCGATCGGAGAGACAGGGCTGGATTATTATCGTGTCAAACCCCGCCAGAAATGGCAGATGGAGCGCTTCCGTGCCCAAATCCGTGCCTCCCGTGAAGTCGAAAAACCTCTGGTCATCCATACCCGTGAAGCAGCGGAAGACACCATCAAAATCCTTCAGGAAGAGGGTGCAGGACTGGACAAGGGCGGTTTCGGCGGCATCATGCACTGTTTTTCCGAAACCATGCCGATCGCCAAAGCCGCACTGGACATGGGTTTTTACATTTCGTTTTCAGGTGTACTGACCTATCCTGCCTCAAAAGACCTGAGATCGATCGCGCGCCTCATTCCGCTTGACCGGCTCCTGATCGAAACCGACTCTCCATGGCTCACTCCCCAGGCCTTCAGGGGCAAAAGCAAAACGAACGAACCAGCTTTCGTCGTCGAAGTCGCCAAACAGCTTGCCATACTAAAAGGCATGTCCGTTTCACGCATTGCCCGGCATACGTCGGAAAACTATTTCAGGCTCTTCAATATCGAAAATAACACTGCTTTTGATTGACCGGAATATCCCGGAATCTTTTTTCAGGAAATAACCTGCCATCAAATCCGGATTCATGTTTTCTTTATATATTCATCAAAAAAACTACCCCCTTTGAAAAAGGGAGCAGAATTAATTTCAACGTGAGCAACAACGGTACTGAATACCAAAAAGCATATGTAGAAGAGGAGCATTCCTCACATAAACTGATAATGAAATTGTAAGAAACTCATCATGAAAAACTCCTCTATGGTAATGAGAGCGCTGTTTATCGTCATAGCCGGTGTCGTTATCACGACTCTCTGGATTCAGGCAGTTTAATTAACAAGCAGCTCTTGAAAAAAGGAGATTGCCGAAGTAGTTTCCTTTAATTTTTCATTTTTCATGAATATCATATAGTTATAGTATTTATTTAAAGAATATTGTTATACGCGTTTCTTCTTCTCTCCATTTCCGTTTTTTCATCCGGCATAATCGCTGTTGACCGAATAACTGTCATATGTGAAAAAAAGCATAACCAGTTGACTTCCAATATGAAAAAACCGGCATAACCTGTCGCATGAAAATTACCGTTCAATTATAAAAATACCTGTACCGATTTACCGTACAGCCGGTTCATCAATTAAAATCAGGCCTGATATTTACCTGAAAACCGTCATATTAACCGGGAGTGAATATTTTGTTGTTCCTGTCCGGATTATTCATGATGAATCGAAAATAAAAAATCGGTTTTCCAATCCGATTTACATGTAAATACCGACAAGATGCCGGTCGTGTCGGCTGTTTATATGACGAACTGCCGGTACCGGAACGAAAAAATGTTTCATCATTGCGAACCAAGCCTGTTGTTGTCCGATTTCATATCATCCGTTGCAGGAATGATTCACTGTCGCTTGATGGTATGGCGATTTGCCGGATAATACACACCAATCCGATTTCTTTTCCCTGTCATGACAAAATTTCTCGTATCCTGCAAAGCAACCAGCCGGATGATCGTCTTTCTGCTGGTTTTCCTCTCTCTTTTCTCCACTGCGGCCACCGCGGGTTCTTTCGACGACTGGTTTATCGCCGTCAAAAACGATCAGCCGGGAAAAATAAGGGCACTGTTACGGCAAGGATTCGATCCAAATTCCATCGAACCGAAGAGGGGAGATACCGGCCTGATACTGGCCATGCGTGAAAACGCACTGGATGTCATGACAGTTCTGCTGGCAGACAGGCGCACAAAAATTGATGCTGAAGCGTTCAATGGAGACAATGCCCTGATGATTGCCTGTTATAACGGCAATGAAAAGGCGGTCAAGATCCTTCTGGACAAGGGAGCACGCGTCAACAAGGATGGCTGGACGCCTCTTCATTATGCTGCGGCAAGTGGCAACAACAAAATTGTCCAGATGCTGCTGGACAAAGACGCTTTCGTCAATGCAGCATCCCCCAACGCGACCACTCCGATCATGATGGCCGCCCGCGGCGGCCATATTTATACGGTCAAACTGCTGCACGACAACGGCGCCGACATCACTCTGAAAAACCAGCGTGGCTATTCGGCCATTGATTTTGCGCGAGAAAACAAGAATACCGATATCGCAAAAGGACTTGAATACCAGATCAAGAAAGAGGCGGAACTTGAAAAACAGAAAAACATTCTGCCGCAATTCCCTTTCTGATCACACCGCCGTAGGTATCCTTCTCTTGACCGGAGTCAAAACAGTCGGCATGGCTTTCGGGAAAGTGGCCGGATAGTCCGAATTGTAATGCAGCCCACGGCTTTCCTTGCGAAGCAGGGCGCTTTCCACAATCATTGACGCGACATCCACCAGATTTCTCAATTCCAGCAGATTGTTGCTGATGATGAAATTGGCATAGTACTCATCGATTTCTTCCCGCAGCAGATGAATACGGCGCTGAGCCCGTTCGAGCCGTTTCGTTGTCCGGACGATCCCCACATAATTCCACATGAGCCGGCGCAGTTCATCCCAGTTATGGGAAATGACGACCTCCTCATTCGCATTTGAAACACGGCTTTCATCCCACTGCGGCAATGCATGAAAAGGTTCTTGCGGCAAGCTGGCGATATGTTCCGCAGCCGTTTTGCCGATAACCAGACATTCCAGCAGCGAATTGCTGGCCAGGCGGTTGGCTCCGTGCAATCCTGTACAGGCTGTTTCTCCCACGGCATACAGGTTTTTGATATCCGTTCTGCCCTTGGTATCGGTCACGACACCGCCACAGGTGAAATGCGTTGCCGGAACTACCGGAATTGGCTCTTTTGTGATATCGATTCCCAGTTCAAGGCAACGGGCATAAATTGTCGGGAAATGTTCTTTCAGAAATGTCGGGTTCTGGTGGCTGATATCGAGATGAACATAGTCCAGACCACGTTTTTTCATTTCAAAATCGATGGAACGCGCAACGATATCGCGCGGTGCCAGCTCGGCACGCGGATCGTGCGCAGGCATGAAACGCATGCCTGCATCAGCTCCGGCATCATGAGGCAGTTTCAGCAATCCGCCCTCACCACGCACCGATTCCGAAATCAGGAAAGACTTGGCATAAGGATGATATAGGCAGGTAGGATGAAACTGCACGAATTCCATGTTGGAGACCCGGCAGCCGGCACGCCACGCCATCGCCACGCCATCACCTGTCGAGGTATCAGGGTTGGTCGTGTAAAGATATACCTTGCCCGCTCCTCCTGTCGCCAGTACAGTATGCCGTGCGGCAAACGTATGGACTTTTCCTTCTTCCTCATTCAGCACATAAAGGCCGTAACATTCGACCGGCTGCCTGTCCTCATACAGCTTGTCCGACGTAATCAGATCGACGACGAAATGATTCTCGAAAAGATGGATATTCGGGCTGTTCCGGATGATTTTTTCTAGGGTCTGCTGGACCACATGACCGGTCGCATCGGCGGCATGGATAATGCGCCGTTCGCTGTGTCCACCCTCACGGGTCAGATGATAGCCGGTCTGGGTGGATTTGTCTCTGGAAAAGGGAACACCCTGATTGATCAGCCAGTCAATGGCTTCCCCGCCATGTTCGACAATAAACCGAGTAGCGACCTCATCGCACAGCCCGGCACCGGCCGTCAGGGTATCCTCGACATGCTTTTCGATACTGTCCAGAACCGGGTCCAGCACGGCCGCAATACCGCCCTGTGCGAAACTGCTGGCACTTTCCCACAATGTCCGCTTGCAGATCAGAGCGATTTTGTATGTTTTGGGAAGACGCAAAGCAACGGACAGTCCTGCCAGTCCGCTGCCGACAATAACGACATCGAAATTCATGACTTTTCTACCGGAATGATAATGATTTCTGAAACGGACACTATATTCCATTGAAAACAATTCGTCATGTGTTTTACCATTACATTTCCGTTTGAAAAGACATTATTGTCCGACAAACACGGCAAACTGCAAAAAACGGTTGTGTTTCACGATGAACGCCTGCCGGTCAAAAGGCTGAAAAGCAGAACGACCACAACGGCGATCAGCAGCAAGTGGACGAAACCGCCAAACAGATGGGTTATCAGCAATCCTGCAAGCCACAAAACAAAAAGTATCACGGCAATCACATATAACATGGTTTTTCTCCGAAACAGTTGGCTGCAACACAACAAACGGCAGCCTGTCATGTCTGTTTATGACTGTTTCTGACAAAACCGGTTCCGGTAAAAAAATGGTAAAAGTAAAATGCACGTCAATCACCAAACAATATCCGTTCCGGTCTGCAGGGGTGCCGTTGCAGGAATCCAGACGATCTGACGGAACGGAAAGACCAGAATCAGGCTGCCACAACACTGCCAGAGCCGGTCTTTAACCTGACTACGGAGGAGTTATGAAAAAACTGGGATTTATCGGTATGGGTAACATGGCATCCGCCATTCTGCTGGGAGCCGTCAAGTCCGGTTTTCTGAAAGGTGAGGAAACAATCGCATACGATCTGAACGGTTTCAAACTGGATAACCTGAACAGTCAATGCGGCATGGCAAAAGCTGGCTCCGTAGGCGAAGTCATTGATACAAGTGAAATCGTCCTGCTGGCAATTAAACCCAAAGACGTGGAAAGCGTCCTGAACGAAAATCGCGACAGGCTGAGAAACAAGACACTGCTATCCGTTGCAGCCGGGTGGCAATACAGCCGCCTGCGTCGCCTTGTTGACCTGTCCACACACATTTGCGCCATCATGCCCAATACACCCGCCATGGTAGGAGAGGGCATGAGCATCATCGAATCGACCAACGACCTGTCTCAAAAGGAACTCATTTTCACCCGCAAGCTGTTCGGTGCACTGGGACAGGTGGAAGAATTGTCCAGCGATCTGATGGGTATCGGCGGTACGCTTTCAGGTTGTGCGCCGGCCTGGGTTTTCATGGTGATCGAAGCGCTGGCCGATGGTGCCGTCTATTATGGACTGCCTAGGGACATCGCCTACAAGTTGGCCAGTCAGACTGTTCTGGGATCAGGCAAAATGGTCCGCGACAAAAAACTCCATCCGGCCATACTGAAAGACGACGTCTGTTCACCCGGAGGCATTACGATTCGCGGAGTCCGTGCGCTGGAAGAAGGCGGCCTGCGGATCGCCATGATGAATGCAATGGATGCCGCCTACAAAAAAACCGATTGACCGGCCCGACCATGAAGATGGCAAAAACGCATTTTTTCTGCCATCTTCATACATGCAGTCACCGTAAAACACCGCCGGACAATGCGATGCCCGGGCTTCCTGCATGCCTGAATGAAAACTCATGCCATGATCCGGCGAACCGGCACGACAACACACTTCGACTGAAACATTCCCGCCTTGCCTGAAAAACCGGCTGTTTTCTCGCGGCATTTATTTCAGATCCTCGGCATGTTCGACAAGAAGCTGGACAGATGTTTTTCCATTGAATTCATTGGCATCCAGCCTGTAGGCCAGCCGTGCACACCGTGTCAGCATAATCGTACTGCCAAACTGGATGGCATTATAGCGACGACCATTTTTTTCCAGTTGCAGTTTCAGATGACGGTCTTTCAGAACACGCTGGTTCAATACGATAAAATCGTCACAGAACAGGGGTGGAGGAAAACCATGCCCCCAGACCTGCTCATCCAGCAACCGGACAAAACCCAGATTGAAACAGTCATCGTCAAGCGAACCATCCGTTTCAATCTGTCTTTCCAGCTGCGTCCGGGTCAGCCAGTCTCTCGCGACTTTTTCAAACGCGTCGGAAAACATCCTGAAACCACCCGCTTCCAGCGTCAATCCTGCCGCCATGGCATGCCCGCCGAACTGGACGATCAGACCCGGATGACGTTTGGCGATCAGATCCAGCGCATCACGCAAATGGAATTCAGGAATGGAACGGCCGGATCCTCTCAGCCTGCCATCCTTGCCGGCTGCAAACGCCATTGTCGGCCGGAAATATTTTTCCTTGATCCGCGAAGCCAGAATACCGATAATGCCCTGATGCCAGTCTTCGGACAGGACACAGATCGTCGCCCTGTTTTCAGGCTGGAACCGTGCGATCTTTTCCCTCGCTTCCAGCTGCATGTCCGCCTCGATTTCCCGCCGTTCGGCATTGATACGGTTCAATTCCTCCGCCATCCTCAAGGCGTGGGATGCATCGTCCGTCAAGAGACATTCAACACCCAGCGCCATGTCCGACAGACGACCTGCTGCATTCAGCCTTGGTCCCAGTGCAAATCCCAGATCGAAAGGAGAAGCCTTCCTGTAATCCCTGTCTGAGACCCTGAACAGTGCAGAAACGCCCGGTTGCATGACTCCCGAACGGATACGACGCAACCCTTGTGCCACCAGAATCCGGTTATTGGTATCCAGTCTGACCACATCGGCAAACGTGCCCAGTGCTACCAGATCCAGCAGATGATCCAGACGTGGCTGGGTATTTTCATCGAAAACATGCCGAGCCCGCATTTCGGCCCGCAATGCCAGAAGCACATAAAACATGACACCGACTCCGGCCAAATGCTTGCTGGGAAAAGGACAATCAGGCTGATTGGGATTGACAACGATACAGTTCACGGGCAGCTCATCACCCGGCAAATGATGATCGGTCACCAGCACATCCATTCCCAGCGACACGGCACGTCCGATCCCTTCCAGACTGGCAATACCGTTATCGACAGTTACCAGCACCTGCGTTCCGTGATTTCTTTTCGCCTCATCCACAATGGCCGGCGTTAGCCCGTATCCGTTATCGAAACGGTTCGGCACCATATAATCCACATGCGCACCCATCAGCCGCAACCCGCGCAACGCCACGGCACAAGCCGTGGCGCCGTCGCAATCATAATCCGCAATGACCGTCATTTTCCGGCCACCGGCAATCGCGTCAGCCAGAAAAGCGGCGGCCCTGCCGATATTGAGCAACTGTCCGGGAGGAATCATGCCGGCCAGTCCTGTAGACAACTCGGCCGGCTCGGAAATACCTCGCGCCGCAAAAATCCGCGCAAGGACAGGATGTACTCCGGCACGGTGCAAATGCCGGCAAATCTGCGGAGAATAAGGGCGGACTGCGATTCGGGTCATGACAGCAAAATTTCTTGTACGGATACAGAAACAGGCAGCGACAAGGGCAGAGTCTGTTCCGTAAAACAGTATTTTCTCATCTTTTCCTTTACACAGGGAAACTTTTCAATCACCAGTCCAATTTTTTCAACGGGAAAAACCGGTATTTTCCATCAGAGACCCTTTTTTGCAGTCCATGCGCCAAAACAAAACGACTGCCGATCGGTATGTGACGGCAAAGCGAATATATGGCAAACTGTGCCATCTTGCGGGGAGTATCACGTTGAAAATTTTTTCCAATTTGCCTTTTGAATGGCTGGTCGGCCTGCGTTACATCCGTTCCGGAAAACGCAGCGGCCGCAACCGCTTCATTTCCTTTATCTCGCTAATTTCCATGACCGGTATCGCATTGGGTGTCGCGGCGCTGATTATTGTCATGTCCGTCATGAATGGCTTCCAGAAAGAAGTCCGTGACCGCATGCTGTCCGTTCTGCCTCATATCGAAGTCCAGGATATTTATGGTTCGCTTCCCGACTGGCAAAAAACGGCGGCAAAAGTCCGGGAAAATCCGGAAGTGACCGGTACGGCACCTTATGTCATAGGGCAGGCACTCGCCACACGCAACAATCTGATGCGCGGCATTATCGTGCGTGGTATCGAACCGGAAGAAGAACCCAACGTTTCGGAAATCGCCCGTCAGTTCAAGGCCGGCAAACTGGGAGATTTGCAACCGGGATCGTTCAATATCGCCATTGGCAAGGAACTGGCCCGTGTCCTACGCATCAGTTCCGGCGACAGACTGACCGTCATCATCCCGCAAGGACAGGTGACACCTGCCGGCATCCTGCCGCGTCTGAAGCAATTTACCGTTACCGGCATTTTCGAGGCTGGCCATTTCGAATTCGATTCCACACTGGCATTTGTCAATATGGAAGATGCCATGCGTATGTTTCGAACGAATTCACCGACAGGATTACGTATTCAAATCAATGACATGCAAGATGCTCCTCAAGTGGCACATGAATTAAGCGTACTGCTCTCGGACGATGATGTCATCGTACGTGACTGGTCGAAACAGAACCGTAACTGGTTCGCAGCCGTCCAGACCGAAAAGAAAATGATGTTCATCATCCTCATGCTGATCATTGCCGTCGCCACGTTCAACTTGGTTTCCACCTTGGTGATGACAGTAACGGAAAAACAGGCGGACATCGCCATTCTGCGAACGCTGGGCGCATCTCCCCGTTCGATCATGAAAATCTTCATGATACAGGGTGCACTGGCAGGCATTTTTGGCACGCTGATCGGTACAGGATTCGGCATTCTCGTTGCAGTCAACATTGATGTTATCGTACCCTTTATCGAACGCCTGTTCGGCTTCCAGTTTCTGCCAAAAGATATTTATCTGATCAGCTCGCTGCCATCCGATTTGCGGTGGACGGACGTGCTGATAATCGGCGGGTCGTCCATTGCCTTGTCATTTCTTGCGACACTCTATCCCAGCTGGAGTGCCGCCAAAGTCAACCCTGCGGAGGCGCTGCGCTATGAATGAAACGGTCTTGTCGTGCGAAGGATTGTGCAAAACTTTCCGGCAGGGTGCATATGCTGTCGAAGTATTGAACGGCATCGATTTCCAGATAAGGGAAGGGGAACGTATCGCCATTGTCGGTGCTTCAGGTTCAGGAAAATCGACACTGCTGCATCTGCTGGGTGGTCTGGATATTCCGACTGCCGGTTCGGTGACCCTGCTGGGCCACGAACTTGCTGCACTGAATGAAACGCAACGCGGCGAATTGCGCAATCATGCACTGGGTTTCGTTTACCAATTCCATCATCTGCTTCCCGAATTTTCCGCACTGGACAATGTCGCCATGCCGCTGATGATCCAGCGGGAAAAAAGGGCGGCGGCACACGAAACCGCCCGCAGGATTCTCGCACGTGTCGGACTCGAAAAACGCGCCATCCACGTTCCCGGTGAACTTTCGGGCGGAGAACGCCAGCGTGTCGCCCTTGCCAGAGCGCTTGTCACCCATCCTGCGTGCGTTCTGGCAGATGAACCGACCGGCAATCTGGACCGTACGACTGCACAACAGATTTTCGACCTCATGCTGGAGTTGTCCACCACGCTCAAAACCGCCTTTGTCATCGTCACCCATGATATGGAACTCGCCAGACGATGCGATAAAATTTACCGCATGTCAGAAAAAGGACTGCAAAAATGCCCAGAATAATATAAATTATCCTGTGGTTTCTTCTTTTATCATTTCCGGTCATGTGGATCGATACCCATTGCCATCTCGATGCTCCCGAATTTGCGGGACATGAAAGCCGTATCGCCAGTGAAGCCGAAAAACTGGGCATCAGACAGATTGTCATTCCTGCCGTCGAAAGTACGAATTTCAGGCAGGTCGCCGCACTGGCGCATACTTGCGACAACTGTTCATATGCGCTGGGAATCCATCCCATGTATGTAGCGGACAGTCCGGAAGATGATCTGGCCATACTCGACAAGGCCCTTGAAAAAGGAATGTCCGATCCCCGGTTGGTTGCCATTGGCGAAATCGGCCTTGATTTCTATGTTTCGGAACTAGCCCAATCGCCCACACGCGAAAAACAGGAATATTTCCTGTCCGAGCAACTGAAAATGGCACGGAAATACGGACTGCCCGTTTTACTGCACACCCGGCGCTCCGTCGATACTGTTTTGAAGCATCTTCGCCGCCATGATATCCGTCTGGGAATCGCTCACGCTTTCAACGGCAGTTTCCAGCAGGCTGAGGCTTTCACCGATCTGGGATTCAAAATCAGTTTCTGCGGAACCGCTACATACGAGCGCGCACATCAGCTTCGCAAACTGGTCACCGCATTGCCGATCGATGTCATGGTTGTCGAAACCGATTCCCCCGATCTGCCACCTGCATGGAAAAACAGGAAAGAAAACAGCCCGCTGGAACTGCCGCGTATCGGTGAACTGATCGCCGGACTGCGTGGCACTTCTTCTGAAGAACTGGCCATGCAGACCAGCCGCAATGCCCTGTCAGCTATCCCGCGACTGGTTCCGTTACTCGTAAAAGAGTAAATGCAAAGTGCAATCATCGGCTTCATTCTCGGTATTGCGTGGCTTCATTAGCAGCCGGCGCTTCCGGGCAAGACGCTTCTTTACGGCATTCTCATCCTGTCGTTTCTTTTCCTTTCCATATCTTTTTTGCCTGCCATCGGCCGGTATTCACGTCTGGCCGTCCATGCCATCTGAAGTATCGCAGGATTCGCATTCGGCATCGTCTAGACATCGTTTCTTGCCGGCAATATCCTGAACCACAGCCTTTTGGACAAACTGGAAAACAGGAACATGGTTCTCACCGGGACGGTCGTATCCTTGCCACAGCCCTTCGAAGAGAGAGTCCGTTTTCAGTTCAGCGTAGAAAAAGCCGTTTATGAAAACCGGCCGGTTACCATTCCAGACAAAATCATGCTTTCCTGGAACGACAACCATACTTCTTCTACCGGAAAAAAGCCGGCGATCTTCTTCCGGGACAGAAATGGCGATTCAACGTCCGCCTGAAACGCCCCCACGGCAGCGCCAATCCCGGCGGTTTCGATTACGAATTCTGGCTTTTCGAACAGGGTATCAGTGCCACCGGCCATGTCAACAACGATACAAGACTTCCCCATCGCAACGATCTGATCGAACCATTCGTTTTCTCGCCAGTCAATGTTATCAACATGATCAGGTACCAGCTTCGGAACCGCATTTACCATGCACTGCCCGGATGTGAATATGCCGGCGTGATCGTGGCTAGTTTCCGCTGTTTTTTCCGTACCTGAACATCCGGGATACGGTGAGGCGGACATAAGTGTTCTGGATGTCGGGCAGGGCAGCGCCGTCCTGATCGAAACACAAAAACACCGCCTGCTGTTCGATACCGGACCATCATATTCAGCGAAATCGGATGCAGCAGACAGAATCATTCTTCCCTATCTGCAATTCCGGGGCATCTCAAAACTCGATACAGTGATCGTCTCACATGGCGACAGCGATCATTCAGGCGGTCTGCTCACATTGACGAGAAAAATACCTGTCGGTGAATTTTATTCATCCATGCCCCCCGATTCACTGCTTGTCAAAGTCCTTCCGTTACACAGGCTCTGTCTGGCCGGACAACACTGGGAATGGGAAGGCATCCGTTTTGAAGTTCTGCATCCCGACGTTGACGAATATCCAAACGAACATATAAAAAAACAACGAGTTAAGCTTTATTCTTAAAGTATCAAATACAAAATATTCATTCCTTTTGACAGGTGATATAGAAAGTGGAGAAGAAAGAAAACTGGGCAGCCGTTATGGAAAAGAACTGAAATCAGACATCTTGGTTGCCCCGCACCACGGCAGCAAAACTTCCTCGGGCTGGCCTTTTCTTTTCTCCGTCAAACCCCGGTTTGCCGTTTTCCAGACAGGTTACCTGAACCGCTATGGACACCCTCATGTCTAGGTTACAGACCGTTATGAGCTCATGCAAACCGCCCGTTACCGTACAGACAGGGACGGAGCCATCCTGTTCCATATGGGAAATACATTGGATGCAGAAAACTGTCGCAAGAAACAAAAAAGATACTGGCATTCTTCCTGGGAATAAATTGGCGAAACAGAAATCATCAGGCGGCATACCATCCGCTGCCGGAGACGTTTATCCGTCAGCAGCTACCCGACCGCTTGCATATAAACAACAGACGATATTCCGCAGCATGCCGCGGTATGCCGCCAATTCCCCGCACAGAACCGTTTTTGACCCGCCAAAGACAAAAACCGGCCATATGTTCCGTCCTTTTTTTCATCGGGACAATGACTTATTCCGCTGGTTTTTTAAGTTATAATTTGGATTTCCCGCTACGTGCCACGAGCACTTTCTGTAATGACCAAATTTGTATTTGTCACAGGCGGTGTCGTCTCATCCCTTGGCAAGGGGATCGCCGCTGCATCTCTTGCCGCTATTCTTGAATCGCGTGGTCTGAAAGTTACCATGATCAAGCTGGATCCGTACATCAATGTGGACCCAGGCACCATGAGCCCGTTCCAGCACGGAGAAGTTTTCGTTACCGATGACGGTGCGGAAACCGATCTGGATCTGGGCCATTACGAACGATTCATCTCGACCCGCATGCACAAGGTGAACAATTTCACCACAGGACAGATTTATGAATCCGTCATCCGCAAGGAACGGCGCGGTGAATATCTGGGCAAGACCGTTCAGGTCATTCCCCACATCACCAATGAAATCCAGAACTTCATCCACCGCGGCGCCACAGGCTATGATGTCGCGCTGGTCGAAATCGGCGGTACCGTCGGCGATATCGAATCGCTGCCGTTTCTGGAAGCGGCACGCCAGCTGAGCCTTCGCGCCGAAAAGAACTCAACGGTTTTCATCCATCTGACACTGGTTCCTTATATCGCCTCTGCCGGTGAACTGAAAACGAAGCCGACCCAACACAGCGTCCAGAAACTGCGTGAAATCGGTATCTATCCCGATGCATTGCTCTGCCGTGCCGACCGGCCGATTCCGGAAGATGAACGTGCCAAAATATCCCTGTTTTCCAATGTACGTGAAGACGCGGTCATTTCCGTCTGGGATGCCGACACCATTTACAAGATTCCCCAAATGCTTCATGACCAGGGACTGGATGCCATCGTGTGCGACAAACTGGAACTCAATCCGCCGCCCGCGGATCTGTCCATGTGGAGCAAACTGGTTTATGCGCTCGAACATCCCGAAAAGGAAGTCTTGATCTGCATGGTCGGAAAATACGTTGATCTGACCGAATCCTACAAATCACTGATCGAAGCGATCCGCCATGCCGGCATCCATACCGGCTGCAAAGTCAATATCGACTTTCTTGATTCGGAAGAAATCGAATCGAAAGGAACCGATCATCTGGCCAAATATGACGCCATCCTCGTTCCAGGCGGATTCGGCAAACGCGGAGTGGAAGGCAAGATCGCTACCGCACAATATGCCCGTGAACACAAGATACCTTATCTGGGTATCTGTCTCGGCATGCAGGTAGCGCTGATCGAATTCGCACGCCACGTTGCCGGCTTGCCACATGCCAATTCGACAGAATTCGATCCGGATACCGACCAGCCCGTTGTTGCCCTAATCACCGAATGGCAGAACCGCACCGGGCAAATTGAACAGCGTGATGAAAATTCCGATCTGGGCGGAACCATGAGACTCGGTGCCCAGACCTGTGCGGTCGAACCCGGGACACTGGCTGCAGAAATCTATGGCAATGTCGTTACCGAACGCCATCGTCACCGTTATGAAGCAAACAACCTGTATCTTGACCGTCTGAAGCAGGCCGGACTGGTGATTTCCGCCATGACGCCGACAGAAAAACTGTGCGAAATCATGGAATTGCCCAGAACCGGCGAGCATGCCCATCCTTGGTTCATCGGGGTCCAGTACCATCCGGAATTCAAATCGACGCCACGTGACGGACATCCGCTCTTTACCGCTTTTATCAAGGCGGCGATCGCCAACCGGGAAACCAAAGGAAAAAATGCATGAAACTTTGCAGTTTTGAAATCGGACCGGACAAACCGTTCTTTCTTATCGCCGGTCCATGTGTGATTGAATCCCGCCAGCTGGCGATTGATACGGCCGGAGCACTAAAAGAAATGACCGCAGAACTGGGGATTCCGTTCATCTACAAATCATCCTACGACAAGGCAAACCGTTCGTCTTCCTCATCGTTCCGTGGTCCCGGAATGGAAAAGGGGCTCGATATCCTGGCAGACATCAGAAAGCAGTTCGATGTACCGGTATTGACCGACGTTCATACTGAAAAGGAAGTCGGTCTGGTCGCACAGGTTGTTGATGTCTTGCAGACTCCGGCTTTTCTTTGCCGGCAGACGGATTTCATTCAGGCCTGCGCTCGTTCTGGCAAACCCGTCAACATCAAGAAAGGACAGTTCCTCGCGCCGGAAGACATGACAAACGTCGTGAAAAAGGCGAGGGAAGCGGCAAGGGAAGCAAATCTTTCCGAAGACAGTTTCATGGTCTGTGAGCGGGGAGCATCGTTCGGTTACAACAATCTGGTTTCCGACATGCGTTCCCTGTCCATCATGCGCAAAACAGGGTGCCCCGTCGTATTTGATGCCACCCACTCGGTCCAGTTGCCGGGAGGACTGGGTGATGCATCCGGCGGACAACGTGAATTCGTGCCGGTTCTGGCTCGTGCCGCCATTGCCGTTGGTGTGGCAGGACTTTTCATGGAAACGCATCCGAATCCGGCCGAAGCGAAATCAGACGGCCCCAATGCCGTTCCGCTGGACCGCATGAAAGACCTGTTGACCCAGCTTGTCGCGCTGGACAAAGTCGTCAAGCAAGGTAATATGTCGAATTTCAGTTTTTAAAAGTATCAGTTATTTAGCTTGGGAGAAATTTATGAGCGCTATCGTTGACCTCATCGGACGCGAAATTCTCGATTCCCGTGGCAATCCGACCGTCGAATGCGATGTCCTGCTGGAATCAGGCGTCATGGGGCGTGCCGCAGTTCCTTCAGGAGCCTCTACAGGATCGCGTGAAGCGATTGAATTGCGAGACGGCGATGCTGGCCGTTACAACGGAAAAGGCGTATTGAAAGCCATCGAGCATATCAATACCGAAATCGCCGAAGCGATTATCGGACTGGATGCCAGTGAACAGGCATTTCTGGACCGTACCCTGATCGATCTGGACGGAACCGAAAACAAGAGCCGTCTTGGCGCCAATGCCATGCTGGCCGTTTCGATGGCCGTCGCCAAGGCAGCCGCGGAAGAAGCGGGGTTGCCGCTGTATCGCTATTTCGGCGGTTCCGGCATCATGCAACTGCCTGTTCCGATGATGAATATCATCAATGGCGGTGCCCATGCAGACAATAACCTGAACATCCAGGAATTCATGATCATTCCTGTCGGTGCCCGTACCTTTTCTGCGGCAGTCAGATGCGGTGCGGAAATTTTTCATACCCTGAAAAAAATCCTGCAGGAAAAAGGGCTGACGACATCTGTCGGTGATGAAGGCGGTTTCGCCCCATCTGTTGCCCATCATGAGGAAGCCATCCAGCTGATTCTCACTGCCATTGAAAAAGCCGGTTACGCTCCGGGAACCGATGCCTGTATTGGTCTGGACTGCGCAGCCAGTGAATTCTACAAGGACGGGAAATATCATTTGACCGGAGAAGGGCTGGTACTGACTTCCGAAGAATTCTCCCATCTGCTGGAAACATGGTGCGACAAATATCCGATTCTTTCCATTGAAGACGCCATGTCGGAAGACGACTGGGATGGCTGGGCCTATCTGACAGAAAAACTCGGCAAACGCGTCCAGCTGGTCGGTGACGACCTGTTCGTCACGAATACCAAGATCCTGCGCGAAGGTATCCAGAAAGGCATCGCCAACTCCATTCTGATCAAAATCAACCAGATCGGAACACTCACCGAAACATTCGCCGCCATCGAAATGGCGAAACGTGCCGGATATACCGCTGTCGTTTCCCACCGTTCCGGTGAAACAGAAGATTCGACTATTGCCGACATTGCCGTCGGAACCAATGCATTGCAGATCAAGACCGGCTCGCTTTCCCGTTCCGACCGGATCGCAAAATACAACCAACTTCTGCGCATCGAGGAAGATCTTGGAGAAGTCGCAAGCTATCCGGGCAGAAACGCGTTTTATAATCTGAAATAATCCGGAATAACAACCCGAGGCCGGTAAAATAATAACCGGCCCGGTATTTTAATGCCGGCCGCCACAATCAGGATCATGGAAACCACGATGCGTCCGATCACTATTGTACTGGCAGTCCTGCTGATCGTTATCCAGTACCCCCTCTGGTTGGGGAAGGGAGGATGGCTCCGTGTCTGGGAACTGCACAGGCAACTGGAAGCTGTTCAGGCAAAAAATGAAGAACAGCGGCTGAAAAACGCCAAACTTGCATCCGAAGTCAAAAGCCTGAACGAGGGCACGGAAGCCATCGAAGAACGCGCACGCAGCGAACTTTCCATGATCAAAGAAGGAGAAGTTTTCATCCAGTTGCTGGAAGACCCGAAAAATGACCAGAAAACGACAGATTTAACAGAAAAACAACCATGAACAGAGTGCAAACTATCTGTTACCTGTGAAAATGATTTATAATTATTTGATCTGATCAATTCAGACAGTTGTCTGAACAACTTAAGCAGGAAACTGAAAAGAGTTGACAGGATTGTTAGGATTGATTATAATTCCTTTTTCAATTCCTCGATAGCTCAGTCGGTAGAGCGACGGACTGTTAATCCGCAGGTCCCTGGTTCGAGCCCAGGTCGAGGAGCCAGAATTCAAAAGGCCTATTTTTATAGGCCTTTTTTCATTTCGGGAACCGGCCTTTTCTGTCATCCGGCACGTCTTTCATCAATTACCATTCTCTCTCGACAAACCGGATCAAACACACGGGAAAAAATATTGCATGATAACTTTTCACAGCAAACCAACCTCTTGAAAACCACCCAACTTATTGACATATTGATGCACCCATTCAGGAAATTCACCGTCCATTGTCATATCGGGCACTCCGTTTTTATCGGCAAAAAATGTTCCACCTGCAAGTCAGGGTTGTACCATAAGACACAACATAACACATGACGATATTCGAATGTCCATTCGGAACAAGCAATGAGACGCTCGCAATCATCATCCTGCATTCTGCAATCCTGCTGCAAATGCAATGTTTTTCCATACAATTCAATCAAACCTGACAATGGCGCTTTCAAAACCGACAGGTAACTGTTCTTTATAAATAACCCTGAATTGCCGACCGTACCCAAACAGCCTTTATAGAAATCTCTCCCGAAAATCCGGATAACAACTATTCTGCCAGATTGCCTCCGGAAACCGAATGTACAATACAAAATGAATCAAAAACCTTCCGATTCCGGACCCCAAATTGACTTTCCATCCCGCAATATACATATTTCTGTATGAAAAAATATTGTTTTGGAGGAAAAAAACGCATCGGCATCTCAGTATATAATATGCGGATTCAATTCGATGCATGACAGGGAAATATCCTGTTCAACTCTAACGAACCAAAGGACAAAGATGAAAAATTTAATTGAAATGTACGTCGTGGAGGGTCATAAAGCCTGCGATCTGGCCTGCCAGTTTCTGGAATCCAGAGGCATACCTTTCAAGAAGATCGTCGTCGGGGTCGACATGAACTTGGCTGTCGAAATGTGGGCACGTTCCGGATGCCATACTTTGCCGCAGATTTTTATCGGATACGATCATATCGGCGGTCTTCCCGAATTGCTGGATATGGCGGAAAGCGGAGAACTGGAAAAAGTTCTGGCTGAATAAAGCAACTGTGCAGGCAACCTGATCCAGAAAAAATCCTGAAGAGGGTAATAGAGGTTGTCTTTTTTGTGGGATGGGGCAGTGCACCGTTCATGCTTGCGTTCCTTGTCATCCCATCTGGCCAGTAGTTCCGGTGCTTCGCCATCATCACGGTTTCCGTCCGATCTGGCTATTTTGGGAAATAGCCATACAGCCGTATCGTATTTCTGACTTGCAAACTGAAATTTACATGAAATTCATTACGATCGCCTTGCCTGTCATACTGGCCGCCACTGCCGGTCTGGCAGGTTGTAATCATGCTGAAAAACCGGCTTCAGTCAGAACCAGCCAGATCACAATAAACTCATCCGCCATCGAAGATGCTTCTTCGGTCAAACTAGACCTTTATACACAGGCATATTATCTTCTGATGAACAGTCCTGACAGTCTGCGGCCATCCTACAATAGTTTCCACCGTATCAGAAAAGCGAAAACTGCTGACGATATCCGTTTTTCCTCATCCAGCAGCCTTGAAAACGGACTGGAACTTTTCAAAAAGGGACTGGCGATTCATGGCGGCGACATGGACGATCTTGACAGAACCGTTCGCGATGCACTGCTTGCCGGTTTCAAACTGCAAAAGGACGAACTCGAACTGGAACCATATTTCCGGAAACAGGAATATCATGAAGACCAGCTGGCGAAAGCCAAGGCATCCTATCCTGCCATACAGGCCGATTATGAAGCCATGTTTGCCTATATGGACAAAATCGAAACACTTCTTTTCAAATACCGCAGGGTAGAATCCGAAAAAAGAATGGCTGTTTTCCGTGAAAAGAAAAACTGGCTGGGTTATTACACGGAAGAAAGCCTACAGAACGCACAAAATCTGCTGGCACTTTTCAGCGAATCCGATGATTCCGTTAAAAATACCGATCTTTACTCCAGAGGTGACGCCATTTTGGTACAGCTGGAATCTTCACTTGCCGCACAACGCAAGGCATTTGAAGAGGCACGGGCAAACAATATGCAACGTGCCGGTGACTATTCGGCAATCAACCGCATCCTTACCAGTTTTATCGGAAGTTACCGTAACCTCCGGCAGCACATGGCTATCGGCGATCTGACCGCCATGTACAAAAAATACAACGACGCACTGGTCACACATAAACGCACCTTACGGTCCGGAAACTGAATCGGCCAGCGATTGGACAGGGGATATGACAGAAAAGCGATAAGCAAAACACGACTGTTTTGCAGGCTGGCTTTGCAGGGACATTTCAGTTATCTTTGAACGTACATTGTCGAGAAAAATAACCCACGATGAAATCTCCCGTTTCCTTCCGGCTGGTCGTATTCTCTGTCTGTTTTCTTTTTCTGTCCGGCTGTTATTATGCCATTCCGACCATTGTCGAGGCAGTAAACCAGAACCGGCTGCAAACGGAATCGGAAGGCGCCATATTGGAATCAAATACCGGAGCACTCAAACTGGTCGCCGATAATAATACGGCCACGACAGACAAACTGAATGCCTACATCCGGGGGTACAACTGCATTATGGTCGGTACCTGGAGCTTGCGGCCATCCTACAATACTTTCATAAGCCACACACTGAAATCCCGATCAGCGGATACCATCACTTTTCCTGTCGTGGAAGGCTTGGACAAGGGACTGACCTGGCTGAAAAAGGGGATGTCATACAACCAGGTTCCGATACCGGAACTGGATGATGCAATTGCGGCCAGTATCGCGGCCGGAGAAAAACTCTATGCTGACGAACAGACAAGCCTGCCTTATTTCAGGAACCAGATGTACCGGCGCGACGATATGGCTGGCGCAAAAAAAATTTTTCCCATTCTGCAAAAAGATTATGACAACATGATTGCCGCGATGAACAAAGTCGGAATCATTCTGATCGATATGCAGAAAACGGAAACGAAAAGACGGATGGCCGCATATCGCGCCAGGAAAAGCATGATAGGTTACAACACAGAAAAGAGCCTTCTGCACGCCCAGGAGCTGGTTATGCTGTTCAACGATCCGCAAAACAGCATTGCCAACAGGGACAAACTCATTGAAGGCGACCGGTTGATCGCGGAAATGAAAACCGCTCTGGCTACCCAGCGGAAAATAATGAACGACGTTTACCCACTGCGTGACAGAAGCGGCGGGCTAGACAGCATTCACGACCATCTGACGGAAATGATCATGAACTACGATACCATGAAACAGAAAAAAACCGCACGTTCATTCAATCGCATGATGAAACAGTACAGCGATGCGGTCGAAAGTTATAACCGTTCCATCAAGTTCGCACGACCAATATAAAAAACAGCCCAATCATCAAAGGTTGTCGCCGGAACGTTTCACTGCGTTAACTGGCAAAGAAAAGATATATTCTTTCCGGTACGTTTTTACAACCGTTTTTCCCGTACTGTCCATATAATTAGACCTGATAACAGAAATACCGACAAACAGCAGGAAAGGAATTTCATGACAACCCCTTTTGACAATCTCATCGAATGGTTTGCGCAGCTTCCATTAAAATACCGGCAGGATCTGGCTTCGGAAATCGCCATGCTTTTACCCGGCGTTGACGTCAATCCCTATCACCGTAAATTTCTCGACGATTTCATGGCCCAGCTCGATACGATCCGAAAAAAAGGAATCCGTGAGGAATATGGCCTTTTCATCTGTCTGAAAACACTGATCGACGATATCATCCTGTTCAAAACCCGTGAAAACGCAAACTGGGAAAAAGAAAAGAACGAACTTGACGAACTGGTCAGAATGACAGGCAGCTGTTCGTTCGCCACACATGCATCCGAAAAAGCCTTGCAATACAGCGAATGGAAAACAATTGGCGAAAAATGGAATGAACTGGTTGGGCACACTCTGACACAAAACAGAATCGACCAGTGGCAACGATCCATTCCGCTCTCCGGTCAAATCATCTGACACCTGTCTTATCCATACTCCATCCTCCTGTTTCATTTCCTTCGAAGCAGGAAAGGGCGTTTCGCCGAATGCTTTGATCCAGCCTGAAATCCGGAAATCCTGCCTTTTATCCATCCGGCCAGACATTTTTCCGTTCATGGCCGCTATAAGCGCTTTCTGACAGAAAAACCACCCGTTGGCATATTCGATGCTGGAATTCCCGTCTTTCCGTTCTACGACAAAAAAATGCATTCCACGCCCAGAATGGAATATACAAACTGTCCCTTACTGCAAATCTGTTGCTGATAAGTGACAGAACAGTGCATTAAATAAGAATGATTATCATTATTATTTTTTTATTTGCAAAAAATAACCTTATAATCCCAGTCGTGCACATATAAGAAACAGTGTCTTAACAATTCATTTTCAAGGGTCATTCACAATGAAAATAAAATTATTAGCAGGTTTAACGGCCATAGGGCTGGCAAGTGTTGCGCATGCGCAGACCAACGTTACCATTTACGGTACGGTCGATACCGGCATCATCAAGGAAACCGGTTCCGATGTCCGTATGGGCGGCAATGATGACAGTCTTATCGGCTTCAAGGGCACCGAAGATCTCGGTTCCGGCATGAAAGCCACATTCCAGCTCGAAAGACGTTTCGATTTGA
>CAZRQR010000014.1:0-5380 GCA_964602435.1 uncultured Oxalobacter sp.
GAAGAAGCGGAAAAACAGCTTGGCAAATTTCCTTATGAGGATATCGGCTTCGCCAAACTCGACGTACCGTCTCGTATCTGCCGGCAAACAATGAAGTCCAGATCATCGATGTACGGAGCAAACACGTAGCCAATGCAGCTCCTGTACCAAACGCCGTCAACATTCCGATGACGGTACTCAGGAACAATCTTCGACCGCAAACGCCCTGTCGTCACTGTTTGCGAACTTGGCAAGAACAGTTATTTCGCATCCCGTGTCCTCCAACAAAACGGGTTTGACGTTTCCAGTCTGGCCGGCGGACTCTCCACTCTGATCAAATAGATTTTCGCAGAACTGCCGGTGATTCAATGATTGTACTGATATCACCGGTTTGTCGTACGGACATCTTGAGAACCATCAGCGACATTGCCTCGAAAAGCGGATATTTTCCGATATCAGAACACCTCTGCCGAACCGTCTTGCCTTCTTTGCAGGCATTCTGGATTGTCACCGGTACTGGCTGACAATCTCGTTTTTCCTGTTTTCCCGTCTCTTTTATCTCACTGACAGAATTGGGCAAGAAAAAGAGATTTTTATATCTATCTCGCATTCGTCTCTGAAACTATTCTGTTAGCCATTAACAACCGTTGCACCGTCAGGCAACTGAAATCCGCACTTTCAAAAGATATCGAATCATGAAAAAACCGGAAATATCCCGTACTGAAAAAAACGCTATTTCATCCGATAATTCCTTACGTCTGAGCCGTCGTGAATTCCTGAAAACCGGCCTGCTTGCCGGAGCGGCCGCCATCTTTTCATCCCTGCCCGCCGCTGCCGCAACAACAGCTGCCAAAAAACCGGTATCTCCTGCCGGCGGGCATGACACAATGCAACCGTCGATTCCGGGAAAACGGACGCTTGGCACAGGTAAAAGCATGATGACCGTATCCGCACTCGGATTCGGCTGTATGGGAATGAATTATCATCGCGGAATCCACCCGGACAGAAAGACCATGATCAGACTGGTTCGCCAAGCCGTCGATCGCGGCATCACCCTTTTTGATACGGCCGAAACCTATGGCCCGTTCACCAATGAAGAACTGACGGGAGAAGCGCTCGCTCCTGTCCGGAAGCAAATCGCCATCAGCACCAAATTCGGATTCGATCATACCGGAGAAAAACAGACCGGCCTGAATTCCCGTCCCGAGCACATTCGCAAAACAGCTAACGCTTCGCTGAAAAGATTGCGAACCGACTGGATTGACCTGTTTTACCAACACCGTTTCGACCCTCAGGTTCCCATCGAGGACGTAGCCGGAACCGTTTCGGATCTGATTCGCGAGGGCAAGGTAAAACATTTCGGCTTATGTGAGGTCAGCCCGGAAACCATTCGCCGTGCGCATGCCGTCTGTCCGGTAACCGCGGTACAAAGCGAATATTCCCTGATGTGGCGAGAACCTGAAAAAGACGTGCTCCCCGTACTGGAAGAACTGGGTATCGGATTCGTTCCATACAGCCCGATCAACCGTGGATTTCTCGGGGGCACCCTTAATGAATATACACGATTCGATTCAGGAAACGATAACCGGAATATCCTGCCACGTTTCACACCAGAAGCCATCAGAGCCAATACCGTACTTGTAGAAATACTGAACAGATTCGGCCGTACACGCGGCATGACCTCGGCACAGATTGCACTGGCTTGGCTGCTTGCCAAAAAGCCCTGGATTATCCCGATTCCCGGGACAACCAAACTGTCGCATCTGGAAGAAAACATCCGTTCCACGGAGCTGACACTGACGGCAACCGAAATCCGGGAACTTGAAGATACCATATCAGAAATCAGTATCGTCGGTGACCGTTATCCGCCTTCCGAACAAAACAGAGTCGGAAGGTGATGTTAAAAAATTAATACTTTATAAACCATTAAATTTTTTCATGAGGTAATTATGTCTCTCGGTTTTTCTGAAATCATATTGATCGGTATTTTCATACTGCTGGTTTTCGGCTCAAAACGCATTCCTGAACTGGCACGCGCCATGGGACGGGCAACCCATGAATTCAAAAAGGCAAAAGAAGAAATCGGCCGTCAGGGAGACGAGTTCATGAAGGAAGCAGAAAAAGCAGCCGAACTCGAGGCGGGAAAAGAGAAACGGGAAGCCTGAATATGACATCCTCCTCTGCCCGGGAAGAAACACTGATATCCCATCTCGAAGCACTGCGCAAAACACTGCTGAAATGTCTCATAGCAACAGCCGTTTGCTATCCTGCCGGATACTGGATGGTGCCCGAAATCGTCAACCTGCTAATACAGTGGAGTTTTCCGGAAAGCATCGGAAAACTCCATTATTTCTCTCCGCTGGAAGTATTCTGGGTCAAACTGAAACTCGGCTTTATTCTGGCCATCATACTGGCCTATCCCTACAATATTTTCCAGCTCTGGAAATTCCTGTTGCCTGCACTGTACGGTCATGAACGCAGGGCGCTTGGCCGGTGGATCTCCCTGTCATCCATTCTGTTTCTGTCAGGAACCGTATTCTGCATTACCCTGGTATTGCCCCTGCTAATGGATTTCGCCGGCAGTTTCACATCACCGGAATTGCAAGCCATGTTGGGACTCGAAAATTTTCTGCATCTTGCCGGCATGATGATACTAGCTTTCGGCATCATGTTCCAAACACCCATGCTGGTTCTTATCGCCATCCGTTTCAATCTTGTTTCTAGGGAAACGCTTATCAGAAAAAGACCTTATGTCATGACGGCGATACTGATCATTGCTGCAATTTTGACTCCACCCGATATCGTCAGCCAGCTTTTGATGGCCGTCCCGACCTGGCTGCTTTTCGAACTGGGACTGATCTTGTCCGCCGGTTCCCGGACAAATGCCGATACAAGAATCAAAACCAACCTTTGAAAAAGGTGGAAAACGGACGGAATACGCTCTCCTGAACAAAACATATTATTTTAAAACCAATAATAAATATAACACCTGCTCAGTTTGCGCTTGTGTGGATGTTATCTGAGAACAATGGATAGTTCCAATTCCCGGTACAACAAATATTAAACATCTCGATGATTTTTTAGGAGCTGTACAGACCAGAATGTCAAGCGAGGAATTGCTGGCGTTTGAAAAAGATTATGCGAAAATTCATCTTATGGGACATCGAGCAGATGAATTTACAGAAAGCCAGATTGATAAATAACAAGGAATGGCTGCATACAACCGTTTTGCAGTCTTCAATGCCCACCTGCCCATGCAGACGTTTTGTTGATTTGGCGATGTAGGCCGATCCGTTGTCGGTCAACAGTTGCAGTTTGTGCGGCACTTTTTCGACAGGACCAAATCGTTTTTCTGTCGCCAACAGCACCTCTTCATGCACCATCCACGCGGTCATGATCTCCACGGCTTCCTTGAGCAGAGCGTCGTCCGCTGTCATCTGTCACGGAAGCCGTTGCAAGCGTCTGATTTCGTCCATTGCTTCGGCATATTGCTTTGCCCTGTTTGTACAGCAGTCAGGCCCCCTTGCCTGTCAGGGGCTCTCCAGCGAAAGAGAAGCGCCGGAGCAATCCCGTCATTACGGGCTACGAAAGAGACGGTGTTGCCGGGGAGATACGTCAGCCGAGCCCGCTTGAGTTTCTGCTGGGCTGTGTAGCGCTTGCGTTTTTGCTCGACGATTCTAGCCATAGAGGTTGTCTAAAGTCTCAGGGGGGCGTCCAGAAAAACATTACTGTGGCGAATTGGATAACTCTCCGAAGCAAATAAGAAAAGTTTGTGAGGCATCTTTAAAACGCCTTGGGCGCGATGTAATTGATATGCTTTATATCTCGATGAAACATCAGAGTTGCAGTTCCCGTACCTTGTGGATGTTACGTGACGGCGGTTCACCGAACAGCCGCTTGTATTCCCGATTGAACTGGGTAGGACTTTCATAACCGACAGCTAGGCAGGCATTCGATGCATATTCATTTTCAACCAGCATCAGACGCTGTGCTTCATACAATCGCAGACGCTTCTGGTATTGCAAGGGAGAAAGCGTCGTAATCTGCTTGAAATGCCGGTGAAATGTCGAAGTCGCCATATTGACTTTTCTTGCCAGTTCGTTGACTTGCAGCGGTTCCTTGTAATTATTTCGCAACCATGTAATCGCTTGCGCAATCCGGCTTCCCTGCGTACCGACCGCATTGACAACCCTAAGATATTTGCCCCGAGGCCCGGCCAGAAGCCTGTAATGGATTTCCCGCAAAATCATCGGCGCCAGCACGGGTATTTCATCTGGGCTGTCCAACAGAACAACCAGACGGAAAAATGCATCGAATATATCCTGTTCGATGACGGCGACGGACAGCCCCTTGACCGGTTCGACGTCCGATTTCGCCAATTTTGGAAATTCCGTCATCAACTGGCTAACCAGATATTTGTCGATCTTGAGCCCCAATCCCAGAAAAGGTTTTTCGGAAGTGGCATCCAGAATGTAATTCCTGCTCGGCAAATCCACACTGTTCAATAGACTGTAGTTTTCGCCATAATGGTATTCTTGGCTGCCGATCACGGAATGTTTGTTTCCCTGGATAATGACGCCGACAGCAGGTTCATAAAAACAGTTTTCGCATGAATCGCTCTCATCCTTGCGGTACAGGGAAAATCCGGCAATGGGAGTCTGGTATTCTCCGGATTCAGGCAACCATTTCAGCAATTTCTCCCTGAACATACGGTTTTTTTCCATCAGAGCGGTCTGGCTATTTTCTGGCATATCACCTCCTCAAAAAATCATCCATATCAACACTCAAAACTGCCATTTCCTCGGATTTTGCCATTCTCAGAGAGAATCAGGCAAGAAGCAGATAGTTTCATACTTTAATTTTTCAATATCCCGGTATTACTATTTTTATCGAAACATACACCATTTCTGACTGTAAATACCCGTCGGCCTCAAACATTGTTTTCATACAAACAGGCAAATCAAAGAAATTCGACCATTGCTAAAAGAGGTTATTATGAGAACGCTTGGCTATGCTGCGCATTCACCGGATTCCCCGCTGGTTCCCTATTCTTTCGAACGACGCGATTTGCGTGAAAACGATGTTGCCATGGAAGTACTGTATTGCGGCGTCTGTCACTCAGACCTGCATATGATACAAAACGACTGGAACTGGATAATTTACCCTATTGTACCGGGCCATGAAATCATCGGGCATGTTATCGCTACCGGTTCCAAAGTCACCCGTTACAAAACCGGAGACGCCGTCGCTGTCTGTTCGACGGTACCCTCGTCATTGTCGGACAGGTCGTGCCTGTCAATGAAATTTCCACCGCTCCGATGATACTGGGACGGCGCAGGATTGCCGCTTCTCCCATCGGCGGCATTCGCGAAACACAGGAACTTCTCGATTTCTGTGCGAA
>CAZRQR010000014.1:5480-24946 GCA_964602435.1 uncultured Oxalobacter sp.
CTGTGCGAAGGCAGAAACCATGAACGCTTATACTGAAAAAACGCTGGATACCCTGCAGGAAAAAATCGTTACGATTGCCGCTTTTACCGCCAATGGCGATTTGACACAACTGAAAACAGCACTGAATGAAGGTCTGGACGCAGATTTGACTGTCAGCGAAATCAGTGAAATCCTGATCCAGATGTATGCCTATACCGGCTTTCCAAGGAGCCTGAACGGCATCGGCACTTTCATGGATGTCATTCGGACGGGGCATTCTGGACTATTCCAGTCGTGAAATCGCAACGGTCTCGGCGCTGGCGGCCATGACAGAGACGGATGGACAGCTGCAATTCCACATGGGAGCGCCCATGAACGTCGGCGTAACCCCGGCTTAAATGGAAAAACTGATTTCCGTTCTGAATAACAGGGTCGGTACACGGGAAGCAGAAACTGCGCAGAAAGTATATGCAAAAGTTCAGGAAAGCCGTGCCAAGAATCACTGATTTCCATACACGCCGTTTTTCCTCAAATCCGGCGAATATGGACAGCGCAAAGGCAAACGTCCCGAAAACAAGGGAACGTTTGCCGTAACCGTCATCTGCATGTTTTCATTTATGCGACCGTTTCGTACGACAGTACGGAAACATTGAAAAAACTCTTGATGGAAAGGAGAAAATCATGAAACGGATTTTGACAATGGCTCTGGTCCCCGTCCTTCTGGCTGCGGCAGGAACCGGCTCTTCTGCTGCCGGAACATCCGGTGCCACCACGGTACCCAACGGACAAAGTATCGCCAAAAGCAGTTCACAGGCTGCATTCAGCGGCTCCGAACAGTATTTTACCGGCAACGTCAGGGTAAATATGCTATTTGCTCCCACAAAGGAACTTCCGGCATCGGGTGCCTATGTCACGTTCGAACCAGGCGCACGGTCGGCATGGCATACTCATCCCGCCGGCCAGACACTGGTCGTCACTTCCGGTGTCGGACTGACCCAGGAATGGGGAGGCCCTATCGTCGAGATCAGGCCCGAAGACGTCGTCAGATGCCCTCCTGGCATTAAACACTGGCACGGTGCCAGTCCGAGCAGCGCCATGACGCATATGGCCATTACAGGCGAGGTCAATGGCAAAAATGTCGAATGGATGGAAAAAGTGACAGACTGGCAATATCACGGTAAATGAGATCTGCTCCTGACCCGAGCATTGCCTGTAATGGAAAGAAACGGCTGAAAGCAATCACGCGCCTGCTTTTCAGCCGTTTTTTCCTCCATCATCACAGATACACCCAACCGAAAATGCATTCTGTTTTACAATAGGCATTTTTCACTTTCCTGTCGACAATGTTCCATGTTTTCCCTGCGCTGATCGCGCTGTATATCATCGGTCGTTTCGTGCCATCGCTTCCTATCGCAACTGCTAGGAAATGGCTGATTGCTTTCATCATTCTGCTGGTTTCGCAATACCATCTTGCCAACCGTGTTTTCTTTGGGGGAATGGCTTCACCGGAAATGCCGTTTACGGTGATCGTTGTAGGCGGATGGCTTTTTGGTGCATTCATCCTGCTAGCCTGTTTTCTGCTGGCAAAAGATTTCATTTCCCTTTTTCTTTGGATTGCAGGCAAAGCCGGTCTGATTGCCAGCGGACTCACCCTGGGCTACCGCTGGACGCTTGGTTTCTGCATGGCTGCATTGCTATTTTCCGCCATCGGAGTCTGGCAGGCCGTTCGTGTCCCAGATGTACGCCGGATCGATATCACGCTTGACCGGCTGCCAGCCGGACTGGATGGCCTGAAACTGGTTCAGCTTACAGACCTGCATGCCAGCCGGCTTTTTCAGGCACCATGGATCCGCGCCGTCGTAGACAGGACAAATACCCTGAACCCTGATCTGATCGTCATTACAGGCGATCTGGTTGACGGAAGCACAACCGATCGTGCACCGGATGTCGCGCCGCTGGCCGATCTGAAAGCCCGGCTTGGTGTTTTTGCGGTAACCGGCAATCATGAATATTATTCCAACTATGTGAACTGGATGAAGGCATTCAGGAAACTTGGCCTGAATATCCTGGGCAATGAACATGTCCTGATCACCGACAGAAATCACTCTCTGGTTCTGGCCGGCGTTACCGACCGGGTCGCAGCCAATTTCGGACTGCCCGAACCGGACATTAAAAAAGCACTGTCCGGCATGCCTGAAAACCTGCCCGTCATCCTGATGGCACACCAGCCCAAGGGATCTGCCGCCTATGCCGATGCAGACGTCGACTTGCAACTTTCAGGACATACCCACGGTGGACAGGTTCTGGGCATACACTGGATCACGCAAATGGCCAATGATGGGTACGTTTCCGGCCTGTACCGGATCGGCAACATGCAACTTTATGTCAGCAACGGCACCGGCCTCTGGAACGGTTTTCCCATCAGACTCGGCAAGCCATCCGAAATTACGGAAATCGTGCTTCATGCTGCGGGACACGAATGATATATATCAGACATAACAAGGACTGTTGCATCATGCACTCTCTGCTATCGTCCTGTCTGGCACGCCGGTTCCCAGCCGGATTTTTCCGGCCTGACTGCACTGCCCATGTACTCCTGCATCCGCAAAAGCCCTTCCGGCGTCCGGGTATCCGTATGGACGGCATGGGCATGATATTTCGACGAAGATTCCGGACATTGTATATTCATCTGTTCGGAAGCGGCAGACACCTTCATGGATACCGGAAAAAATTTTCCATGCGAATCGAATCAGTCTCATTCCGTTCCGAAGTCTTGTCGCCAGCTGCTGATGATTTCACCTCCATATCGAAATTCACACTGATTTCCTCTATGGCAAGCGCCGGTACGGGAACAATCGACAGCAGCGGAACCTGCACGGCAACGTCTCTTTCCTTTGCCGTTCCAGCCTTCTCCATTTCCTTGCACATGGCATCCGTTTTCCGGTCGTTTGTTTCATCCGTTACCTGACTCAGGAATTCCACTATTGTCTGTGCAAGCTGTTCCGATGCATCAGTAGCAGCCCGAAGAAGTTTCCCGATCAGATCATGCATGTCATGATGGCATGTATTTCAGAATTAATAAATATCAATCAGTTAACAAATAATCCAGACCAGACGGAAAAGAATGTACATTGACAATATATTTCGTATGCGAATAATATGCATCAGAACTTTTAGTAATCTAAAACTGGAAACAATATATCAGGAAACGACCGTTCACTGATGGAAATGATGATCACGATGACACAGGTATCCCGTGCCTATACGGCGGTCTGCAACACACTTGCCTCGCAATTCGGACTGACACAGGCCATTGCGTGGCCGATCATCGCTATCAGCAGACTGGGCGACGGTGTACGTCCCGGCGTCATCGCCGACGCAGTAGGCATTGAACCTTCTTCAGTCGTCAGATTGATCAACCAGCTTGTCGCATCCTGCCTGATCGAACGCAGGAAAGATGCTAATGACCGACGTGCCAAGCTGCTGTTCCTGACAACGGAAGGGAAAAAACGGGTTGAAAAAATCGAAAAAGCCTGGATTCCAATGCGCCGGGAGCTGCTGGCAGGACTGACCGATGCTGAACTGGACGCCAGTATGCACGGTATTCAGGACTCTCGGCAAATCCATCGAGAATTACAGGACTGCATCGAAGCAACATGATTAAAATACCGACACGCGACGAATTTATTTTCTCGTTCAAATGCTTCGTCGCTGCCATGATGGCACTGTATCTGGCATTCCGCATCGGATTGCCCCGTCCGTTCTGGGCACCCCTGACGGCTTATGTCATCTCGCAGCCCATAGCAGGTGCTGTCCGTTCCAAGGCACTTTACCGGGTAACAGGCACGGTGATTGGTACGCTGGCAATCGTGATACTGATTCCGACATTCGTCAATTACACCGGCGTGTTCGCGCTGGTCATGGGCGGATGGTTCGGATTTTGTCTGTTCATGTCGCTGAAGGACCGGACACCGCGATCCTACGTTTTTCTGCTGGGAGGTTACACTGTCGGATTCGTCGTCATGCCGATGCTGGCCGATATGTCCACTTTCAGCATTTCCTCGCTTTTCGATGTAGTGATAGCTAGAGCGGAAGAAATCATCCTAGGCGTTTTGTGTTCCACAATCGTACACAGCCTTTTTCTTCCCAAAGGAATCGGAGATGTCATCCTGCAGCGTCTGGACCAAATTCTCAATGATAGTCAGCAATGGGTAAAAAACATCCTGACAAACAAACCTGATGAAAAAAACGGCCAGTTCGACCTCAACAAACTGGCTCTGGTCATTACCGAACTCAGGATCATGTCCACACACCTGCCGTACGACACGAGCAATGTACGCTGGACAACCAATATCGTCCGTGCCATCCAGGACCGATTCTCCGTTCTCGTTCCGATCTTATCGGCCGTCGAGGACCGGTTGCAGGTTTTATACGGCAGCAACAGCGGGAAACTGCCCGAAGAGTGGCAGGAACTTTTGGATGATATCGCTATCTGGATTGTCCGCGGCGCGGAAAACAACGTTCCGGAAAATGCCATACACCTGAGACGGCGGATAGACCGCCTCATGCCGACCATCAACGGGGAATCGCACTGGGAAGACATGCTTTTGGCGAATCTTGCCAGCGAACTTTACCGCTTGGTCGATGCCGTCGAAAATTGTTTCGACTTGCGCCGGAAAGTCAATATCGGGCTGAAAGGTGAAATGCCTCCTACGGAAATGCGTGAAACCAAGGTATCGACCATGACTCTCTATGTGGATCGCCGTCTCGCACTCTCGTCCGCTCTCGCCACGGCCATGTCAATGATCGTATCTTGCCTTTTCTGGGCGGCATCCGGCTGGTCGACAGGTTTCGCCGCCCCCATGATGGCGGGCATGTACTGTATGTTCTTTTCGACATTCGACAATCCGGTTCCCATTCTAAAAACCCAGTTCTATTGCACACTGCTCTCTAGCCCGGTGTCGGGACTCTATCTGCTCTGGCTGCTGCCGTCGGCCCACAGTTTCGAAATGCTGATGCTTCTGCTGGCCCCTTTCCTGATCTGGTTCGGAACCTATCTTGCCAAACCGGCAACCGCCCTCAAGGTCATTCCGTTCATGTTTACCGTACTGGCTACCCTGACCATGTTCGATATGGGTTCCGCCAACATGACATCCTATATCAATTCCCAAATCAGCCAAGCCATCGGCGTGGGCTCGGCTGCACTATTCATGGCCATATTCAGGACCGCCAGTGTCGATTCATTGATCCGTCGGCTTGTCAATTCCATCTGGAACGACATTTCGAAACTCGGTCAGGCAGTCAATGCACCTCCCGTGGTCGCCGTCACCGTCAAAATGGTCGATGGCATCAGCTTGCTGGCTCCCCGTCTTGCCCTAGCGACAAAAACCGGCGGAACGGAAAACCCCGGTTTCATTGCTGCGACGAACATACTGTCGGATTTGCGCATCGGACTGAACATGGTTCGGCTCTTGCGTACGGAAACCAAACTGGAACGTCACAACATGACTGTCCGCCCTGTTCTCGAACGGCTGGCCAATTACTATCGCCACGGGAAAAAGCCAGAAGACACCGCTGCGGAAACGTTACTGGAAGAAATCGACCAGACACTTTACCGTATAGCGAATGCCGGATTCCGCCTTCAGCAGAACCAAGCCATTGCTGCATTGGCGGGCATCAGACGTGACCTTTTTCCCGATGCACTGCCTTATTCTCCTTCAGCTGCCGCAAGCAGAGAACAGGATATGAATAAAAAACCGTCCGGCTTCTGATCGACAAACTTCCCAAATAGTGAAAAACCTATTGACATCTATTGACATCACTAGTTGATATGATAACATTTATGACCTTAATATTTTGCATGCAAACTATTTGCCTGTAATGGAAAATCCGGACCAGTTATTCATGCGCTTTACCAATTCCCTCACTTGGGTGGCGCGCGCCTACAAAACCTCGGCCGACAAGGTCGCTTCACAATATGGTCTTTCGGAAGCGACGGCATGGCCTGCCGTGATGATCAACCAGATGGGCGGCTGTGTCCGCCCCGGCGAAGTGGCCGAAGCGCTCGGACTGGATCCATCATCCATTGTCCGTGTCATAGACAGACTGATCGCCGCCGAACTGCTGACCCGTGAAGAAGACGCCAATGATCGCCGTGCACGTTTGCTTACCCTGACAGAAAACGGCAGGCAACGTGTCAGACAGGTTACGCAGGCTATGCGTCCATTCCGCAGAAAACTGTTCGAAGATATTGACCGCGAAGACCTTGAAGCTGCCCTGAGAGTGCTTGAAAAACTCAAAATGGCAATCAGACTCGGCTAGACACTATGTTGAAGGCTTTTCTTCAAAAACCGACTGCAGACGAATTGCTGTTCGCATTCAAGTGCTTGCTGGCAGCGGCACTCGCCCTGTATATCGCCTTGAGAATCGGACTTCCCCGTCCATTCTGGGCGCCCATGGCAACATGCATCATTTCACAGTCCATGTCAGGAAGCGTTTTCGTCCGTGCGTCATCCCGCCTGATCGGGACACTGGTCGGAACTGTCGTTTCCGTCCTGATGCTCGTTTCGTTCATCAACTATACTTTTCTGCTCTGTTTTCTGATCGCGCTCTGGGTCGGCATCTGCATGTACTTCTCGATGCTGAAACGGACAACGGATGCTTATACCTATACGGTCGCAGGATTTACCGTGCCAGTCATCATCTACAGCATCATCGGCGACATCAATTTCATCAACGTCCAGTACATTACCGATATGGCGATCGCACGCGCTGAAGAAACCGGCATCGGATTTTTCTGCGCCATACTGGTACACAGTCTCGTCTTTCCGCGTGCTGTCGGACCTGTTGTCGTCAAACGGATGGACGCGGTATGGAACGATATCCGCCAGTGGATCGGTTCCGTCCTGCGCGATGATATTCCAGCAGTCGGCTCACCACGGCTGAACGTAACACAGATCATTACGGATCTGCGTCTGCTTTCCGCCAATTTGCCTTACGACTCATCCAATGAACGCTGGGCCGTTGCGAATATCCGGCTGCTTCAGGATCGTCTGACTGCCATGATTCCGGTTATTTCATCCATAGAAGACAGTATTGCCTCGCTGAAAAAAGCCGGAAAACTGCCCGGATACTGGGAATATTTGCTTGACAATATCGCCGTATGGGTACAGCAGGACAAGAACACTCCACAAAGCGCCCAGTGGCTTCGTGAACGTATCAGAAACGGACTGCCGAAAATCACTCTCCAATCCACCTGGGATGAAGCCATGCTCGTCCATCTGGCTTCCGACCTTGGAAAACTGATCACTTACTGCGAAAACCGTTCCGATCAGCGTCATGCCATTGACGCTCGCATCCGCGGTGATGCAAGCAGAGTACCGAAAGCCATACCGGTCTCGCTTGCCTCGCTGCACAAGGACCGCAGACTGGCGCTTTTTGTCTCGTCATCGGCCGTCTTCACCATCATCTTGGTCTCTCTCATGTGGGTGGTCAGCGGCTGGAGCGCCGGTTTCTGCGCTCCGATGATGACCAGTATTTTCTATCTGTCTTTCGTCCGGAACGACAATTCCGTTGCAGCCATGAAAAAAGTGCTGCTCTTCACGATCTATTCACTGCCGCCAGCAGGCATTTACCTGCTCATCGTACTGTACAGCACGCATTCCTTTGAAATGCTCATGCTGTTGCTGGCTCCCTGCATTGTCGTTGTCGGCATTTTCATGGCCCGCCCGGCCACCGGATTGGGTGCGACCATTTTCATGATGGGTATCTGGTCCACACTGACCATGTACGATCTGGACATGGCCAACGCGACATCCTTTATCAACGGACAATCATTCGCCCAGTGTTTCGGCATTGTCATGGCACTGCTCTCCGCCATGATTTTCCGCTCGTTCGATGCGGAATGGACAACACGGCGCCTTCTGAACAGCATCGCGGAAGAAATTTCACACCTGGCACAGTCCGTCAAATCACCCCCGGTCATCCAGACAACCGTTCGCATGATTGACCGGATCAGCATGATCGCACCGCGTCTTTCAGGCCTAGGTCACGAAAAGGAAAACATCACTTCATATCTTTTCAGGGAATTGCGCATCGGAGTGAATATGGTCTATCTCATGCATATGCGCTCCCGTCTTGAAAAAAACGGCATCAATATCCAGCCGCTTCTGCTAACGCTGTCGGCCCACTTTACAGCAAAACGCTCCCGTGAAACGGATGACCGGGACGCCGTGCTGAAACAGATTGACGGAACCTTGCAGGAAGTCTGCAACATGTCTTCCCCGATCCGCAAAAACGCTGCGGTTGCGGCCCTGACCGGTATCCGGCATGATCTGTTTCCCGATGCTCCGCCCTATTATCCCCAAACTCTGGTCCCCAAGGAGATTGTATGACTGGTGAATTCAGTTTTTTCGGCATGTATTTTCCGTGGCTGATGCTGACATCACTGTTGGCTCTTGTCGCTACACGCCTGATCAGCATTTTTCTGGCGCGTATCGGATTTTACCGTTATGTCTGGCATCCGCCGCTATTTGATGTCGCCCTGTTCCTTGTTGTATTAGGAATTTTCGTTGTCTTATTTGATCTTGGCAGGTCTTAATCATGTTTTCCAATATTTCCCTCTCCGCTATCAGACGCTACCTTATGACCTTTGCGGTAGTTCTAGTTGCCCTATTCATCGGGTGGCGACTCTGGATACATTATGAAAACGATCCATGGACCCGGGATGGACGTATCAAGGCGGATGTCGTGCAGGTCGCTCCTGACGTGACCGGTCAGGTCGTCAAACTCAATGTCATCGACAACCAGATCGTCAATGTCGGCGACGTTCTTTTCGAAATTGATCCGGAACGTTTCGAACTGGCACTCCGCCAAGCCAAAGCCGCCGAAGAAGCCGCCAAGGTAACACTCGCCCAGGCCATACGTGAATCAAACCGCAACAAGGAACTGAAAGATCTGGTCGCAACAGAAGTGATCGAACAGGGGCAATCCCGCGTCGAAGAGGCACATGCCGCCCTCTTGCAAGCTATTGTCAACCGCGACAAGGCACAGCTCGATCTCGACCGCACCAAGGTTGTCGCCGCTGTCGACGGCATCGTGACGAACCTTGTTCTGAGAACCGGTTCCTACGTTACGGCCAGCCATCCTGTCATGGCGCTGGTTGACCGCAATTCTTATTATGCAGAAGGTTACTTCGAGGAAACGAAACTGCCAAATATAGCTGTAGGCGACCGTGCAACCATCCGGCTGATGAGCGATGACAAAATATTCGAAGGCTACGTTCACAGTATTTCTAGGGGGATTGAGGACCGCGAACGGACAACCGGTGGGAAACTGATGCAAAACATCAATCCGGCATTCAACTGGGTTCGTCTCGTCCAGCGCATCCCCGTCCGTATCGAATTCGACAAGTTACCGGAAGATGCCCGTCTCGTATCCGGCCAGACAGTCACCATCGAGGTTTTTCCATCCGAAAAAGTCACTGTCGCCAAAAACGACCAATCGGCAAAATAAGGATCGGCCATGCGTAACAGAAAACTGATTTCCTATCTGGCTCCGATTCTTGTCTGTACCGGTCTTACCGGCTGCATGACCGTCGGCCCCGATTATGCGATTCCGGAAAATGCCACCATCAACAATCCCGGTGCATCAGAACCGTTTGCAGCAGCGGAAAAAAACGTTTATGAACAGGAACCGTTGCCCGAACACTGGTGGAAACTTTATGACGACCCTGTGCTGACCTTGCTGATCGAAAAGGCGCTTGTCGCCAATACCGATCTTCGTGTCGCGGCCGCCAATCTGGCCAGGGCACGCGCTGTACTGGAAGAAGCCGAAATGGGGACCGTGCCGACCGTCAGTATTGATTCGCAACCAAAATTCGGGCGCAATTCGGCTGCCGCTGACGGTTTGCCCGACCGTTATCCGGATCGCTGGTCGCACGACAGCGGCATCAACATTTCCTACCAGCTCGACCTTTTCGGAAAAATAGCCCGTGGCATCGAGGCGGCCAGCGCCGATACCGAGGCGGCCCAAGCGGCATACGATCTGGCACGTGTTACCATCGCGGCCGATACGGCTAAAGCCTATGCAGACGCCTGTTCATCCGCTTACCGTATCGGTATCGCGGAACATTCTGCCGAACTGCAGAAACAGTTTCTTGATACGACGACCCAGCTGACAGTCGCGGGTCGGGGAACCGCCATGGATATTTCGCGCGCCAGTGCCCAGCACGAAGCGCTGCGTGCCGCCATCCCGCCATTGCAGGCCCGGCAGAAACTGGCTCTTTACCAACTCTCGGTTCTGACCGGCGAACTGCCCAACACACTGGTCAATACGGTAGGGCAATGCAAAACTCCTCCCCAGCTGTCACGCCCCATTCCGGTAGGCGACGGTGCAGCCCTGCTCCGCCGCCGTCCCGATATCCGGGAAGCGGAACGCAGACTGGCCGCTGCCAGCGCCCAGATCGGTGTGGCAACAGCCGATCTCTATCCCAGCATCAGTCTGGGCCTCTCGGGAGGTATGACCAGCCGGTTTTCGTCATTCGGCGATACCAATACGTTCCGCTGGGGAATCGGGCCGCTGATTTCATGGACATTGCCCAATACGGGAACTGCACGCAGCCGGATCAAACAGGCAAAAGCCGAACATCAGGCTGCCTTTGCACGATTTGATGCCACAGTTCTGAACGCCCTGCGTGAAACGGAAAGTGCCCTGACGACATACGCCCGCGAACTGGACAGGAACGCTGCGCTGAAAGCAGCGCGCGACCAGAGTGCGCTGGCCAATGACCAGGCGCACCGTCTCTATCGCCATGGCCGTATCGACTTCCTTTCAACACTTGATTCGGAACGGACACTGGCTGCCGATGAAAGTGCTTATGCAGCTTCGACCGCCCAGCTTGTGGAAGACCAGATTTCCGTCTTTCTTGCCCTCGGCGGTGGCTGGGAACAGAACGGGGAACAGGAGCAGATGGAGAACCAGTAATGCAGCATGACAACATCAACCGTTCAATAAGGACCGGTCACCCTTCCTTCCAGAGCCGGCCCTGCCGTTGAAACCGCATAGCGGTTTCAACGGTTTTCCCGTTTGCGGCACGGGAACATGCATCAGACATTTCCGTTCCGTCCTTCCGGATTTTCATCCATCGCTGCCCGTCTCTCCCGCACAGATACCGTTACCCTGTACGGAAAACCGCTGACAAATGCATCTGCCAAGTCAGCAACCTGCCGAGATCCCGTGAGACATATCGCTTTCTATTCGCACTGGCCAGGCTGCGGCAGGACCTTTTCCAGACCAATCCATTTCATGAAAGCACCAGCTATCTTTCCAGAGGGTACACCTAGACATTTGCGGCATTCCCTTCCGGAAAATCCGGAAACATATTCCTGCATCACAAATATCAGCAATATCTGTCCGGGACAGCATACATTCATGCAGGCACAACCGGTCTGCCAGCTTGCCATTCACCGACCTGCCCATAGTCATACTGCCCCCTGACTGCCGGACAAAATCCCTTTCCGACCTTCCATGCGATGACCTGAAAAACCCGCATGAATCGCCGGTAACCAAACTCTGGACGGTCATGGCGGAAACAGATACAGCAAGATCATGACAATCAGCTGAAAAAGTGGAAACGATATGCCAGCACCGGTCCTTCCGAAGCATGACAAGAAGACCGGTATTTCACAACAAAGGAATCTTGCCTGGCAGACGGGCCCTGATTTCCCTGAAAAACACCGCGCTGCCTATATAAATGATACGCTCACGATCAGAAAGCGGCACAAGGATCATGATGCCTGTTTTTTTCCCTGAATCCGGAAAGCGGATACGAAACGATATATTTCTGAAATGACGGTATATCACTGCCGGACGGTTACGAACGACATACTGGCCCCAAAACCGCCGAACAGCTCATTCTGTCTCTTGCCGCGATATTCCGTTGCCCGGATTGGCAATGCTGTATATATAATGCGGAACGATTTTTCCTGCTGTCAGCCGGTAAATCATTTCGGCAATTTTCATACCGTTCTTTCTGGCTACGGCACGGGACGCCATATTATCGAACCGGATAATCGAACAGACTTTTTCCAGTCCGAAAACATCGAACGCCACTTTCCGGCAGGCAATGGCTGCTTCCGTCGCATATCCCTTCCCCCAGAAAGCCTTTTCCAACATGTATCCGATTTCGTACATCACCTCGCCATCATGATGGCGAACAGAAATACCGGCATGACCGATCATTTCTCCGGATGCCTTCTGAACAACGGCCCATATGCCAAACCCCAGCTTCCGGTAATTCTGGAGTTGTATTTCAAGCCACTGCCCGATTTCCTCTTCGGTAAAAGCACTTTCATAAAAACGGGTCGCATCCTTGTCCTGCAGGATCCGTAACAGCCCCGGCAAATCCGCTTCGCCCAATTCTCTGAGAAACAGTCTTTCTGTCTCGATGATTCGTTTCGGTGAAATATCGTCTGACATGTGTCTGAACTGAAAAGCGGACCTGCAGAATTTTTCCGGTTAAAAAGACATATCCATCATACGCCAAATGCCGGCCCGTCTGAAAACCAGCCATTCCCTGACACCCATAACTGTATCAGAAGAATGAACATGTCTGGCAACAATCATGAATGCCGATGGTGCCAGTATATATGCCATCCCAGAATACCGGGACATCCATTCCGAAAACATTTACCGGACAGATACAAACACCCTGCAAAAGCCGGGACAGACAAAAAAACCGGCCCCGCGTTCCATCATGCCGGCGTAATATCATCATCACTCACCCGAAACGCATAAACTGGACTGCCATACCCGTTACGGTATGCTGGCCGAAAAGATTTTTTCCGGATCCGTTCACCTGACCGTCCATACACGCAAAAACGTCCGGTGGACAATGGCACCTTTTACGGTCCGCCATATCGTGCACTGTTACAGGCTTCCCTCTTTTCCGCAATCATCTGGAGCGCATCGTCGATAGCCCTACGCCCGGCAGGAGTGCCATTTCGGACGTACCGACGATTTCATCCGGACTCATGCGGAACCAGGCAGGTTACCGGCAGCATATTCTACCGGACTGGACAAAACGGAAGATATTGAAAACAACCGGCTGCGTCCATATATAAGAAACCGCAACAGAAAACAGGCCGATTCCTTTTTCCGGGGATATGGCACGATTTTTTCCTGAATATTTTAAGGACAAGCATATGAGCAACATTCTGATCGTCAATGCATCGAAACGTTTTGGCCACTCACAGGGCGACCTGAACAACTATCTGGCCGGAGTTGCACAGAAAACGCTGACAGAACTGGGCCATGACGTCAAAATGACCCGTATCGACGACGGGTACGATATTGAACAAGAAATCGAAAAATACGTCTGGGCCGACGCCGTCATCTACCAGATGCCTGCATGGTGGATGGAAGCCCCCTGGATCATGAAAAAATATGTCGATGACGTCTTTACAGGCGGACATGGAAAAATATACGAAAGCGACGGACGTACCAGCTCTGACGCGCAAAAAAAATACGGTTCCGGTGGTCTTATGCAGGGGAAAAAATACCTTTTCTCGATGACATGGAATGCACCGCTCGAAGCCTTTACCGATCCGGATCAGTTTTTCGAGGGCAAGGGAATCGATGCAGTCCTTTTTCCGTTCCACAAAGCCAACCAGTTCATCGGCATGACACCTTTGCCGACATTCATGTGCAACGATGTCATCAAGGCACCGCATATCGCAGACGACGTTGCCAGATACAGGGAACACCTGAAAAACGCATTCGGCAAAAACTGATCCGGCATACCGGACCGCGTTATGCGACCCTGGATATTGCCTCCCCTTTATCCGGATGCCAGCAGTCTTGTCGCCTGTTGGCGCGAGGCTCTGCTGGCACAACAGGTTCTGGCCGGAAAAACGATCACCGGTACTGGCTGCCGAACTGAAAAAACAGACACGGCTCATTCCTCACTCCCTGTTTTTCATACAGCAAGGCGATATCGAAGCATGGGAGAAAATTCCAGCAGACTCCCCACACTGAAATTTTCTGGTTTCCTCATACAATGATGCTGAATCCGGAAACGTTAAAGAATCAAATAAGATCAATCGGTCAGACAATACATTATTCCATCTATCCCACAAAAATTCCGTTCTGACGGACTTTAAAGCGTTTGTCCCCAACGAGTATGCAGAACAGAGCTACCCGTTCCATCCGGCAAACAATCCGGATTCGGCATTTGTCAGACACAGGACACGATAGGGGAACTCAGGCATTCATACCGGTTCCAACTCGTATCGATCTTTCTGGCAAAAGAAAAGTGACCGAACATACTTTCTTCAAGAATAGCAGAAACATACTGGAACTGTTCTGGCCGATTGTTCTCAGCCTGGCCGTCGGCGTACTTTCCGCTTACATGCAATCTGAATTCATCCGGTACTGGTATCCTCATCTGAACACCCCCCCTTGATACCCCACAATGCCGTTTTTCCCCGTTGTCTGGATCATTTTATACATCATGACGTGTCTTTCCATGGGATTGATCCTGCGACGGAAAGACGATCAGAAGCGCCTCTTGCGGATCTTGTTCCAGCTTTTCCTGAATTTTTTCTGGTGTTATCCCTTCTTCGTCCGGCAGAATCCACTAAACGGCCTCGTCTGTCTCGTCGTCTTGGACTGGATTGCCATCTGGTACGCCATCAAGGCATGGCCAGTACGCAAAATCAGCTCCATTCTGTTCAGGCCTTATCTTGTCTGGCTCCGTTTCGCTACGTATCTGAACCTTTACCTGTATAACTGAAGTACCGGCACCGCATATTCCATTCCCGACAATGTGACAGTTGCTCCCATCTCATGACGACATCCCGGCTATCTAGCTGGCACGACACAGAATCAGCAGGCGAAAAAATGACGGACTTCCCAAAAACCGTTGAACCTGACAACCGGAAAAAAATGACCGTCCTATCAATCCAATCCGGCCGACGGAACGAAAAAGCACCCACAAAAAAACAGGCCGGTCTTTCGCAACACGGCAAATATTACCGGTTTCGCATACAATCAACACAAACCCTTCGGAGTACTCGTTCCACAGAAGAAATGCCATGACCAGAATCGAAAAAACAACCGTTGATTTATTGATCGAAAGCCGCAAATCCATCCGTGCCTTCACAAAAGAAATCGTTCCGCAGGAACTGATCGCGCATATTCTCGAAACGGCATCCCGCGCGCCGTCCGCTTCCAACATGCAGCCCTGGAAAGCCTATGTGGCAACAGGAAAAGCACTGGAAAAACTGACTGCTGCCGTTTGCGATGCATTCGACCATCCATCTGGCGAATGCAAACCGGAATATCCCTATTATCCGGAACGGCATTTCGAACCTTACCTGTCACGCAGACGGAAAGTCGGTTATGACATGTACCACCTTGTCGGAATCGCCAAAGGCGAGAGGGAAAAAATGCATGCCCAGCATCGTAAAAATTATGAATTTTTCGGTGCTCCGACAGGCATCATTTTCACTATGCACCGTGATCTGCCACATGGAAACTTCATCGATTACGGTGCTTTTCTTGAAAACATCATGCTATCTGCCAAAAGTCATGGCTTGGATACCTGTCTTCAGGCAGGATGGAGCGATTATCACCGGATCATCCGTGAAATACTACCCATCCCCCCAGAAGAAATGGTTCTGGCCGGCATGGCAATCGGTTATGCCGATACCGGGTCACCGATCAATCAGCTGGTTACCGAACGTGAACCGTTACCGGTTTTTACGACGTTCCTGAATGAATAAAATCCTGAACTTCCTGTACCGCAACCCGGAACGGTTCGGACGTTTCCTGTGATGAACGCATGTGAACCGTCCGAAAATGCATGATGTTCACAAAACCTGCCGGATGGAAAAAAGAACATTTCCGATCCGGCCGGGTACAGACTACCCGAAAGCAGCCCAAATCGTCCCGATCCGGACCGCACACCCGAACTGGCATTGCTCTCTGAAAAAATCCGTCCGGTTCCCATCACATCCCACCGACCAGTCCGCAACCCATTGAAAAGTATCACGGTTTTTATTGATTATTTTTCATTTTCGCGCAAATTTCATTGAAAATGCACGAAAACAAGCCTATTTCAGAAAGCGGAATAAATGGCATTCCGTATATCGACTGCCACCACTTCATCCAGTGCCGTTGTCGTCATGGTCACGACCGACAGTTTTTTCGCCGGATCGGCAAACCATTTGGAACCATAAACCCCTCCCCATGCCAGCGTTCCGATTGTCTGTGGCGTATTCTCCGCTCTGACAGGATCCACAACGATTCCCCATCCGAGACAGAACCCGATACCGGGCCGCGCTTCTTTTCCGTCCTTCAACTGATTGGCCGACATCCGATCCATCAGCGATTTTTCAGCAAAAGGAGCGTTCCCTGTCCGGATTGCCTCAACCAGACGCATCAGATCGGAAGCCGTACCAACCAGTCCGACACCACCGGAAGGATATTCCGATGGATGAAACACACGTTGTGGCGAAAAATGAAAATAGCGGCCTTCTGCATCTGTCAAAAACTGATCGTCCGACATTCGCGTCAACCGGCCATTGCCATCCAGATAATAAGGCGCTGCCATCCGGTTTTTCCCACTGACAGGAACCGAAAATGCGGTATCAGTCATTCCCAACGGCTTCAGCACAAGATCGGAAAGCGCCGTCTGGAAATCCGTTCCGTGCGCCTTGCCTGCGACAGCGCCCAGAACATCCGGTGCCAGTGAATACAGCCAGTCTGATCCCGGTGCAAAACGAAGAGGCGCCGAAGCGAGCCGCTTCAGGTTTTCTTCCAGAGTCAGTCCGGTAATATCGAGTCCGTCCGAAACACCGGCCATCGCATACGGCCCGTCCTCTTTTTGCGACCAGCGGTAATCCAGTCCGGACATATGGCTCAAAAGCTGCCTGATCGTCATTACCGGCACAGAACCATCCACCAGTTTCGGCGTGAAATAAGGCAACCATTTCGTGACGGGATCCTCAAAATCCACCTTGCCTTGCTGGATCAGCGCTGTAATGGCCAGGCTGGTAAACGCCTTGCTGATGGAAGCCAGACGGAACAGTGTATTTTCCTGCATCGGATTGTCCGCCTCGATATCGGCCAGACCGGCCGCTCTGGCATACACCGGCTTGCCGTCATAACAGACCTGAACGACCACACCACTGGTTTTCCGGTCTGCGATATTCCTGTCGATTGCAATATCAACCGCATGACCCAGTTTTTCGACAAAAGCGTTTTCCATCTTCTTTCCTCCCCCACTCATCCATGCCAGAAACATTCCGGATGATTATAAACTGGCAAAAACATATCGTTCCATACCGTGCAATCCGGTTTGTCAAAAAACCGGAATTTCGCAAAAAGACATATCATTTCTCAGGAAAATAACGCTATACTAGCGAATCGTCCGGTTTGATATGTCAGAAAAAGGCCAAACATCATGATTCACAGATTCAAGGAAAACACAGTATATGGCGGTGAAACCCTTTTTGGCGGTTGTGGCTGTCTTGAAAGAAACAAAATCACGATACTGAAGAGAACGAAAGGCTGGATCGTCTACAAACAGCAGTTCATCGACAAGATATTCAGGGCCAAGAGAGATTACGCATCCGGCTGGGGAGATTGCATAGCCGTCCACGATGATGAATTCCATGCCTATTGCACTGAACCTGAAATCGAGCCGTTCTGACGGCATACTCCCAGCCATCGAATCAGCTGAACAGATACAGATACCGGAAACCGCCCCTCACAGGGCGGTTTTCTCATATCCATAACGAAAAGCGGGTGAACCGGCAACATCACCCGCCGGACCAATCAGGATACCTTCAAGACCGTATTCACGCGGGATCCTGCCGAGTTTTTCGATAAAACAGTCCTGCGTGTCACAGCAAAAGAGTCCGGTCGAAACGATATCGCCTACCATGCACCGGTCACTGGCTACGCAAACCAGACGGTTCGGAGACGGACACCCCGTTCGCGGGTCGAGAATATGCCCGTAACGTCTGCCATCGACCGTTACAAACGTTTCAGTCTGGGTGGACGTCGAAAGGCACCGGTTTGCAAGGGTGAACGTATAAACCGAACCGTCACCGGCCGGATCGGAAACGGCGACATCCCATCCGTCACCTGAAACAGGACTGAGTGCATAAATCGTACTTCCGCCGGCATTGATGACGGCGTCATCAATGCCCATTTCCCGCATCCGGGAAATGGCCCGATCGACGGCATATGCCTTGATGAACGAACCGGTCACGATTTCCTGTCCCTTCCCTATTTTCACCTTGTTTCCGTTTATTTCGATTTTTCGGTAATCGACAAACGGAAGCATCTCCCTGATTTCCCGTTCCGATGGAATCCGATCCACCTTGCTCCTGTAAAACCCCCATAACCGGATCAGAGGCATGACAGTGATATCGTAAGCTCCTCCGAAAAATTCCGAAAAGTAAAGGACTTCTCCCAGTATCGACACCATTTCGTCATCAACCGTCACGAAATGACCTGCATTTCTGTTGATCCGGTCGATACAGGAACCTTCGCTGTACGAATTGTAATTCCGGTCAATCGACTCCATCACCGCAAACAGCTCGTCAAAAACCGCATCGTCACAGGATACCGGAATCTTGATGCGTATATGGGCATGAAAAAGAAAGCGGGTCTGAACCTTGTATAACAGATCGCTCATGGTGAAAAACTATCTGGATCCGGAAGCCCACTCTCTCTTTTTCTTTTCAAGGGACGTTTTCTTACCGTTATCGGTCTGCCTTGCGTTCGCTTTTTCCTGTTTTTTCTCTTTCGCGCCGGACCGGTTTTTTGGCATCCGGTCATCGGAACTGGATTTCGCCTGTGCCAAAGGCCCCGTTCCGGAAAGAACCAGTAAAAACATCATGAAAAACAGACCGCACTTTCTGACAAACTTCATCATATTCAAACACCAATATTTATACTGTCATATCCAGTATTTCGGATAATGTCGGTTCTTGTTGGAAGAAAAATTGTTCACGATCACCGCAACGAAAAGCATGATCAGCACACCGATCAGCACCGGCGAAAAAGCGTACATCAATCCCAGCCTGTGAACGGATGCTCCGCCAATGACTGCGATCAGAGCCGTCGCTCCGCCCGGCGGATGAGTCGTATTCGTCGCCATCATGGCAGCAATGGCCGTCGCTACCGCCAGTGATGAAGCCAGCGCAAGATGATCGGGAAAAAGATTATAAGCGATCACGCCGACCAGTGCCGAAATGACATGACCGCCGACCAGATTTCTCGGCTGTGACAATTCTCCCATGGGAACACCATAGATCAGAACGGCCGAAGCACCGAACGACCCGATCAGAAACATGTTTGCATCCTCCTGAATACCCATATAATTGTTCAGCCACCATACGGCGAAGATTCCGGCAAAACCGCCTGTCCATGCCCATAAAATTTCGGACAGCGGCTTTCTGGTCAACGTTCGCGGA
>CAZRQR010000015.1:0-24513 GCA_964602435.1 uncultured Oxalobacter sp.
AAAATTATGTGCCACCTCTCATCTCATGTCAAGCACATTCTTCAGGATTTTTTCATACATCCCTATAAAAAAATGTCCTGATATCCGCCGCATCGTACTGCTGATGCAGCGAAGGGTTGAAATTGTCCTGTCTATTGCATTTCCCTGTCAAGCTAATCCTGAACTCTTGCTATCTCTTTCTGTTGCTTTTTTGCATATATCGCTTAATGCCCCGTTTTTCTGATTCAGTCTGTCAGCAATGATCACGTCTTTCTGTACAGGAAACGGGCACAGATTGACATCAAATGGAAAATTGATAAAGTGTCTGACGTTGTCATCATGACACTTTTCTAATCTCAGCATCTTTTCAGAAAGTACTTTCATGAGTTTGAAATGCGGTATCGTCGGTTTGCCCAATGTTGGCAAGTCCACTCTTTTTAATGCATTAACCAAAGCAGGTATTCCAGCCGAAAACTATCCTTTCTGCACGATTGAGCCGAATGTCGGTATCGTTGAAGTTCCTGATCCAAGACTGAATGAACTGGCTGATATTGTAAAACCGGAAAGAATCGTTCCTGCTGTCGTCGAATTTGTTGATATTGCGGGGCTGGTTGCAGGAGCATCCAAAGGAGAAGGGCTGGGCAACCAGTTTCTTGCCCACATTCGTGAAACAGACGCTATCGTACAGGTTGTACGCTGCTTCCAGAATGACAACGTGGTACATGTTGCCGGAAAAGTTGATCCATTAAGCGACATTTCTGTCATACAAACGGAACTGGCACTGGCAGATTTGAACACTGTGGAAAGAGTCATACAGCGTGAAATCAAAAAAGCGGGTTCCGGTAACAAGGAATCAGCCCGCTTGTGCGAATTGCTGGAAAAAGTGGCCGTCCATCTGAACAAGGCAGAACCTGTCCGCTCCATGGGGCTGGACAAGGATCAAATGGAACTGATCAAGCCACTCTGCCTGATCACCGCCAAACCGACCATGTACGTTGCCAACGTATCAGACGATGGTTTCACTGACAATCCGCTTCTGGATCAACTGACCCAGTATGCAAAAGCACAAAATGCCCCGATTGTGACAATTTGTGCCGTGATCGAATCGGAAATCGTCGAACTGCCCGAGGAAGACCGTGCAGAATTTCTGTTAGATATGGGTATGGATGAACCCGGCCTGAACCGGCTTATCCGGGCAGCCTTCAAACTTCTTGGATTACAGACTTATTTCACGGCAGGTGTCAAGGAAGTGCGTGCCTGGACAATTCATATCGGAGATACCGCACCGAAAGCTGCCGGCGTCATTCATACTGATTTTGAACGCGGATTTATTCGGGCCCAGACTATTTCATTTGAAGATTATATTGCCTGCAAGGGCGAAACAGGCGCCAAGGAAGCCGGAAAAATGCGCGCGGAAGGAAAAGACTATATTGTAAAAGACGGCGATGTACTGAATTTCCTGTTTAATGTTTGAGAAACACGAACAGAAAACGAACGGCTGCATGTCGCAGCCGTTTTTTTACCTATTTTCGGTTAAGCGAATGAATTTCGCCATCAGTTGCTCGGCTGTTTCCACATGGTCAGGATTTTTCACAATACAATCCATTGGACAGACCTGCTTGCACTGTGGTTCAGTGTAATGGCCGACACATTCCGTGCACTTGTCGACATCAATTTCACACATTTTTCTGCCCAAGGTAATAGCTTCATTCGGACACTCAGGCACACATATATCGCAACAGATACAATCTTTCGTAATCAATAACGCCATCTATTTCTCAAATCCCTTGGTTAGCCATTCCTCAGAAGCGACCACTCCTATCTGTTTTTCATTTCATTGACTTTATTTCTGAGCCACTTTTCGACAGACGGAAACACGAATTTGGAAACATCCCCTCCCAGAAACGCGATCTCACGGACGATTGAACCGGAAATAAACTGATATTGATCTGACGGCGTCATGAAAAGCGTTTCGGCTTCCGGCATCAGATAGCGGTTCATGCCGGCCATCTGGAATTCATACTCGAAATCGGACACCGCACGAAGCCCTCTAATAATAACGTTCGCATTGTGTTCCCTCACAAAATCTTTCAACAGCCCAGTAAAACTTTCAACCCTGACATTCGGATAATGGCCAAGCACCTCCTTGGCAATGGCCATCCGTTCTTCCATGGTAAAAAAAGGCTTTTTCGTCCGGCTGTCAGCCACACCGACAATCAGTTCATCAAACAGCCCCGACGAACGGCGAACCAAATCCTCGTGTCCTCGCGTCAATGGATCGAATGTTCCGGGATAAACAGCAATAACCATTTTGATTCTTTCAGAATTGCAATATTTTGTAATATTACCTCAAGATGGGCTCGATGCCTTCATTTCAAGCAGATGATAATAAACCTGCCCGGCCTGGCCCTCACGAATAATCTGCAAACCGGAAGTATCATCCTTTATCCATGACTCCAGTTTTTCATTCGAAACAAATTCACCGGATTCCATATAAACCAAGCCATTGTTTGCCAGCAATCGGACGCAAAGAGGCAAAACATGCGGCAACAAATCTTTTTGAAAGGGAGGATCAAGAAAAATGAGATCGAACTTTCTGCCGGTACGGGCAAACTGTCCGGCCAACCTCAAGGCATCCGCACAATAAATCGAAACCTGAGCGGCATCCAGTCTTTTTCTGACAACCTGCAATTGCGTGCAAGCCGTTTCATTCTCTTCGATCATCGTCACATGCGCAACTCCCCTGCTGGCCGCTTCAAAACCAAGCGCTCCGGTTCCGGCAAACATATCCAGACTATGCATCTTGCCAAAGTTGTTTCCACGCAAATGCATCAGCCAATTGAACAGGGTCTCACGAACCCGCTCGGATGTCGGCCGCAACCCCGCCACATCGGCGACAACAAGCGGCGTCCGCTTCCACATCCCACCGACAATGCGTACCTTGTTTTCCGGCACGCCGGCTGGCGAATTTTTTCCTTTTCGTTTTCTGTGGATCATATCCCGATACAATCCGCCTTCTCAAGCAACCGATCACTTACCGACCACAACCGTAACCATTTTGTCGGCAGAAAGTTTCCTGTTCATTGCCGCCCGGACATCAGCTGCCGAAACACGCTTCACATTGGCGGTCCATGTATCGAGATAATCAAGCGGCAATTGGTAATAACCGATCATGGAAACCAGTTCCAGCATTTTCCGGTTGTTATCCATCTGTATGACAAAACTGTTCACAAGATGATCTTTTGCAGACTGCAATTCCGCCTCGGAAGGTCCGTTCTGCAGGAAAGCGTCCAATGTAGAATCAACCACCTTTAAAGCGTCATCGACCTGTTTTTTTTCCGTCTGCAAACCGATAATGAATGGCCCCTCCTGCAACATGGGCTGGAATTTGCTGTATACGCTATAGGACAATCCCCTTTTTTCCCTGACTTCCTGCATCAGCCTGGAAGAAAAACCGCCACCACCCAGAATATAATTTCCAACCGTCAGCGCAAAGAAATCGGGATCCCCCCGCTTGACCGCAGGCATCCCCAACAGAACATGAGCCTGTGTCGCCGGATGCGAAACTGTGTCTGCGCGGCCAACCGTTGCTCCCACAGCGGGAAGAACGGGTAAATCCTGACTCGACACTTTCAAGTTCCTACTGATTTCATCAGCAATCTCTCTGGCCCGTTTCTGGTCAATATCGCCGACAATACCGATAACCGCCCGATTGGCGACATAATGGGTTTTGTGGAAATTGGCAAGATCATCGCGAGTTATCGATACAATCGATTCCGGTGTCGGACTTTTCCCATAAGGGTGCTCTCCATAAATATCCTGTCTGAAAGTTTTCGCTGCAATCGGCTCAGGTCTGGTCAATTCTTCCTTGAGCGAAGCGACAACCCGAGCCTTGTCTCGTTCAAGCAATTTCTGCGGAAACGACGGTGTAGACAAAAACCGCGACATCAGTGTAATAGCCTCTTCCGACTCAGCCGGTTCTGAGAGGACACGCAAGCTGTATCCAGCCCTGTCCATACTCATCTTGCTGCCATGCAGGGCACCTGTATCGGCAAAAGTATCCAGAATCCGTGCTTCCGGAATCGCATTCCCGTCTGCGGAAAAAGCGCCTTTATCCAGCAAGGCATTCGTCAGTGCAGCCAGACCGCTCTTTCCCGCAGGATCGCGACGTGAACCGGCGTCAAATTCGACACTGATATCCAAAACGGGAATCGCATGTGTTTCGACAAACAGGACTTTCGCCCCATTGGCAGTCATCCATTGCTGAATTGGCATCGCGGCCGAAGCAGGCAAACCGATCCACAGACACGCCAGCATTCCTGCACACGCAAGACTGATAAACCTGAGCACATTCATTGTTTCAAGATTTCCTGTTTTCATATTGAACGCTTAAATAGAAAATGTTCATCATGGTCACTGTTTATCTGGCTGCAGTATCAGGCAGTGCGACCGGAACCAGTGTCGCTACCGTCAATACGTCATCCGAAAAATATTTTTGCGCTACCCGCTGTACCTGCTGGGGAGTCACTGCTTTCAGTTTTTCAATGATCCGTTCTATCTGTTTCTGACCGATACCGCTCATTTCCAAAATACCGATTTCCATTGCTTGGCCGAACATGGAATCCCGCTTGTAAATCTGCGATGAAACCAGTTGCATTTTCACCCGCTGCAATTCCTGTTCGGAAATGCCGTTTTCAGCGATATCGGCCACTTCACGGCGCAATCGTTTTTCCAATTCGTCAACTGTGATGCCATTCGCAGGCATGCCTTGCAATATAAACAGGGCAGGACCGCGTGAAAGCGCGGAATAATCCGCTCCAACTGCCAGCGCCACCTGCTCCTTGCGTACAAGAGAAGCCGAAAACCGTGCATTATCATAACCGTCCAGCACGGAAGCCAGTACATCCAGTGCATAGACATCCTCATCCTTTTCCACGTCCTTCAGAACGGGAACCTTGTAAGCCATGACAATCATCGGATTTTCTGCAGGTGCCGAAACTGCAACCCGCCTGATACCTTGTTGTTCGGGTTCTGTCTGGGGTTTGACCGGAATGATTTTTCTGGGCCGTATTTTGCCAAAATGTTTTTCCGCCATCTTCCGGACTGCCTGCACATCAACATCACCGACAACTACCATCGTGGCATTATTCGGTGCATACCATTTTTCATACCAGCCTTTGGCATCGTCAACCGTCATATTTTGCAAATCATTCATCCAGCCGATAACCGGCCAATGATAGGGATGCGCGACAAAGGCAGCTGCCCGCAAGGCTTCATCGACACGCCCTTCCGGCTGGTCATCCGTTCTCCAGCGCCGCTCCTCCATGACAACCCTGATTTCCTTTTCAAAGTCCGATTTCCTGAACCGCAAATTGTTCATGCGATCGGCTTCCATCTCCATCATTTTCTCAAGGCTGCCGCAGGGAACCTGCTGGAAATAGGCCGTATAATCGGTATTGGTAAAGGCATTGTCCCTGCCGCCCAGTCTGGCAACCGTTTTGCTCAGACTACCGTCAGGATATTTCGGTGTCCCCTTGAACATCATATGTTCCAGGACATGCGCGACACCGGTTGTTCCATTCGTTTCATCCATAGATCCGACGCGATACCAGACCATATGTACAGCAACAGGAGTCCGGTGGTCTTCCTTGACGATGATTTTCATACCGTTTTCAAGATAAAACTCTTTTGCAGGCTCGGCCTGTACCCCATTTTGTACACTGAACAGGACAAACATCAGACCAAAAAGGAATTTTCGGATTTTCATATTTACTGCTCTGCTAAAATGACAATATCAATGGATCTTGAATCTCGCACCCAACTTCAGCTTGTAATGGTTTCCAATGTTTAGTTTTTTCAAAAAGAAAACCGATGCAGCCAGAACAGAAGAAAAAACCGGCCAACCGGTCTCTTCCAGTGGCACACGTGAAATTCCGGATGCTTCCGCACCGGCTGCATCTGCTGTCAATATAGAGACTTCCCCTTCCGTTGCCAAGCCGGAAGAAGAAAAAAAACTGTCTTGGCTGAGTCGTCTCAAAGCAGGGCTGGCCAGAACATCGGCCAACCTGAATATTTTCGGTGGCACAAAAATCGACGAGGAATTGTTTGAGGAACTTGAGATCGCCCTTCTCGTTTCGGATGTGGGGCTGCCCGCCACGGAATATCTTCTGGATGCACTCCGCAAAAAAGTCAGGGAAGAACATCTCACACAACCGTCTGAAATCAAGACCGAACTGGCCAGACTGCTAACCGGCTTGCTGGCACCGCTTCAGAAAAGTCTCGAAATCGGAAGACATTCCCCTCTGATCATCATGATGGCAGGTGTCAATGGCGCCGGCAAAACGACCACGATCGGGAAACTGGCCAAACATCTCCAAAACAATGACCAGACTGTCCTGCTGGCAGCCGGCGACACTTTCCGCGCCGCAGCGCGTGAACAGCTCGCGGTATGGGGCGACCGGAACCAGATTACGGTTATCGCACAGGAATCCGGAGATCCGGCAGCGGTCGCTTTCGATGCGATCCAATCCGCCAAAGCGAAAAATATCGACGTCGTCATGGTGGATACAGCAGGCCGTTTGCCCACCCAGTTACACCTGATGGAAGAACTCCGGAAAGTAAAACGGGTCATTGGGAAAGGTATGGAAGAGGCTCCCCACGAAATCATACTCGTCATTGACGGCAATACCGGCCAAAATGCACTTGCACAGGTCAAAGCCTTCGATGAAGCGCTGGGACTGACGGGCCTGATCATCACGAAACTGGACGGAACCCCCAAAGGGGGCATTCTTGCGTCCATCGCAAAAAATCACCCGGTTCCTGTCTATTTCATTGGAGTCGGTGAAAAAATCGACGATCTCCAGCCATTCGTCGCAGAAGAATTCTCCAATGCATTGCTGAGCTGACAATGAGTGCAATGATCCAATTCCAGAATGTTTCCAAATGTTATCCGGGTGGCATCATTGCGCTACAGGATATCAACCTGACAATCGAACAGGGTGAATATGTTTTCCTGTCTGGTCCATCTGGTGCCGGCAAATCGACACTCCTTAAAATGATTGCCGCCATTGAGCGCCCGGACGCAGGTACCCTCACGGTCAACGGCCAAGAAATAGGTCAGCTCAAACCGGCAGGAATTCCTTTTCTGAGGCGCAATCTGGGATTGATTCTCCAGCAACAGCATCTTCTGGAAGATCGGACGATTCTGGCAAACGTCATGCTGCCATTATTCGTCACAGGTGTAGAAAAATCTGAAGCGGAATTCCGTGCACAGGCCGCACTGGAAAAAGTCGGCCTGTCAAATTGCGCTCTTTCATTTCCGCCCGCCTTATCCGAAGGTGAACAGCAACGCGTCGCTGTCGCTCGCGCCATCGTCAACCGGCCTCAAATCATTCTGGCCGATGAACCGACCGCCAATTTGGACAAGCAGAATGCAGACAAAGTCATTGACGCAATCATCTTTTTCCAGTCCGCCGGAGTAACCTGCATCATCGCTACCCATGACGAAAGCCTTTTCACCAAAGCCGACCGAATCATTTATCTTGATCAAGGAAAACTCAGCCATATCGACCAATTAATGGATGATAAACAGCATGAAAATCTGGTTTAGACACCACGCCACAGCGATTTGTCACGCACTTGCACAATTTCGTCGTTCTCCTGGACATTTCTTCTTCAACCTTCTCGTCCTCTCCATGACGTTGGCTCTTCCATTTGGCGGCATGACCATACTCGACAATATCCAGTCAGTAACAAAACAGCTGTCTGTTCTACCGGAAATCAGCATTTTCATGAAACAGGATGCAAACTGCGACCGTGCCAGGACAATGGAACCGGCCATCGACAAAATACTGCGAGCAAACCGCCAGAAAGCCGAAATCATTTTCATTTCCAGAGAAGCCGCACTTGAATCGCTTCAGAAAAAAACCGGATTGAATCAGATCGCCGATTCGCTGGGACAAAACCCTCTCCCGGATTCATACATCATTCGTCTTTCGGACAAGACACCCCCCGGTGCAGCACTTACCGCTCAAATCGAGCGGATTGCAAGCCAGATACAAACGCTTCCTGACATCGACAAGGTCCAGATCGATTCCGACTGGACAAAACGTCTTGCCGCATTGCTGGGTGTATTGAGAATGGGGCTTCTGTTTCTTGCCGTCATCCTGAGTATTGTCGTCATCATCGTCACCTTCAACACCATCAGGTTGCAGGTTCTGATGCACCTTGATGAAATCACTCTTTCATGGCATGTTGGCGCAAGCAGGGCATATATCCGGCGTCCCTTTTATTACATGGGACTTTTTCTCGGATTTTTCTCAGGATGTCTTGCCCTGATACTCACCAATTTAAGCCTGTTTCCGTTCAACAGCGCCATATACGAACTAGCGCGGCTTTACGGATCAGACTTCCGGCTGACACCATTAAATCCGGTCATTTCCACCTGTTTACTATGCATCAGTGCCGCATTGGGATGGCTGGGAGCCCTTTTGTCCGTAAACCGGCAATTGCGAAAAATCTGCTGAACAAACCACATTCTTTTTGTCCTGCTGCACAAGGATTCAAATGATATGGCACAAACAACCCTTTTCAAATTGACGTAAAACTTTTTTTGCATGACGGACTATTTTTACACAAACCGGTTCCTGGATTAGCACTCTCATCGCAAGAGTGCTAAAATATAACCTGTTAATGAATTGCACAATCACGTGCAGTCGGAATTATCAAGGAGAAAGAATGAACGCAAAATCCGAACCAGCATCGCTCATATCGGTAAGCAGTCATGCCTTGGCTCCAGCTTTTACCGGTTCATTAGGCAATATTGAGGCCTATATCGCTGAAGTGAATCGTTTGCCGATTCTTACACAGAAGCAGGAAACCGAGCTTGCCTTGCGTTACCGCGAACACAACGACTTGGGCGCAGCACAAGAACTTGTTTTATCCCATTTGAGACTGGTCGTTTCAATTGCACGGAACTATCTTGGATACGGGCTTCCGCATGCCGATCTGATTCAGGAAGGTAATATCGGACTGATGAAAGCCGTCAAACGATTTGATCCGGGTATGGGGGTTCGGCTTGTTTCATATGCCATTCACTGGATCAAGGCCGAAATCCACGAATATATTCTCCGGAACTGGAGAATGGTCAAAATCGCAACAACCAAGGCCCAAAGAAAACTGTTCTTCAATCTGAGAAGCCATAAAAATGGCATGGATGCCATGACCCGGGCACAAATCAGCTCGCTTGCCGAAAAACTGAATGTTAAGGATGAAGAAGTCGCCGAGATGGAAACCCGTCTGAACGGCCATGACATTGCACTGGAAACACCACAGGATGATGATGACAATTTCGCGCCAATAGCCTATCTGTCATCCGAACAGACTGAACCGACACACATCCTGGAAGCACGACAAAATGACCGTATGCAATCCGAAGGTCTGACCGAGGCACTGGAAAAGCTGGATCCAAGATCCCGTCGCATCATTGAGGCAAGATGGCTGAACCATGATGACGGAAATGGTGCCACTTTACACGATCTGGCCGAGGAATTCGGGGTTTCAGCCGAAAGGATTCGTCAGATCGAGTCCGCTGCGTTGAAAAAAATGAAAAACACTTTGGCCGCTTACAGTTAAAAGGTGCCTTCAGGCACCTTTTGATTTCTTGGTCGTTACCTGAAAATCTCAATAACACGCTCTTCCCGCATTGCTACCTTTCCATTGAACGCATGAGCGTAAATGATTTCAAACTCCAGAGACAGCCAACCATCCTCATTCCGTTTCGTATTCAGACAGTTCACCAGTTTTTTGTAATCGTCCATATTCCGTGGATCTACGGGACGGCCACCGGGCAAATGCCCTCCGAAAGCACGAACATCTGCCAACATCTTTTCAACAGTCGAATATGTGACCGTAACCCACTCACGTTCCAGAACAGGTGCAGTGAAACCGGCATCAATCAGACTGTCTCCAATATCTCTCATGCTGCCGAATTCAAGAATATGGGAATATTTGTCCATATCCTTGCATACATTCCGCAAGCCTGACCACGTACCCTGTCCCAAACACGAAAACATCAGCAGACCATCCTGCCTCAGAACGCTTATCCATTCCCTGAAAACAGAAGCGGCATCTTCATGCCAGTGTATAACCAGATTGGACCAGACCATATCGAACACGGCTTGTCCGAAAGGAAGTGAACCGACATCTCCACAAACACAATCAATCATTCCGTCCCGATCATGCCAATCCCTCCTGACATGATCCAGCATGGCCAAAGACGTATCTATACCGACTATCCGCGCATCCGGAAAATTTTCAGCAAACACCTTCAGGTCATCACCATAACCACATCCGGCATCTAGTATTCGCGAGGGCATGATTTTAATGACAGAAAGACGTTCGTTCATCCGCTTTGCAATTTCACGCAACAAAAAGGCGATATCGGCAGCTCTGGCCCGTTTTTCAAATGATGGCCGGACTTTCCGCAATTCAATTGGCATACAATTCAGTTTCCGGAAAACAAAAACAATAAAACAACCGTTGTAATCATGCTGTACAGAAAATTTTCTGCAAAAAAACTGTTACGTCAAACCCTGAAAACTGAAAAATGACTCTCCATTATCTTTACTACTTTTCGGTTCTGACAGATTTTCTGAGAAAATTATCCCGCCCATGCACATTATGTCACTCACCCAGTTCATACTGAATCTGCGAACACTGTTACCGGCATTATCTGGATATCGACCTTCACCGTTGCTTTTGCTGTGGAAACAGTCTGCCAGATACCAGCTGCGAAAAAACTGTCCCGTTATGCGGAAACTGTCTCGACAAGCCACACTCATTTGAAGAAACCATTGTCGCTGCAAATTACAAACCACCGCTCGACCAGCTGGTGCACGAACTGAAATTCCGGTTCAGACTGGCATTGGCACCGTTGATCGGCAGACTGATCCATCAGGCTGTCATCCGGCAAAAGAGACTTGACGGACTGAATCCTGATATTATCATCGCCGTTACTCTCGGCAAGGCACGTCTGATTGAACGCGGCTTCAACCAGCCACACGAAATTGCCAGAACCTTTGCGAAACTGATGGGTATTCCGCTACGATCCGATCTGATATACAGAAACCGGGATACAGAAAAACAATCAGCAATATCATTTAAAGAAAGAAAAAAGAACGTCCGGGGCGCCTTTTCCATTACCTGGATATCTGGTCCGATTATCGAAGGAAAGCATATTGGACTGGTTGACGACGCTATGACGACAGGACATTCGCTTGAGGAAATCGTGCGTGTATTGAAAAAACAGGAGCAAAACGAGTCACCAATTTCGTTTTCGCCCGAACTCCGCACAATTCATGACAGGAGAAATGAAGTGTTTCATGTTGTACTCGTTGAACCGGAAATTCCTCCCAATACCGGCAACATTATCCGTTTATGTGCCAATACAGGCGCCCACCTTCACCTGATCGAACCATTGGGATTTCCTCTGGACGACGCAAAAATGCGCCGCGCCGGTCTTGATTATCATGAATTCGCAACCATGAAAGTCTATTCGGACTGGCAAGACTTTCTGCAAAAAATGTCGCCAGCCCCTTCACGGATGTTCGCCTTTACGACACATGGACAAGCATGCTTCGCAACGACTCTGTTCCAGCCCGGAGATTTTTTTATATTCGGTTCCGAAACAAAAGGATTGTCACCCGGAATACATGGATTTTTCCAGGACACGCACCGGATCAGGCTTCCGATGAAACCCCGTAACCGAAGCCTCAATCTGTCCAACAGTGTTGCCATCGTCGTTTATGAAGCCTGGCGGCAAAACGGATTTGCCGGAAGCATCTGAAACAAAAGCCCGATTCGTTGTGAAAACGAAACCGGGCTTCCCGATCGGCAATTATCTGCCACTAACTGAACAAACTCCTTACTTTATCCAGCCATGACTTTGTCTGGGGACTGTGTTTGGCACCACCTTCAATCACAAGCTTGTCAAACTCGCGCATCAACTCTTTTTCCCTGTCTGTCAGATTGATCGGTGTTTCCACCTTGACATGACAGAAAAGATCTCCAGGCTGCGATGAACGGACTCCCTTGATTCCTTTTCCTTTCAGGCGGAACGTTTTTCCGGTCTGCGTTCCGGCAGGTATATTGAATGCCACACGGTTGTTCAGTGTCGGTACTTCAATCTCTCCACCCAGTGCGGCGATACCGAAAGAAATCGGAATGTCACAGTGCAAATCATCGCCTTCACGCCTGAAAACCTGATTCGGAAGAATCCGTATCTCGACATACAGATCACCCGGAGGACCACCATTCTGTCCAGGTTCGCCATTGCCCGCAGAGCGAATCCGCATACCGTCATCAATACCGGCAGGTATTTTCACCTCCAGAGTCTTGTTCCGTCTGATTTTTCCTGCTCCATGACAGGTCGAACAAGGATCCTTGATCGTTTTTCCGGTACCATGACAAGTAGGACATGGCTGCTGGATACTGAAGAAGCCCTGCTGCATCCGTACCTGCCCCTGACCGTGACAGGTTGCGCATGTCGTCGGGGAAGTACCCGATTTCGCTCCTGAACCATGACATGTCTCGCAATTATCCCATGATGGAACACGAATAGTTTTGGTGCTTCCCCTGGCGGCTTCTTCAAGCGTGATATCCAGATTGTAACGAAGATCGGCGCCACGAAACATTTGCGGGCCGCTGCTTCTCTGTCCGCGTCCTCCGCCACCGAAAATATCACCGAAGATATCACCGAAAGCATCGGCAAAATCCGCGGCACCGGGATGCCCGCCCATATTCATATTGGGATCGACCCCGGCATGACCGAACCGGTCATATGCCTCGCGCTTGTGTTCATCCGAGAGAATTTCATAGGCCTCCTTGACTTCCTTGAATTTCTCTTCGGCTGTTTTGCTGTCAGGATTGCGGTCCGGATGATACTTCATCGCCAGTTTGCGATAAGCCTTTTTTATTTCTTCATCCGAGGCATTTTTGGCAACCCCCAAAACATCATAAAAATCTCGCTTTGCCATCTTGTCCACATTATAAAAAGCGATTCAGCATATCTGAAACAATCAAACAGAACGCCGAGCAGACGATCCACCGAAAGATGCGATCATCATTGCCCGGCGCACAGCGATTCAGGGAAGCAGATCAGTTTTTATCCTTCACTTCCTTAAAATCGGCATCGACAACATCATCACCCAGTTCCTGCTCAGGCGCTGCGCCACCAGCTCCCGCGGCAGCTCCTGCGGCTCCCGCTGCTGCAGCGCCGGCCTTGGCCTGCTGATCCGCATAAACCGCTTCACCCAGTTTCTGGGCCGCTGTCGCCAGAGCACTCATTCTGGAATCAATCGCTGCCTTGTCATCACCTTTCAGCGCTTCTTCCAGATCCTTGATAGCCCCTTCAATCGTTTCTTTTGTTGCAGAATCCAGTTTGCCACCATGTTCTTCAAGCGATTTGCGTGTGGTATGAACCAGCGCATCGCCCTGGTTGCGTGCTTCCGTCAGTTCACGAATCTTGTGATCCTCTGCCGCATTCAGCTCGGCATCCTTGATCATCCGCTGGATTTCATCCTCCGAAAGCCCGGAATTGGCCTTGATGGTGATGGTATTTTCCTTGCCGGTCGCCTTGTCTTTCGCACTGACATGCAAAATACCGTTGGCATCGATATCGAACGTCACTTCAATCTGCGGCATGCCACGAGGTGCTGCCGGAATCCCCTCAAGGTTGAATTCGCCCAGCGCCTTGTTGCCGGCAGCCATTTCACGCTCCCCCTGATAAACCTTGATCGTGACAGCAGGCTGATTATCTTCCGCCGTTGAGAATATCTGGCTAAACTTGGTCGGAATCGTCGTATTCTTCTGGATCATCTTGGTCATCACACCGCCAAGGGTCTCAATCCCCAGAGACAACGGCGTCACGTCAAGAAGCAAAAGATCCTTGCGATCGCCTGACAGAACCGATCCCTGCAATGCAGCACCGACAGCAACCGCTTCATCCGGATTGACATCCTTGCGTGGATCCTTGCCGAAAAATGCCTTGACTTTCTCCTGAACTGCAGGCATACGGGTCATGCCACCAACAAGAATGACATCATCGATATCCGAAACACTCAAACCGGCATCCTTCAATGCAATACGGCAAGGTTCAATGGTTTTGTCAATCAGGTCTTCCGCCAGCGATTCCAGTTTCGCACGGGTCAACTTGATATTCAGATGGACCGGTGCGCCATTGGCCATGGCAATATACGGTTCGTTGATTTCCGTCTGCTGTGTCGAAGACAGTTCGATTTTCGCCCTTTCCGCAGAAGCCTTGATGCGCTGCAATGCGATCGGATCCTTCTTCAGATCGATACCGTTTATCTTCTTGAACTCATCAATGATGAAATCGATAATGCGCTGGTCAAAATCCTCACCGCCGAGGAATGTATCCCCGTTTGTGGACAGGACTTCAAACTGTTTGTCACCATCGATATCAGCGATTTCAATGATGGAAATATCGAATGTACCCCCACCTAGGTCATAAACCGCAATCTTCTTGTCACCCCTGCCTGCCTTGTCCAAGCCAAAGGCCAGAGCAGCCGCAGTCGGCTCATTGATAATTCTCTTGACATCAAGCCCCGCAATACGGCCTGCATCCTTGGTTGCCTGACGCTGAGCATCGTTAAAATAGGCTGGAACGGTAATAACGGCTTCCGTTACTTCTTCACCGAGGTAATCTTCCGCTGTCTTTTTCATTTTCCGCAGAACCTCAGCGGAAACCTGTGGAGGTGCCAGTTTCCTGTCATTGAGAACAGAAACCCATGCATCACCATTATCAGCCTTGATAATGGAAAAAGGCATGATCGGAATATCCCTCTGGACTTCAGGATCGTCGAACTTGCGTCCGATCAGTCGCTTGACCGCATAAAGCGTGTTTTTCGGATTCGTCACAGCCTGACGCTTTGCAGGCGCACCGACAAGAATCTCACCATCATCCAGATAGGCGATAATAGACGGAGTAGTACGGGCGCCTTCCGAATTCTCAATGACACGCGATTGACCACCTTCCATAACGGCAACACAGGAATTCGTCGTTCCCAGGTCAATACCGATAATTTTTGACATATTGTTATCCTTTCAATACCTTAAATTTTCTGGAACCGGAAATGAATCATGCAAGCGACCGGTCATCCGGATACCCCTCTTTGATCATTCCTGTCCGTCACTGTTCCTTAGATAATGACTTTTTTTGAAATTTCAAGACTTTTGGGGAGCTGCGACCACAACGACTGCCGGCCTTAACAGGCGATCGGCAAGGGTATAGCCCTTTTGCAAAACGGAAACGACCGTATTGGGCTCCTGATCCGCCTCGACCATCTGGATAGCCTGGTGTTTCATGGGATCCAGTTTTTCCCCCTGTTCGGGCATAACCTCGAAAATCTTGTTCTGCTCGAAAACCTGTGTGAGCTGGCGCAACGTGGCATCAACGCCTTCCTTGATTGAATCAACCGATGGAACATCTGTTTTCATGGCCATTTCAAGGCTGTCCTTGACTGCGACCATGGATTTGGCAAAATTTTCGATAGCGAACTTGTGAGCTTTTGCGATGTCTTCCTGCGCACGTCTGCGAATATTTTCACCTTCAGCCTTGGCACGCAAGAAAGCATCCTGCATTTCCGCAGCCTGTTTTTCCGCATTCGCCAACTTGACTTCCAGCGAATCCTCCTTGTCCTCAACATTTTCAGATGCGCTCTGTTCTTCCTGGATTGCTTCCAAATTTTCCTTTTCCAGATTCTGGTTTTGCACAGTTTCCTCCACATCGATGTCCTTCATAATCATCCGATAATGGGGACAACAGCAATTATTTCAAGGGTAAAAAAGAAAATATTTTGGAATGCCCTAGCGAGCGTCAGGTACATGGGAAGAATTACAGATCCTGAAGCATTTCACGCGCATGATTCAACGTTGTATCGGTCATCTCGACCCCTCCCAACATGCGTGCGATTTCAACAATTCGTTTCTCATCGTCCAATGGCACAATCCGGGAAACAGGATGTCCGATATGATCGACCAGCACCTTGCTGACCTGAAAATGACGATCTGCCTGACTGGCAACCTGGGGCAAATGGGTGACACACAATACCTGATGTTCCTTGCCAAGCCGCTTCAGCAGCCGTCCCACCACTTCGGCAACAGCGCCACCTATACCTGTATCCACCTCATCGAATACCAGTGTCGGCACCGCCGTCGCACGCGAGGCAATCACAGAAACAGCGAGCGAAAGCCGGGCAAGCTCGCCTCCTGATGCCACTTTGGCCAGTGGACGCAAACTTGTTCCTGCATGTCCGGCGACCAGAAATTCCACCCGGTCTGTCCCGGAAATATGAGGGCTGTCCGGAGTGACTTCAACAGAAAAACGTCCGCCGGACATATGCAAATCCGTCATAACGGCTGTAACTGCATCACTCAATTCCTTGGCTGTTTGCCTGCGCCGTGCAGAGACGCTCTCGGCAAACGCAAGGTATCGTTCCCTTGCCAGATTTTCCTGTCTTTTCAATTCGTCAATACTGGACGAATCGACATACTGCTGCAACCGTTTCTTTCGGCTGTCCCATTCATCCGGCAACAATTCCGGTTGCACCTTGAATTGCCGTCCCGCTGAATGAAGCGCTTCCAGCCGCTTTTCAACCGTCTGTAGCAGTTCGGGATCCAGATCCGTATGCGACAGATAATCCCTCAGGCCATAGACAGCTTCCTGCAGCTGTATCCGTGCAGACTCCAGCAACTCCGCAACCGGTTCCAGTTTGTCATCAATTTCGGACAATCGGGACAGTTTCTGCTTTAAAACATTCAATTTCGACAGAACGGGAGAATCCGATTCGGAAAGTTCGGACAGCATTTCCCCTGCGCCTTCAATCAGACTCGCGGCATGCGACAGACGATCGTATTCACTGCTGATCCGCTCCCATTCTCCTGGCTTCGGAGACAGCTTTTCAAGTTCGTTCACCTGCCATTCAAGCTGTTCCCTTTCCGCCAGCAATCTGGCTGAATCGGTTTCCGCATCACGTATTTTCTCCAGAAACGATTGCCATGTCCTGTAATGCAACGCCAGCTCTTCCACTTCCTGTTCCAAGCCGGCATGCCTGTCGAGCAATTTGCGCTGTTCATCAGTCCTGAGCAGGGACTGATAGGCGTGCTGGCCATGAATGTCAACAAGCAACGATGCCAGCTCACGCATTTGGGCAGCCGTAACCGGAACACCATTGACAAACCCTCGTGATCTACCGGAACTGTCGATTGTCCGTCGCAACAGCACGACATTGTCCTCATACCCGATCCCGCTATTTTCAAGCCATCTGATGACTTCATTTCCTGCAACAAATTCCGCACTGATATCAGCCCTGGACGCCCCCTCCCGAATGACGCCCGCATCGCCACGTCCTCCCAATGCCAGCTGAAGCGCATCAATCAGAATGGATTTGCCCGCTCCGGTTTCTCCTGTCAACACTGAAAATCCGGATGAAAAATCCAGCTCCAGAGAATCGACAATGACAAAATCATGCACTGACAAAGTACGCAGCATAGCAACTCTGCAAAGAAATTCAGGTTAGAAACAAAACATACCCAAACCGTCCGGATATTTTTTTAAAAGCTCAATTGACCTTCTCCCGTCTGGAAATCTCGTTCCAGTGCAGTTTGTTGCGGAGTGTATCGTAATAGCTCCACCCCATCGGATGAAGGAAGGTAATCGTATCGGCAGAACGCTTTATGAAAATCCTGTCGGCAACTCTCAGACTGGCAAAAGACTGCGAATCGAAATTGATGCTGGGCTGATTGGCCTCCACGACTTCCACGACGATCTCACTTGCATCCGGTATCACAATCGGCCTGTTGGACAAGGTATGCGGCGCGATGGATACCAAGACAATTCCAGCCAGATTGGGATGCAGCATGGGACCGCCAGCCGAAAGAGAATAGGCTGTTGATCCTGTTGGCGTCGAAATGATCAGCCCATCCGAACGCTGCTGGTACATAAAGTGTCCATCCACATGAACACGCAGATCAATCATGCCGGATCCACCACCCCGGGAAATGACGATATCATTGAAAGCGACGGCATGATGTACCGTTTCGCCAGACCGGATAATGGATCCCTCGATCAGAAAACGCTGTTCGGAAACATATTTTCCCTTGAGCATCTTGTCCAGAACCAGAAGCATCCTGTTCAGCGGGATATCCGTCATGAAGCCCAAATGCCCGTGATTGATCCCGATCAACGGTACGCTATAGGGTGCAAGCTGCCTCGCAATACCCAACATTGTACCGTCACCGCCGATAACAATAGCCGCTTCTGCCCGCGCACCGATTTCTTCAAGATTCATCGCGGTAATGCCCGGAAGCGAAATGTTGGATGCAGTCTCCGATTCATAAACCACGGTATGGCCTGCCTCTACCAGAAAATTGGCGACTTTTTCCATCGACTGGATAATGCTGCTGATATACACCCTGGAGACGAGTGCGAAAACTTTCTTTTTAGTCTGCATGTTTATCTGAGAATGAGCTGTAACACCTTCAGATTACACCAAAAAACCGCTCCAAAACATAAAATTGTTCTCAAACCAACACTCAATACCCCGAAATCATTCATTTCACCGAAATCCTGTACGATAAGATGCTGAAACGAACAGAAACAACCGTCTTTTTCGCATGAAAGAAATCCGTCCACCGCTGTTTTGTTTTTTCAATGGACGGCATACATGACAGAATATAAAACCTCATGAAAAAGCATGAATTTTTATGACTGCTCCTGCCCGTAAAAACAGACAAACAAATATTTGATTTACAATATTCCAGTTGACCCGAAGTGTAACTGATACAGAAAATGTTTCTTGAACCACGTGCACAAACCCTGCTGAAAACTCTGGTCGAACGGTATATCGCCGAAGGCCAGCCTGTCGGTTCACGTGTATTGTCCAAGCTTTCAAGATTGGAACTGTCACCGGCCACGATCCGCAATATCATGGCCGATCTGGAAGAAATGGGTTTTGTCGCCAGTCCGCATACATCTGCCGGTCGCATACCAACACCAAAAGGGTTCCGCGTTTTCGTCGATACCTTGCTGACCGTCCAGCCCATCAGCGAAAACTCGATAGAGTCCAGCCTCCAGTTAAGCGCACCAATCGGGCAACCACAGAAAATCATTTCCAACGCTGCCCAGATGCTGTCATCCCTGACACAATTCGCCGGCGTTGTCCTCGCTCCACAACACGAATCTGCCTTTTCACAAATCGAATTCCTGCGTTTGTCCGAAAAACGCATCCTGTTGGTTATCGTCACCCCCAACGGGGATGTGCAAAACCGGTTACTGCTTACGGAATCAGACTATACTCCGGCCCAATTGAACGAAGCAGCCAATTACATCAACCGCCACTATAGCGGCCTGAGCTTCAACGAAATCCGTCTCCGGTTGCGGAATGAACTGAAAGAAATACATAACGATCTGACCAAGCTGATGCAAACCGCCATCGAGGCAGGAAACGAAACCATAACCGACAATACCGAAGACGTTGTGATTGCAGGTGAAAACAATCTGCTGAACGTTCATGATTTCACCTACGATCTCAATTCCCTGCGCAAACTGTTCGCCATGTTCGAACAGAAAACAGAACTGATGCAACTGCTCGACATATCCAGCAAGGCCAGCGGCATACAGATTTATATCGGTGGAGACTCCAGGCTCGTACCCATGGACGATATGAGTGTCGTTACGGCACCTTATCAGGTCAACGGGAAAATCGTCGGTACATTGGGAGTCATCGGTCCTACCCGCATGGCATACCAGAAAATCATCCCGATTGTCGATATCACGGCACGCCTGCTGTCAAACGCGCTCAGCCATTCCCGCCCGCCTAGCGATACCGATTGATTTCGTCCCGCGTCAGTATTGCTGCACGTCTGGATATGGCTGCATAATTTTCGTTGTCGCCGATACCGGCATAAAGAATGGCGCGCGAGGAATTGATCATCATACCCGTTCCATCGGCGGTTTTTCCGGCCGAAACAGTGGCCTCGACATTTCCGCCCTGCGCCCCGATACCAGGAATCAGCAACGGCATGTCTCCGATAATTGACCGCACTTCCGCGATTTCATGCGGAAACGTGGCACCGACAACTATGGCACACTGCCCATGGACATTCCATTTTTCAGCGACCAGATGGACGACATGCTGATACAACGGAATACTCTTTCCCGATTCACTGACTTTGAGGAACTGTAAATCAGAACCTCCCGGATTGGAAGTACGTGCAAGAATAATGGCCCCCCGATCCCGATATTCCAGATAGGGTTCCACAGAATCGAATCCCATATATGGGCTCAAGGTTACCGCATCTGCATTGTAACGTTCGAATGCTTCCCGTGCGTACTGCTGTGCTGTTGCACCAATATCGCCACGCTTCGCGTCAAGGATCACCGGAATATCCGGATACCGCTCACGTATATAGGCACAAATCGCTTCCAGCTGGCTCTCGGCACGAGCCGCATGGAAATAGGCAATTTGCGGTTTGAAGGCACACACCAGATCGGCCGTTGCATCGACAATCCCCCGGCAGAAAGTATAAATCGAATCAGGTTTACCACGGAGATATTCCGGAAAACGGTTCATATCCGGATCCAGCCCGACACATAAAAGCGAATCGCTTTTTTTCCAGGCAGCCGATAATTTTTCGATAAATGTCACAATAAAATCTCCGTCAATCAATATCCATATGAAAACCCGCCATATTATCGCCCAGCTATACCCGGGTTATCCAAAAAAGAATCTCTTTCCGCATGTACCTGCAATACAAACGACCAGTTGACCGGAAAGTACGGAAAAAATTTTTCCTTTCAGCTATTTTCCGCACCGCACGCCGGATATTTCCATCCATCATTCTGAAAAGGTCACTTCCGGATACGACGCCGGACCGTACAAGAAAACAAAGGCTCTTTTCTTACAAAGTATTGTTTTTGTGTAGTCGCTACGCAACAATAATTGTAAAGAAGGAGAGCCAAGATGAAGGGAAGTGAAGAGCTAGTCATTTTAAAGCAGTTGTTTTTCAGTCTGTCGGAAGAGCAAAAACGCGTTTTCCTTGATTCAATCAGCCCCAAGGATGACGCTATCAAGCGTCTTTCATTAGAATCGGAAAGCATTCCAGATTTTCTTACGGAAAAGCGCTTCAAAAACTCCAAACCGACGACCTGTCCTTTCTGCGGCGGAAATCACGTCATCAAAAACGGTCTTAGAGCAGGCCGTCAGCGTTATCTTTGCAAAGATTGCAAAAAGACTTTCAGAGATAGTCATAACACTCTTCTTAAATCCTCCAAGAAGGATTTGTCAGTGTGGAAGAAGTATATCCACTGCATGATTGAAAAGTATCCGCTGAAAAAATGTGCTGAAGAGTGCGGTATTTCTCTGTCGAATGCCTTTATATGGCGTCATAAATTTTGGATGCGCTTCAAAACATGATGGATGAGGTGACGCTGAATGGCGTAGTGGAAGCAGATGAAATTTTTACAATATTTCATATAAAGGCCGTCACCGCTCTTTTAGATTGCCCCGTCCTGCTTTTAATCGTGCAGGAAAAGCCGCTAGACGGGGCTTGCCCAAGGAAAAAGTTTGCATTCCCTGCGGCGTCAACTTGGATGGTTTGTCCATTGCCCGAATCAGCAATCTTGGGAAACCGAAATGGACGGATATTGAGAAAGTTTTAGGCGGTCGAATTGTTCGTGATTCAATCAGTGCTTAAGAGAATCGACATCATCCGCAACAGCGCAAACGGCATTACCATCGGAAATAACACCTTGGGGACAAGCAGCGATCTGACCGTACAGTGCCGACAGCTATCTGAAATCAAATGAAACCGATACAACCGGAAAACCCGTGTCTCACCACAAAACAGCCTGCATCCATTCCGCTAAAGTCTGATTGTCAAACAAAATGACATCTTTTCCCGAAAACCGAGCGGATATGCCCGATCTCGGGCTATTATTGTGGTAACGGATCCATGTCCATCCGGAACCGGTCCGGTTTGTCTTGCATTAACGGAAGCCGCACAGGAGAAAAACAGATGAGTGACACAAACAATCTACCCGGGCAGCGCTTTTTTGCTGTCATCAATGCCGGCTCATCCAGTCTCAAATATTCACTGTTTGCCGAGACCGACGACGGCCGTCTGGAACGCCGTACCGATGGTGGAATAGAAGGCATCGGCAGCGACAGACCTTATTTCATTGCCTACGACGATGACAAGTACAAGATGGACGAACATCACTGGACAACCGCCGAGCCACTGGAAACACTGCTGGAATTCCTGATCGGATGGATCGAGAAATTCCTTGCCCCCAACCACCTGAGCGCTGTCGGCCACCGGATGCTGCATGGCGGAACCATGTATGACGAACCGATCATCATCACCCCCGAAATACTGGATAATCTGAGAACACTGATACCGCTGGCCCCGCTGCACCAGCCTCGCATCCTCAAGGTCATCGACACTCTGGCAGACCGTTATCCCGGGCTTTGCCAGATCGTCTGCTTCGATACATCCTTTCACAAAACCAATCCGTACATTTCAAGACTGTATGGCCTTCCACGGTCACTGACCGACAAGGGACTGATTCACTACGGATTCCATGGCCTCTCATTCGAATATGTCAGCATGGAACTGAAACATATCGATATGCATGCCGCCATGGGAAGAACCATCATCGCCCATCTTGGCAGCGGCGCGAGCATGTGCGCGATGGTCGGAGGGAAAAGCGTCGCCAGCACCATGGGATTTTCCGCACTGGACGGTCTGGTTATGGGAACGCGATGCGGGCAACTCGACCCCGGTGTGATTCTTTACCTGCTGCAATACGAAAACATGAATGCCAAAGAACTGGAAACCCTGCTTTATCAGGAATCCGGCCTTCTGGGAGTCTCCGGCATCAGTAACGATGTAAGGGATCTCATGGCAAGCGATGCACCATCCGCCAAAACAGCACTTGATCTGTTCGTTTACAGGGTTGTACGGGAAACGGGATCGCTAGCAGCTGCATGCGGCGGTCTGGATTCATTTGTTTTCACCGCGGGTATCGGCGAACGGTCGCCGGAAATCCGCGCTGCGATTTGCGAACAGCTTGATTGGCTTGGACTCGAACTGGATGAACGTGCCAACCGGCTGGGCGAACTGAAAATCAGTACAGACACCAGTCCCGTCTCGATCTGGATCCTGCCGACCTATGAAGAACTGATGATCGCCCGTCATGGTGCATGCCTTTCGGCACAATGCGAAGCGCAAAAACGCTGACCCCGACCGGCATCATCCTACCTTGCCGCCAGTTCCTCAAGCGGCCAGCGCGGCCTGACCGTAAATCCGTAATCGTAACGCGCCAGCGCCGGATTCTGCTTCAGCCTCATGGCACCGGCAAATGCAATCATGGCACCATTGTCCGTACAGAACTCAAGTTCCGGATAAAAGACACGGAAACGCTTCCGGACTGCCATCCTGTCCAGCGCATTCCTCAGCTGGCGATTGGCACCGACACCTCCGGCGACTACCAGCTGGTTCAATCCCGTCTGACGCAATGCCGAAACGCATTTGGTAGCAAGGACATCGACAATGGCATCGACAATAGCACGGGCGATATCGGCTCTTGTCTGCTCATCGCTCCCTGCCCCCTCTTTTTTCAGAGTGGTCAGTACAGCCGTTTTCAACCCGGAAAAACTGAAATTCAGATCCCCGGAATGCAGCATGGGACGAGGCAACCTGAAAACGCCGGAGCGTCCCGTTTCGGCAAGTTTTGATATTTCCGGACCTCCCGGATAAGCCAGTCCAAGCAGCTTGGCCGACTTGTCGAACGCTTCCCCAGCCGCATCGTCAAGTGTCTCGCCGAGCAATTCATAACGTCCAATGCCATCCACTTTCATCAACTGGGTATGTCCGCCTGAAACCAGCAATGCGACAAACGGGAAAACAGGCGGTCTTTTCGCCAGCAGCGGGGAAAGGAGATGCCCCTCAAGATGATGCACGCCGACAAGCGGTTTTCCCAGCGCCATTCCCATACCGGACGCGACAGAACTTCCTGCCAGCAACGCACCGGCCAGTCCGGGCCCCTGCGTATACGCAATGGCGTCCATTTCCTTCGGGGTGACAGACGCTTTTTCAAATACCTGTTCCAGAAGCGGAACAATACGCCGAATATGGTCACGCGACGCCAGCTCGGGAACGACACCGCCGTATTCGGCATGCAAGGCAATCTGAGAATAAAGCGCATGCGAGAGAAGCCCTTGTTCCGTATCGTACAGGGCAACTCCCGTCTCGTCGCATGACGATTCAATACCCAAAACAATCATGAGAAAAACAGTTCAAAAATGAATACATTATTCTACCTATTTCTTGACACTTTCATCCATTAATATCTATAATGTAATTCTTTCGGGTCGTTAGCTCAGTTGGTAGAGCAGCGGACTTTTAATCCGTTGGTCGGGCGTTCGAGCCGCCCACGGCCTACCAGAATACAAA